>JAXHST010000081.1:0-61537 GCA_034190325.1 Thermoplasmatota archaeon
CCTTTCTTTATCATCTCAGCTGTTTCTTTAGCTGTCTCTTCCACATAATCCACAGATGCTACCTTAGCTCCTTCCTCTGCAAACAGCTTTGCAGCAGCCCGCCCCATGCCAGACCCTGCTCCCGTAATGAGAGCAACTTTTCCATCAAGTTTTCCCATTTTCCTCACCAAGTAATATTACTTTTATTTCTATTTAATAAATTGGGGTGTATTATAAATTTTAAGCCAAAATGACACATTACCATTGTCAAGAAGGGATGTAACATGAGCAATAGAAATTAGAAAAATCAGCATAACAAAAGAATACGGAAAATGGAAGAAGAAAAAGGCGTATACGGGTCTAAATGAGAAAAAAGGAGGGAAAAATGGAAGAATATATCCAGGTGATTACAACTGTGGGGAGTAAAAGAGATGCTGAAAGAATAGCTAATGTTCTGGTAGAGAAACACCTTGCTGGCTGTGTTCAGATATCGGGCCCAATAGAAAGCATATACTGGTGGGAGGGCAGAGTTGAAAGAACAGAAGAGTGGTTATGCGTTATCAAGAGCGAGAATAGCATCTATGGTGAAGTTGAAAGAGCCATTAAAAAGAACCATCCTTATGAGATACCAGAGATATTGGCTATATCTGTTATAGAAGGAAATAAAGATTATCTGGAATGGCTGAGCAAAGAGCTTAAGAAATAAAAGCCAGCATAGCCCGGATCTGGCTGCAGCTGTGGATAGAGCGAGCGCCAAAGCAACAACTGCCCATTTCCCTCTTCATCATGCGCCCTAAATATGTCTCCTCTCATCCATAACCTGCCCTCTCACCAGGGATCTCCTCAACTAACTCTCCTAAGCTCTGAGGATCCTCTTCTCCTATATCATATGAGAGGTATGATCTCTGTGATCACATAGTTCACAAAACTCTCAAAATCCGTTCTGCTGAACATCGTAACAACGCAATTCCTAGTCAACCCAACAACCCTGTTATTTAATGAAAAGACCACATACCACGGCTTTCCATGCTTAAGGTATTCTGCGTATAGCTCAGTATCCCTTAAGCTCTGCCCATAGAGTGAGAGCTTCTTTATGTCTGGTATATCTATATCGTCAAAGAATATTACCTTGCTGTTGCTCTCTTCCGCAAGGTTCTGTAACACATCAGCTCCTATCCTTGACTCAACAATCTTGCCCAGACTTATAAATAGCTCCTTGCTGAGCATGTTTGCTATCTGGTTTGCTCTGCTCTTCTTTTCAAAGACTATGAGAAAAGAACCGTAAAAGATTATTGGCACATCCCTTGTTGCGGGTTGTGCTATCCTCTGCCCTCTGTGGTTTATGTGTATAAGGTAATCTTCTCTGTACACCGCTCTTATCGCTTTTCCATCCTTTCTAACATCTTCAATGCTCTGCACAAGCTTTATTCCTTCCTCCTCTATATCCCTGTGCACAGTTTTGAGCTTGCCTGCGATCTCTCCCTCTTCCTCTACCCTGAATATCTTGCATGCCAGAACCATATGCTTAAATGCGATGTAAAGTTTAATATTTCTTCTATCCATTTAAGGAAGATGGCATGGATAAAAGAAGTGCGGCTTGAGAACTTCATGAGCTATGATTATGCCAGGATCCCACTGAAGGACGGGGTCAATCTCGTCGTAGGGCCTAATGGTAGCGGGAAGTCTTCAATCCTTTTAGCGATCTCTCTGGCCTTCGGGCAGATATACACAGAGCGCTCGAAAAAGCTGAGCGATCTCATCAAATGGGGCAAGGATGCTGCCAGAGTCTCTTTGTTGATAGACAACTCCAAAAAGAATGGTAGGAGAACATTTGGTTTCTCAAATTCAGACACAGTGATGATATCGCGCTATATAAAGAGTGATGGAAGCTACTGGTATGAGATAGACTACAGGGAAGCAAGCTTATATGAGGTTCAATCCATTTTCAAGAGGATCGGCATAAATCCGAGCAATATGCTCATAATAATGCACCAGAACACACTTGAGCGGTTCAGCGCTTTGAAGCCTGAGGAGAAACTTTCATTGCTTGAGGATGCTGTGGGTTTCGGGAGTTATAGGAGCAGGATCATAGATTCCAGGAAGAAGCTTCAATCTGTGAGAGATGAGCTTGAAGAGGTTGAAAAAAACTCTGCGAACGCCAATGAGACCCTGGCTTACTGGAACAGGGTTTATGAAGGGTTTTTGCAGAAGAAAAAGCTTGAGGAAAAGTTAGACTCTTTAGCTCTTGAGCTCTCCTGGGCTAAGGTCCTGCGGGAGGAAAAGGCTCTTGCGAAACTGGAGAAGGAGGCGGAGAAGAAGAAAAAGGATGTAGAGAGACTTGAGAAGGAGATAGGTCTCTGGAGTGCGGAAGCGGAAAAAATGAGAGAAGAGCTCCTGCGCAGCATTAGTGAAGAGTTGCTTGAGGCATATGTAAAAAAGAGGGTTGATGTTGCGCTTAATGCTTTCAAAATTGAGCTTTTAAAAGGAGAGATCCTCTCTTTGAATGAAGAGATAAAGAGGATTGCGCAGTACATAGAATCTACAATGCCCCAGGGTGCGAGAATGGAGAGCAATAGAACAACAAAGGAGATAGAGGAAGAGATAGGAAAAACAAAGGAAGAGGTAGTAAGGATAGGGGACATTCCGGATAATGCGGAAGAGGTCTACAGAAGCTTTGCTGATGAGTTCTATAAAGTAGAGGAGAAGCGTAAAGAGCTGGAGGGAAACAGAGATGCTGTTGGGGGGGAGTTGAAGGAGAGAGAAAAGAAGTGGAGAGAGAAGGTTGAGGGGCTAATAAAGGGCATAGAGCCCAGGTTCAGAGCAATTCTGAGGGAGGTGGATGGGGATGGATACATAAAGGTTGTCGGGCAGAGTGTAGAGGAGAGCGGTCTGGAGATATATGTGGGTTTCAAGAGTAATGAGCCAAGGCTTCTGGATCCCATGACGCACAGCGGTGGTGAAAGGGCTGCAGCAACAATGGCTTTTCTTCTAGCGATACAGCAGAACATAAAATCAAAGTTCAGGGCTATAGATGAGTTTGATGTGCACATGGATCTGCGCAACAGGGAGAGGATCTACAACATAATAATAAGCAGCGTCAAAGAGGATGAGCAGTATCTGATAATAACTCCCAACCAGATAACTGTGAGGGATGAGAGGATGGGCATTATTGTCGTGCAGAGAAGCGGAGAAGCTTTGGCTATGAAGAGGGAAGCATGAATGTCTATGAGGAGATAGAGGAATTCCTTGAGATGTGCAAAAAGATAATTGAGGAAGGTAAGGATCCTTTCAACCTGGACGTAAAGGAAGCTTTAGAGAGACTTAAGGGTTTGAAAGACAGCTTTGATGATCTCGATATGGACTCTGAAGCTTTATGGACGTTAACGGGGATCATTGAGGCACAGGAAGGGTGGCTGGAAAAGAGGCTGGGCTCAATGCTGATAGACCCCATGCTTGTTGAATTCAGAATAAAAGGGATGAGCAGGGAAGCGCTTAGAGCTCTGGCTATCAGGTGCTATCATCCCCTGGCTACCATAGAGACTCTTACTACTGCAAGGATAAAGGAGGCTGCTGATTACTGGAGGGCGAAAGAGAAAGGTAAATGGGCTCTCGGTGAAGAGAGCGCACATGAAATAGAGCCCATATATCTAAAAGAGCTCTATAGCCTGGATATTCTCTCCAGGGAAGAGTTTGAAAAGAAGATGGATGAGCTAAAAAGAGAGCTCAGCGGTGTAAAAAGCACGGATTATTTTGATTTTGTGAATGGAAAGAACTTTCAGGAAACGTTTGAGAGAGCTTATGTTCTCTCATTTCTCATAACAGAGGGCTTTGTTCTGTTAGATGTGGACAGAATAAATGAGAAGGTAGAGATCGTAAGAGCTGGAAAAAAAGGAAAGAAAAGTTCTTCCGTTGCTATACCGGTGTGGTGATCATGGCTGACGAAAAGGAGAGAGCTCTGGAGCTTCTCATGCTGAGAAGACACAGGGTGCCAGGAGCAACAGAGAGCGAGCTTGTCTCAGAATTTGGTAAAGGATACGCTGATATACTGAAAGAGCTAGAAGGAGCACTGCAATCTCTGGGTTTAGAGATAAGGGGCGTTGAGGACACAAAGGGAGAAAAGAGGTATTTCATAACCTTTAAAGAGGTAAAAAAGAAAACAAATACACCAAGGATAGATGAGGTCTCTGCTATAGTAGCTTGCGTGGCTTACATAAATGCAAAAAAAGAGAAGGTGAAGAGAGAAGAGCTTGAGGGTCTGCTGAAGGAAAAGTTCTCAAGAAGGTCAATAGAGATATACATCTCAAGGGCTATAAGAGGGGGATACCTTGTTGAGAAGGATGGTTATTTTGATATAGGGTGGAGAAGCCATGCAGAGATAGATTTAAAAGAGTTGAGCAATATCCTTACTGGATGAGCTGGTATTACGCTTTTAATGACGAGCTTCAGCAAAAACTGGATAGAGCATACGCGCTGTGCCAGAAGCTTCTCGCACTGAAGCGCGGGAGTGAGGAATACAAAGAAGCACTGAAACAACTTTTTGGGGGTATAGGGAATAAAACCGTGGTTAGAGTGCCATTTTTCTGTGATTATGGAAAGAACATCTTCATAGGCAGTGACTGCTTCATAAATTATGATTGTGTGTTCCTTGACGAAGGAAGAATCGACATAGGAGACAGAGTGTGGATCGGTCCGGGGGTGCACATATATGGTGTTGAGCATAAACTCGAGGTAGATAAAAGGAGCAATATAAGAGATGTGCCTGTTGTTATAGAGAATGATGTGTGGATTGGTGGGCATGCCACGATATTGCCGGGCATTACGCTGGGCAGAGGCTGTGCGGTCGGCGCAGGGAGTGTTGTTACAAAGAGTGTGGATAGTAAAGCTGTTGTAGCTGGCAATCCGGCAAAGGAGATAAGGAAAACAGTATAAAGCAAAAAGTGCATAGTTTAATTATGCGATTTAACCTTAGAAGAAAGAAAAAAGAAGAACCTTCTGTTGAAACTTTTGAGCAAAATTTTGTTCCACAACAGGAGTTCGCTCCACCGCAGGAGGGCAGCGCTCCGGACATTTTAGCGGACAGGGTTGACATGCTTGATTCCTCTGTATCAGCCATAAGAGGATGGGTTGAAGATGCGAGGAATAGAATAACTGCTTTAGAGGGGACGGTTAATGATACCGTTGTGCCTCTGAGAAGAGATCTCGAAGATGTTAAGAAGGATGTAAGCTCGATGGACGAGAAGTTACAGCAGCTCATGGCATTGTATGAGGTCATATCGACGCAGTATAATCCATTTATAGAGACATCCGCAGCCCCACCACCGCAAGCCGAAAATGGGAGTAAAGAAGAGAAGGAGATTGAGCAGCTTTTGCGCTCTGTTGCCCCAGAAGAGTTTGCGACAGCTCCGGGCGAAAACGTTGTGGAGATGCAGGAGGGCTATGAGACTTTAGAGGAGCCTGAATCTGCTGAGCTTGCGCCCATAACAGAGGAGGAGTTCGGCGTTGACCTTGGGGGCGGTTATGAACTTGGCTATGAGCCTAAGGCAGTTTTAGGCGGTATACCAGATACTTACAGTAGCAACGCATTCACCATAAAACTTCTTGAATTCCTTATATCTAAGATCGGTAGAAAAAACCTCCCAGATCTATTAGAATACTATGAATCTATAGGCTGGATAGGTAAGGATGCAAGGAAGCAGCTTCTTGAAATGGCATCAGGTGTCTCTGTCAGCGAGGGTTTTTCCACAGACTGGAAGCTGAGCGCTGCTGATAACCTCAAGGTGCTTCAGTTCATCCAGGAAATAAGGGGGAAGCCAATAAGGAAGAGCGAGCTTGAAGAGATTGAGAGAAAGGCAGAGAAAATAAAGGGTGTATGAGCCTAAGCTCTGTGGCTGTAACATCAATTCTGGTGGTAGGGCTCATAGTCGCAGGTGGAATTTTATTACAGAGCATAACATTCAATCTGGAGCGCTTTATAGAAGGGTATGAGAATCTATACGAAATAAATAGCTCAGCAAGGGAGATAGAGGTAAGAATAGAGGATATCCACGTTTCAGCAAGGGATGCTGTTTTGAGGATAGATGTGCTAAATGAAGGGCAAAGAGAAGTTAGTGATATATACGTGATGGTCGATGGATCCGTCGTTCTGCACGAAAATAGCACGGTTTTCCCTTATGAGACCATAACCTTAGAGATACCTATAGAAAAAGCGAACCTGCGGAGAGGGAGCAGGATAAAGGTCATAGCTGATGGCTTCGCTGCTTACGCTGTATACTCCTAGGCTATCTCGTAGTTTTCCCCATCTTTTGGCAGAAGAACATTGTAATTTGACAGATCCTTCGCCAGTAGCTCTCTCTTATCTCCATGGTAGAGCACAACATTTTCAGGCCTGCATTCGTCTATAAATCTCACAAGAGCCCTGTGATCAGCATGCGCAGAGAAATCAAAGAACTTTACATTACATTTTGGTTTTCCTATATCCCCATCGAGCTCTATCGTCCCTGTGTCAAGCAGTCTTCTTCCATTGGTGCCCTCAACCTGGTATCCTGTAAGAAATATGCTGTTTCTTTCATCATCCTTTATGTGTTTTATATAGAACAGTGCCGGTCCTCCATCGAGCATACCGCTTGTGGTTATCACCGCACCCCCGTTCTTCAAAAGCTTTTTTCTGTGCGAGTCATTGTTTACAAACTTTACACGACTGAGCGCTTTTTTTAGCTTGCTTGCAGATCGCAAAAATTTCCCATCGCTCAAGAATGTTGTTGCGATCCTTTTGCTCATACCATCCAGATAAACATCTATACCAAGGCCCTCAAGCATCATGGCTACTTCCTGGCTTCTTGCTACAGCAAACGCGGGTATGACAGCTACGCCTCCCCTCTTTATGGTATCGCTAACATCATCTCTGAACTCTTTTACAAGCTCTTCTCTGTTCGGGTGTTCTCTTCCTGCATATGTTGATTCTATGAAAAGGTTATCACACCTTATCGGCTTTACCCCACCTATCAACATGGAATCTACTGTGTTCATATCGCCTGTTATCAGAGTCCTTGAACCGTTGTTTATTTCAAACATTGTTGACCCTGGTATGTGTCCGGAGGAATATCCCCTTATATCTATTCCTCCTAGCTCAAATTTCTCACCATACTCTACAGGCTCGAAGTAGTTGCGCAAACTTGCTACATCACCCTCAGAGAATGGAAGGCTATAGCCCTCTAACTTTGATACCTTTAGATTATCTCTGGCAAGGATCTCTGTTATGCTCTGCGTCATTGTGGTGGCAAATATCCTTGGTCCCCTTGCGGAAGAGAGCCAGGGTATGAGACCACTGTGGTCTACGTGTGCGTGGGTCAGCAAGCAGAAATCTATGTTCGGACTTTCCTTAGGGAAAGATGGCGGTTTGCCCGGTGTAAACCCATAGTCCAACAAAAACCTGTACTCGGGCAAATCGAACAGTATGCCCGCCATACCGACCTCTTCAGCTCCTCCTAGAAAAGAGAATTTCATCTTCTCTCACCTCTACCTTGCAAAACACCTGTCAGGCAGTTTTTCATATATGTTTGTCTCTTTTTTTTCTCCATTGTTATCACTGAATATTGATGCTTTTTTTATAGATCCTCTCTCAAGGATCCAGTAATGTATTCTCCACTCTCTACTGTCATAGAGAGTGACAACCTCCATTCCGGGTCTTATAAAACCTGCATTTTCTAAAGCATAGAATAGTTGTCTGTCCTGTGGCTCAAGTATATTATCTATTACCCTATCTTCAAATCCGAACAAATTTAGCACTGCTTCCGCACCTTTAACTGCATCTTCTTCATCCAGTTTGAGTTTTCCCTCAATTGCTTTAACTAACTCCTCCCGGGTTATAAGGTCCTTCATTTTTTCTTCACTTCAATTATAGTATATAGTATAACAAATATTTAAAACCTTTGTTAGAAGACTTTTTTTTAAGTTTCAACAAATATTATAACAGGAGGAGGCATTATCCTAACAGAATGATCTCCCTGAGGCGTGCAACAGCGAAAGACGCAGAGATCCTTGCCAGCTGGTTCAATGATAGAACAAATACAGAATACATGGATGATACAAGAGAGAGCTATGACGCAGAATACCTGAAGGATAAATTGGGAGCCATGGATTTTATAATCCTGCTCGATGAAAAACCTATAGGCTACTGTTTTCTATACGATATCAAAGATGGCAGGGCTGAGATATCCGTACTAATAGGGGATAAAGCTAAACAGGGTAAAGGCTATGGGAAGGAGGCTTTACGTTTGTTGTGCGATACCGCATTTAAGGAATTAGGTTTGAAAGAGCTCTTTGCTCGCGTTGATGAGGATAACGCACCCTCTTTAAGGATATTAGATAGGTGTGGTTTTTACAGGGCTGGAAAGAAGGGCAGGGATATCCTATTTTTTAAGAAGAACTATAGCTTATAACCGAACTTTCGCAAAAGAGCTTTTCTCTCTTCTTTCTTATCCTCATTCTCTACTCCTTCAGGTTTATACCCATCTATCACACCAAGGATTCCTCCCCCCTGTGCGGTCTCGCAAACTATAACCTCTAAAGGATTGGCAGTTGCGCAGTATATAGTGCATACTTCAGGAACGCTTTTCAGCCAGTTCAGCAAATTTATGGGAAAAGCCTCTCCCAGCAGAATGACAAATATGTGTCCTGCACCTATGTCTAAGGCTATCCTGCACGCCTGGTCTGTAAGCTCTCCATCATTCCCCTCCCATCTCACAAGGCAATCGCCAGAAGCTTCATTGAATGCTATTCCGAAACTGCAGGAAGGCACCGCATTTTTTATTGCTTCATAGAGATCCTCTATGCTCTTTATGAAGTGCGTCTGCCCTATGATTATGTTTGTTCCTTCCGGCTTTTCCACCGGGATCACTTTTATTTCCATATGTGGTTAAATGACGCTTTGTTTATTAATCTTTTTTATCTTTTGATTTTCAATAGCGCATCCAACATCTTTGTTTATACATAAGGCTGAGAAGCTCTTTAAACACAAACTATTTAAATAGGGGATGTTATATATTTTGAGGTGAAAAAATGTCCAGGGTGGAGAGAGAAATTCTTGAAAAGCACGGGATAGACATGAACGTGCTGATGGAAAAGTTGAGGAAGGCTGCGGCTTCGGAGCTTCTGACTTACTACTACTATACTCTGATACGCTATAATCTCGCAGGGCCAGATGCTGAGGCGGCGAAGGAGATAGCGGAGGATGCAAGGCTTGAGGACAGATGCCACTTTGAGATCCTGGTACAGAGGATCTATGAGCTGGGAGGTGAGCTCTACAACACGCTGAGAGAGCTTGAGGAAGATGCTGGCTGCAAGAGTCCTTACTTACCAGAGAATAGAGACACAAAGTCCCTGCTAAAGGTGCTGCTTGATGCTGAGAGGTGCGCTGAGAGGATATATCATGATCTCTGCGATTACACATTCGGCAAGGATCCGGTGACCTATGATTACTCTTTAGCCATATTGCACGAAGAGGTTGAGCATGAAGCATGGTTTGAAGAGCTATTAGACATGGGCAAGAGCGGGCATTTCAGGAGAAGGTATCCCGGAGAGAGCCCCTTCACAAAGAAGTTCAGACACATAGAGAAGGACTAAGCCAGAGCTACATCGAGCAACATCATAACCGCAAAGCCGAGGAAGGCTCCCATTGTTGCTATGTCCGGGTTCTCCCTCTCTGCCTCCGGCACAACTTCCTCTATAACCACAAATATCATAGCTCCTGCGGCGAAAGCTAGGGCATATGGTAAAATAGCTCTGGCGCTTATTGCTATTGCAGCGCCTGTAACACCAGCAATAGGCTCAACAATGGCTGATAGCTGCCCATAGAAAAAGCTCTTTTTTACGCTCAGGTGCTCTCTGCGCAGAGGAAAAGAGACCGCAAGACCTTCAGGAAAGTTCTGTATGCCTATGCCGATAGCCAGGGCTATCGCTGTAAGGGTTGTGTAGCCCTCCAATCCCGCAGCCGCGGCGCCGAAAGCAACACCGACCGCCAGGCCTTCAGGTATGTTGTGCATGGTTATCGCAAGCACCAGAAGGGTAGTTTTGCTCCACGAAGTTTTCACCCCCTCTCTCTCATTGATCGATGCCCCCAGGTGCAGGTGAGGCATCACCATGTCCAAGATCCTTAGCGTAATGCCGCCGAGCAGAAAGCCTACTAACGCAGGCAACCATGGTGCAGCACCAATCTCTGAAGATAGCTCTATCGCAGGTGCAAGCAGCGACCAGTAACTTGCGGCCAGCATCACCCCGGCTGCAAAGCCAAGCATAGCGTCAAGCAATTTTTTGCTCGGCTCTTTTAATAAAAAAACAAAAGCAGCGCCCAACGCTGTCAGAGCCCATGTGAAGCATGTTGCCAGAAGTGCCTGAAGAACAGGGTTCATGCTCTTTAGCTGCATCTCATATAATAAAACTATCTATGGCGCAACTCTATTAAAGAGAGAGATGTCTTATCTCTGTGCGATTTACCAGAAAGAGCCTATCAAGGTTCAATGGAAGGGATGGCATGCCTGCTTACATCGCATTTGAGGGCAAGGTTTATGATGTCTCTGAGAGCCCTTTATGGCGCAATGGAAAGCATCAGGTGGTGCATGAAGCTGGAAGAGATCTTACTGGAGAGCTAGATAAAGCACCGCACGATAAGGAAATGCTTGATAAATTTCCTGTAGTAGGGGAATTTCTGTGGTATGAGGAGATCGAGCACACAGCAGATGCAGGGATAAGAGCTTATGGTGCAACAATAGACGAGCTTTTTGAGAACTGTGCTTATGGAATGCACTCAATAATGTTAGAAAACTATGATGTTTCTAAATCTAAAGAAGGATCTTTTGATTTTGAGCTTGAGAGTGATACCCTAGAGGCCCTCCTGGTGAAATGGTTGAACGAGCTTCTTTTCTATTTTGAAACAAAATCTTTAGTATTCTCCGATTTTGTGGTTAAGCTCAATAAAAAGTTAAAGGCAAAGGCCTCCTTTGAGGAGTATGATGAAAAAAAGCATGGTTATGCAACCCTGATAAAGGCCGTAACTTACCATAACCTGGAGATAAGAAAAGAGAAAGATATTTATGTAGTAGAGGTAATATTTGACGTTTAGGTGACAGGATGAAATTGAAAAAGATAGGCGAATGCAGATATGAGATACCGGTAGACTACAAAGCCGGAATGAGGGTTCCCGGGCTCATATTCGCAAATGAAAGTATGGTAGAGAATGTATCAGAGGCTGTCGAGCAGGTAGCGAATGTTGCCACATTGCCAGGGGTGTTAAAGCATTCATTAGCAATGCCAGATATGCACTGGGGTTATGGCTTCCCTATAGGCGGGGTAGCGGCTATGTCTCCTGAGAACGGTGTTATAAGCCCCGGAGGCGTAGGTTTTGACATAAACTGTGGCGTCAGACTCCTTGTCTCTGATGTTCCATATGAGGACATCAAAGGAAAGCTCAGAGATCTGGTTGACAGGATATTCAAAGAAGTGCCAAGTGGTGTAGGATCAAAGGGAAAGCTAAGGCTGAGCCCCGAGGAGTTGAAAAAGCTTGTGGTAGATGGCGCCTCATGGGCTATAGATGGAGGTTATGGTTACGCTGAGGATCTAAAATGCATAGAGGAAGATGGGTGCATGAAGGATGCTGATGCAGATGTAATAAGTAAGAGAGCGATTCAGCGGGGAGCCCCGGAGGTAGGAACTCTGGGCGCGGGCAACCACTTCCTTGAGATCCAGAAGGTTGATAAGATATATGATGAGAGGATAGCAAAGGCTTTTGGCCTCTTTGAAGGTCAGATAACCGTGATGATTCACACAGGTTCAAGGGGCTTCGGTCACCAGGTATGCACTGATTTTCTTGAGGTTATGGAAAAAGCATCTAAAGATTATGGTATAACTCTTGCCGATAGACAGTTAGCCTGCGCTCCTATTGAGAGCAATGAAGCGCAGAATTACTATGGCGCTATGTGCTGCGCAGCCAACTATGCATGGGCAAACAGACAGATTATAACGCACTGGGTTAGAGAGAGCTTTGATGGAGAACTCAGAGTGCTTTATGACGTTGCACACAACATTGCTAAATTTGAAGAGCATGATGTTGATGGTAAAAACGTCAGGTGCTGCGTTCATAGAAAGGGAGCAACCAGAGCCTTTTATGACAGAAGCGAAATACCGCAGATTTACAGGGCTGTGGGGCAGCCCGTGCTCATACCCGGGGATATGGGGACTGCTAGCTATGTCCTTGTTGGAACCGAGCAGGCTATGAAAGAAACCTTCGGCTCAACATGCCATGGAGCAGGAAGGGTTTTGAGCAGGCATCAGGCTCTGAGGGATCTAACATATGAAGGCGTGAACTCGGAGTTGAGGGGCAAAGGCATATATCTGAGAGCTGCCAGCAAAAAGGTTGCTGTTGAAGAAGCGCCTGAGGCTTACAAGAGGGTTGATGAGGTTGTTGACGTATGCGAGAAGGCAGGGATCTCAAAGATTGTTGCAAGGATGGTGCCATTGGGTGTAGTGAAGGGCTAGAGAGCTATAGCTCCATTCTTTAGCACAGGGCAAACGTCAAAAGCATCTTTCTGCAAGCAAAAGCCAATATCTTTCTCAAACCCATGCTCTTTTAGCCTCTTTGCTCCTGAACAAGCCATTACATCCTCTTCCTTAACTCTCTTAGCTAAAATAGCAAAGTCGTTCGCTGGCTTAAGAGGCTCTGCTATGCACCCTGCGCCATAGAGATCCTCAAGGGCAAATTCTTTGGCCTCCAAGCCGCAGCAAACAAGGCATACTTGCGTATAGCCCTCTCTTTCCATTTTTTCCTTCACAGCGCTTGCATTGAGGACTGAGCCTATCAAAACGTTTTTTCTCATAAGCGCTCTTATCACCTTCGTGCCAGCGCTTGTGCGATGCACTATTGTTTTTCCTTTTATGCTTTCATCCAGCGCAGATGGAGAGTTGTTCATGTCGAAGCCCCTTATGCTTTTCGTTCTGCTCTCTCCAGCCAGCAATACCTTTTCTTTTGTTTGTTCTTTCAATTGAAAGGCCTCTTTTGTCGTCTGCGCAGGGATAATTTTTTTTGCTCCAAGAGCCAGAGCTGTTACCATAAAGCTTGTAGCCCTGAACACATCTATAACAACATAGCAATCTGCGCTCTCTTCAGCTCTGGAAAACCATACAACCTTAAACAAAGGTTATGCCCCCCTTTATGCTTTTTATTTTAACAAGCGTATAGGGGTCAATCTTTAAGCGCTCTCTGCCCCCTTCAAAGCACTTTTCTATTATGGCGCAATATCCGCAGAGCTCTGCCTTTGCCTCTTTTACCATCTCCATCAGGGCTAAGCATGTCGAGCCGCTCGCCAAGAAATCATCCACTATCAGCACTCTATCCTTCTCATTCAGATATCTTTTTGATATGGCGAGAGGTATCTTTTCTCCTCTGGTAACAGAGTATGCCTCTCTGAAATAAACGTCTGAGCCAAGGGTTTTTGGCAGCTTTTTCTTAGCGTAGAGCATGGGCACTTTGAGATGGAAAGCTGTGAAGCACGCGGGGGGTATACCGCTAGCTTCGACCGTTAAAACCTTGGTTGCTGAGGGAAATTTTTCTGCGAAATCCATGCCTATCTCATCCATTATCTCCATATCCACAAGGTGATTTATGAATCCGGCAACATTTATTATGTTGGGCTCAACTATTATGGCATCCTTTTTTATTCTCTCTTTGATCCTTTCTTTTAGCTCCATAAATAGAATGTTATTCTTCATTAAATCTGTTTGTTTTGATTATATCGCAGGCAAAGAACAATGATAATATAGTGGGAACTCATTTAGGTATATGCGGTTCTTTTTCATAGATCACCCTAAAAGTGCCGTTCTGATTTTTGCCCTTATAACTTTAACACTATCTTTGCCCATATCTCAGATGAGGATAGAAACAGATATGACCGCCTATCTGCCATCCGATGTTCCTGTTGTGCAGGCATTGAATGAAGTTGCGAGCAACTGGGCTACAGAGTATTACATCCTGCTCATAAAGTCCGACAACGTGCTGGATAGAGAGGTGCTTGATGAGATGCAGCGTGTGGAATCCATGGTTAATCCGGATGTTAATGACGGGGGTTTGAGGGATGGCGTTGTCTATACAATGTCAATATCCTCTGTTCTATCCATAATGCCTTTTGATGTGAGTCCACAATCAATAATCTCTATTCTCCCATCAGAGATAACAGGGATGCTTGTGAACGAAGACATGACGCAAACAGCCATGCTCGTTGGGGTCTATCCATTCGCAAACAGAACGGCTCTAACACAGCGCATCAGAGCAGTTGTGGAGGACTCATCTCTAAACATCTCCATTACAGGTTTACCCGTAATATCTGAGGAGGTAACGGTATGGGCATATGACCAGATGTACATCATCTTGCTTGTCGTCATAATTCTATTTGCAGTGATATATGCATTTCATAGAACCATAAAGAGCATATTCATATGTCTCATTCCAAGTATCCTTGCCATGGCTCAAACCTACGGGCTCTTAGTTCTGTCACGTGTCACTTTAACCCCCGAAATAGTCCTGCTTGTAGCTCCTATGTCTCTCGCGCTTGGGGTTAACTATGCAATATACCTCATGGAAAGGTTTTCATCAACAAATAGCGCAGATGCTAAAGAAAGATTATACAAGACCGTAAGAACTACAGGCATTGCGATCCTTCTGTCAGCGCTCACAACAATTGTTGGCTTTGTCTCATTAGTATTCGGGATTCTTCCGAGCGTTAGAGTTCTGGGCATAGCGCTTGTTATGGCAATATCTCTTGTTTTCATATCAACTGCCATGCTGGTACCTGCACTGATACTGATACTGAAGTATGAAAAGAGGGGTTCATCCCACCTGTGGCAAAGCCTCAGCGAGTACCCCATCAAACACGCTAAAGCAATAGTCTCTGTGATACTCATTTTTACCATAGCCTCTCTATTCTGCATCACCACAGTATCCACCAGTGCAAACTACATGGAGATGGTCCCTGAGACCATACCTTCTATAAATACAATGATGGACTACTCAAAAAACATGTCCTCAAGCGCCCAGCCAAACATGATGCTGGTTAAGGGAAATATTACTGATGTCAGAGCTTTGAAAGCTCTTGATAACTTCATAAATGAGCTCAACACGATAGAAAATGTCTCAGCCTTTGGCATACCAGCGGTCTATAGAGCAATATGGGAGAATACCCCCCTTTTCCCGGAGCTCTACGGCTCTTTTCCATCAGAGCAGTGGCAGATCAACATCTTAAACCACCTTATGACCAGCTTTGCTGGTGATGAGATTCTCAGCACGTTTGTCAGCGGCAATAGCACCATAATAATGGTTAACACACCAATGATGGGTATAGAGGAGAGCACAAGGATTGTCACAGAGATAAACAGGCTCATTAATGAGACGAGCATACCTGGCTGTGAGATATCTCAGCTCACTGGCTCGGTAGCTCTCACAGTTGAGATAAACAACATGCTGCTGACCAACCAGCAGAGAACCCTCATAATATCCTTAATACTCATATTCTTTATGGTTACCCTCATTTTCAGATCTTTGAAGCTTGGACTGCTTGTTATGATTCCACCTGTGCTTGTTGTGGCGTGGGAGCCTCTTCTTCTTTTCCTGATCAACATACCTCTCTCTCTCATAACAATAAGCCTTGGCTCTATAATGATCGGTATCGGGGTAGATTATGGGATTGAAATAGTTCAGAGGGCACGCGATGAGGGTATGGGTATAAAAGGGATGGAAACCAGCATAAGACACACAGGTATGGCTTTGACGCAGGCTGTTGTGACAGAGGTCTTTGGTCTTGCGCCGGCTCTTCTTATAGAGATAACTCCGGTAAGGCAGTTTATCCTTTTGCTTATGCTCATGATAGCTACAGCTTATATGTTTGCAGTGTTTTTCTTACCTGCCGTCTATTCTCTGTTTAGGAGGGAGCATGGAGGAGTTTAAGAGAGCAGCTGCAGAAGAGGCTGTTGAGCTAATAGAAGATGGCATGGTTGTTGGTCTTGGCACAGGAAGCACCGTGAGCTATGCTATAAAGAGGATAGGTGAGATGAAGAAGATAACAGGGGTGCCCACTTCCATAGAAACTGAAAAACTCGCAAAAAAGTATGGAATCAGGATAGGAAACGTGGAGGACTTTGATGTTATAGACATTGATATAGATGGCGCTGACGAAATCGATAGATCTTTAAATCTCTCGAAGGGCTTGGGTGGTGCCCTCTACAGAGAGAAGGTTGTTGCACTGATGAGCAGGACCTTTGTTGTTGTGGCTGATGAGAGCAAACTTGTTGGATCTCTGGGTGAGAAGGCTCCTGTATCTGTAGAGCTCCTTCCTTTCGGGCATAAGAGAGCTATCAGAGCACTTCAATCTCTGGGTTGCAGATGTGATATAAGGGAAAAGAGGAGTGATAATGGAAACATGCTTGTGAGCTGCTATTTCGGACCGATATCAGAGCCATCCTCTCTTGTTGAGGCGATAAAGAGCATAACTGGTGTTGTGGAGCATGGACTATTTATTGGTATGGCGAGCAAATGTTTCATCGGGGGGAGGAAAGGGGTTACAACTATGGAGAGGTAGCAGCCTTTTTTTCTTCTTCAGATCCTGCAGAATAACAGATATTCTTTTATGATCATCTGGACTGTATGTCCCTGAGTCTTGCTTGAGCCATGAATGCCATAGCTAGAGTTCTGATTAGAGCATTCTCCTTCTTCAGCTCTTCAACAATCTTTTCTATTTCTTTTATATCATAGCTACTCTTGTAAGGAAGCTCTGCTTCTCTTACCTTTCTGTTCATGAGGGCTTCTGCAGCCTCTCTACCCAAAGCATGAACGAATGCGCCAACAAGCTCATCTCTACTTACTCTCATGTCAATATTATGTTTTGATTTTTGAATATTTAATCTTTTACCTCTATGGGTATATCCATGAGGTTTAGAAGAGTTGGCATAACGTCTCTGCCCCTTATCCGTCCTATATTACCGTTTACGCATGAAAGTTCATCAAATTCTTTCACCTCATCTCTCCGTGCGTTTTTTGAAAAGAATAGAATGGGCGAAGCATCACCTGTTATAAGGCCGGTTGCTGTGGACCTTGTGTAGTCGCTGGTTACGCCTATTGTTGTCTCTTCTCCCACTTCCTGGAGCAGATAACCCAGAGCTGCATCTATGCGCTCTATGGCATCTATCTTGCCCTGCACGTCTTTTTCTCTCCCGAATATATCTGACATTTTTATGTGGAGGAGCACAAAATGATAGTTTATCAGCCCTTCAATCACACCCTCCATTTTTGCTATCAGATTGGTGTTTTTTCCCCCGGTGGCGCCCTCAACGCCTATGACATCCATCCCGCATAACCTTGAAACTCCCTTCACCAGGTAGTGCCCTGCAACGCAGGCTCCTTTTACTTTATATTTTTCATTGAAATTTTCTATCTTCGGAACCATCATTGGATCTCTCAGGATTAGAGCATTTGCTGGCAATTTTCTGCGCAATTTTCTGCGCCTATTGATGTCGCTATCCTTGAGCGTCTTTGTCGCATTTTCTACAAATTCGTTTAATATCTGAGCAGTGGTTTTCGCCTCTTCACTACCATTGAGAGACTTGAAATGTGGTATACCTCCATTCGCCATAGCTTTTATCTGATTTGATAGCCCCTTCCCGTGCAGAGCAACTCCGCACTCACTCGTACCTATGCTCTTAGCTGCGCTTGTCACTTCATCAAAGGAATTGACAGATATGTGCACCCCATTTATATTCATCCCATCTAAGGTGAGCGCTAAAACTTTTCCCCCTTCTTCAAGTCCAGCATCCGGTTTTATCATCCTTCCTTCATCATCCATGCTGGCAAATGTGCCCCGAAGCGTTAAATCCCCGGGGTTTAGGCTTGACCCAAGGGCCGCGTTGACTACAGGAGAGAGCCCAGGATAATCTTTCAGATCATAACCGAGGATGGAGAAGATCGATATGGCTTCCCCGGGTTTTATTCCGGCTCTTATAGGATACATCAGACCATTGATCCCCTTGTTTGCGAGGTCGTTGAGGTTCCTTTTATATGCATACTGGAGAGGTGTCCTGTTGTCAAGCTTTGGCACAGGCCTGTCTGAAGAACCACTGATGATTATTAGTACGCTATTCATCTTTAATTATGTATTGAGTAGTTTATATAAAAAACTTTAGCTTAGATAGATTCAAAATCAAATGATGCCCGCCTTTTGCAGGACGAGGAGATCCTCTGTAGAAAGCTTCTCTCCCCTCTGGAATCTTGCTAATATTTCCTCTGCCTCTTTGCCGATCTCCTCTTTCTTTCTCTCATCCACCGCTTTCTTTTTCTTCTTCTTTTCATCCCTTGCTTTTCTTTCGAGCTCATTTATTCTATCGACAAGCTTTATGTGCTCTTCATGCGCCCTATCTGCTTCTTTTCTAGTCTTTGTTATTTCATCCCTTATGCTCTCAAGTTTGCTCCTTATTTCATCAGCCTGTTTGAATACCTCTACCATGTTTTCATGCTCTCTCTGTGCTTCTTCTGAGGTCTCCCTTATCCTTTTATTGAACTCTCTCAAGCTGCTCCTTAACTCTTTTAATTTCGCGTTTTTTTCGTTTATAACGGTGTTCTGTGAGAGCAGCTCTTCCCTCATTTTGATTTCTCTGTTAAGCTTTGCGACCTCCTCTATGATCTCCCTCTCCTGTTGAGGGGTTAAAACTGTCGTCATCTGTTTGAACTCAAGTCTCTTCAACCGTTTTTTGAGCGCCCCTATAGTCATGTTGTTTGTTGGGAGTATCTCCCTTTTGATCCTGGAAATCTCATCGGATAACTCTTTTATACTCGTCAGTATCTTATCCTTCTCTACCCTCAGCTCCTTTACCCTGCCGTTGAACTCATCTCTCTTGCTTTTGTGCTGAACTGCTTCGTCTATCTTTGTTTTCAGCACCCCTTCGGTCTCATTTCTGGTGCCAATTAGCTCTTTTACCCTGCTGTTGAGTTCATCCCTTTTATTCCTGTAAAACTCAGCTTGTCTGTTGAGATCTCCGATCTCCTCCTCAGCTTCCATCCTAACGGTTATGGTTGAAAGCATATTTAAAGATTTGTTTTACCTATATATAAGATAAGTGCTTTAGATGGTGAAATGGTGTCTTTTTATATGGTAGATACCCGGCGATAGTTTTATCAGATACCTTTTTATTACTATATAGTGATAAAAATGGGAAAGCTGAACGGAAAAAAGATAGCGGTTGTGCTGGAAAACGGTTTTGAGGACTCCGAGTTCTACGTGCCTTACAACAGGTTGAAGGATGAAGGATCTGAGCTTACAATAGTGGGCCTTGAGAGGGGAAAGGTGCTCGAGGGCAAGAGTGAGGGATATAGAGCAGAGGCAGATAGAAGCTTTGATGAAGTTAAACCAGAGGATTTTGATGCGCTTTTGATACCTGGGGGTTATTCGCCAGACAAGCTGAGAGCTTACGAGAAACCTGTTGACTTTGTAAAGGGTTTTGAAGGAAAGCCCGTGTTTGCGATATGCCATGGCCCCCAGCTACTGATATCTGCGGGGATGGTTAAGGGTAAAACCGTCACTTCATGGGCTTCTGTGGCCGTAGACCTCAAGAATGCTGGAGCAAACTGGATTGATAGAGATGTTGTCATTGATGGTAATCTGGTGACATCAAGGAAGCCAGCGGATCTGGGGGCTTTTGTTGAGGCGATAATAGATATACTAGGAAAGTGATATAAACAAAAAACTCAATTATAAGATATGGTTATAGCTTATCTGTTAGCGTTGGTGGAGACCGGTAAAGAGCACCGGGCAGCGGAGGAGATATTGAAGGTGCAGGGGGTCAAAGAAACTGTAATAACCTACGGTACATGGGATCTTGTCATAAAGATCTCCACAGATACTCTGAATGAGCTTGATATGATTATCACAAAGGTAAGGGAGATACCTCTGGTTCAACAAACCGAAACCCTTATAGGCATATAGAGGCAGAGTAATGAAGGTGGGGATGCTCGGCTGGGAATACCCGCCATTCAAGGTTGGTGGACTGAGCATTCACTGCTATGAACTTACCTCAAGGCTTGCAAAGGGCTGCTCTTCTATAGATTTTTATATGCCTAAGACGGGTCTTAAAATAGTTTCGCCAAGCGAAAAGATAAGAATACTGGAGGTACCGCTCTCAAATGCAGGGATAAATCCTTATTTCAGGATCTCTGTAGGCAGCAGCCTTGTGGATCTCGAGCTCAACGATTTTTTCAGCGCTGTTGAAGCTTACAATGAGAAGGTTATAGAGTTTTTCCTTAAGCACAGCAGCGATTGCGATGTAATACACTGTCATGACTGGATAACCCTGGGCGCCGCTGTTGAGCTAAAAAGAATGTTGAAGAAGCCTCTGATTTTTACTGTTCACAGCACCGAATATGACCGCTCTGCATATTTCTTTCCCATGCAGTGGATAATCGATAGAGAAAGGTTTGGCATGGAGAATGCTGATCGGATCATAGCTGTGAGCAAAAGGACGAAAAAACAAATAGAAAAAGAATATGGCATAGATGGTAGCAAAATTGTGGTTGTTCCCAATGGCATTGACTTCTCAAGATTTGAGCGTGAAGAAGAGAGAGATTATGAGAGAAAAAACAGGATTCTCTTCGTTGGAAGGGTGACCAGACAGAAGGGATTAACATTTTTTGTGCAGATGGCAAAGAAGGTTCTTGAAAAGGAGGATTGCAACTTTGCGATCATAGGAAAGGGTGATGAACTTTCTAACTTGATAAAGCTCACTATAGATCTCAAGATCGCTGATAAATTTTCTTTCTTAGGGTTCCTGCCAGATGAGGAAGTTATCGAATACATGTACAACAGTGATCTCTATGTTCTGCCCAGTGTTTCCGAGCCCTTCGGTATAAGTGTGCTTGAAGCGATGAGCACGGGTTTGCCGGCTCTTATCTCCAAAAGCACAGGGGTTGGGGAATCACTGATTCACTGCTTTAAGACGGAATTCTGGGATGTGAATGATATGGCAGATGTTGCTGTAGCGATTTTGCGCCACAGGTCTATGAGAGAGATCATAGGAAAGAATGGAAAGGCAGAGGCCAGGATATACACATGGGAAAGGTGCGCTAATGAGACAAGAAGGGTTTATGAAGAGGTGGTGAGGTAATGGTTGATGTGTGTTTTTACTTTGAGGTTCACCAGCCAGTGAGGTTGAAGCGTCTCTCTGTGTTTGATGAGGTAAAGAAACCCATAGAGAGCTATTTTGACTGGGAAAAGAATAGAGAAATATTTCTGAAGGTGGCTGAGAAGTGCTACTATCCTGCAACCCATATGTTTCTGGAGCTTCTTGATGAGTATAAGGAGCTAAAGCTATCATTCAGCCTCTCCGGCACCTTTATAGAGCAGGCAAAGAGATTTGCACCGGACGTGCTAGACCTCTTCAGGGATCTTGTCAAAACAGGAAGGGTTGAGCTTTTGTGCGAGACTTACTACCATTCACTCTGTGGCCTCTGGGAAAAGCAGGATGAATTTAAGGAACAGCTCGAGCTACATAGAAAAACGATGGAAGAGTTATTCAACGTCAGACCCAGGGTTGTGCGCAACACCGAGCTCATATATGATAACCGAATAGCCAGGAGCGTTGCTGATCTCGGCTTTGATGCGATTATAACGGAAGGCATAGAAAAGATCCTTGGCTGGAGAAGTTCTAACTTCCTGTACAGCTCAGAGGATGAGAGGTTGAGAGTTCTCCTGAAGAACTACAGACTCAGTGATGATATAGCCTTCAGGTTCTCAAATGCTTCCTGGAATGAATATCCCTTGACAGCTGAGAAGTATGCAGGCTGGATAGCGAAAGCTCCAGGTGATTATGTAGGTTTATTCATGGATTATGAGACATTTGGTGAGCACCAGTGGAAGGAGACGGGGGTATTTGATTTTATGAGAGCTCTGCCTGAACAGCTTCTTTCAAGGGGTGTGAATTTCCTGAGCCCCAAGGAGGTAGCATCCTACGCTCCAAGAGAACCTCTTGATGTGCCCCTCGCAATTTCATGGGCAGATGTGGAGAGGGATGTAAGCGCATGGTTGGACAATGAGATGCAGCATGAGTGCTTTAATGAGATCAGAGATCTTGAAGAAGCAATTAAGAGGAAGGGAGATGAAGAGTTATTGCATGTATGGCGTTTGCTCCAGACGAGCGATAATCTCTATTACATATCCCTCAAAACATTATCTGATGCAGAGGTCCATGCATATTTCAGTCCATATGATAGTCCATACAGGGCTTTTATGAACTACATGAATGCAATACAGGATCTCAAAAGAAGGGTTATGCAGCCCTAGTCATCCCAAAATGATGGAACCTGAGAAGTTCTCTTTTTCTCCCCTTAGCGCTCTTCTCAGATCCTCAAGGTTTTTTCCATCAAATACCCAGCATTCCATGTTTGAGCGCTCTATAATCCTCGCACCCAGGAGATCCACCACGCTCTTAGCACCTGCTCTGGCGCTGTTCTTTGCGACTATTGAAACAAGCTCATTGGCTTTGAGCTCTTTTACCTTTTCTGCGCTTCTGTCGCTCTTCGGATCACCTGTATAAACACCATCAACCGATGTTGCGAGCAAAAGCTTCTTTGAGCCCAGCCTCTCAGCCAAAAGTGCTGCCACTGCATCAGTTGTGTGCCCGGGTATGGTGCCCCCCATAACAACAAACCTGTGCTCTGCTGTTATGGCTTCATTTATGCTCTCCGCAACCTTAGGGTAGACTTCGCTTCCAAGAGCACAGATCAAAAGATAAGCATTCATCCTTGTTGCTAATATGCCTATCTCATCCAGCAAAGACTCGTTTGCATCCATTGCTCTCCCCTTCTCTATGTATTTCCTTGCTATCTCCCCCCCTCCAACAACGATATAGATCCTATCCTCGACGCTTTTAAGGCATTCTGCCACCTCTCTTATGAACTCTGTATCTATATCCTCTGGGGCCATTATTGATCCGCCGTACGAAACAACCAGCATCATCTGTAATCTCATAATTTATATAAATGATTATCTCTTAAGGGATTTGAAAAGAAGATGGACAATATAGAGGAGTACAGGTTCAAGAAGCTTATTCAGGAGCTTGAGGACATAAAAGGAAAAGCCACAGAGCTGATATCTCTTTACATACCTCCGGGTAAGGAAATATCTGATGTCGTTGCATACCTTAGAGACGAGCTCTCACAGTCCTCAAACATAAAGTCAAAAAGCACAAGAAAAAATGTAACCTCGGCGATAGAATCACTCATATCAAGGTTAAGATATTACAGAATAGCCCCTGGCAACGGTATCGCCATGTTTGTCGGGCATAAGAGCGCAGAGGCAAACCAGACAGAGATGGTCGCTTATGTTATAGATCCACCGAAACCCATTCAATCCTACATCTACAGATGTGACTCCCAATTCTTTCTGGACCCCCTTAAGGAGATGCTCGGGGAAGAAAAGGTATATGGGCTTTTGATCATCGATCGCAAGGAGGCAACCATAGGATTGTTGAAGGGTAACAGAATAGAAACCGTAGAGGTAATGGAGTCTCTGGTGCCAGGGAAGCATGGTCGAGGAGGTCAATCACAGCGAAGGTTTGAAAGGCTCATAGAGATAGCTGCGAATGAGTTCTTCAAGAAGGTAGGGGACAAGGCAAGTGAGGTCTTTCTTAATACGGAAGGCTTGGAAGGCATAATTGTGGGCGGTCCTGGGCCTACAAAGGATTATTTTTTACAGGGCAACTATCTGCACTATGAAATTGCAAAAAAGATATTTCCAAAGACTTATGATACAGGTTATACTGACGAGTATGGGCTGAGAGAGCTTGTGAACAATGCTCAGGAGCTGCTTCAGGAGACGCAGCTAGCAAAGGAGAAAGCACAGTTTAAAGCCTTTATGGACGAGATAGTCAAAGAAAATGGTTTAGCGGTGTATGGAGAAGAGGAGATAAGGAAATATCTTGATATGGGCGCTCTGGATGTTATATTGATCTCTGAGGATATGGACAAGGTCAGGGTTAAAGCAAGATGCCCTCAGTGCGGATATGTTGAAGATAGAACAGCAGATGCGGACGAAGAGCTCTTTTGCCCCAAATGTGGTGCGCTAATGGACAAAGAGGAGGAAAAAGATCTTCTCGGAGATCTTTTACACAAGGCAAAGGAAAAGAGCACAAGGGTTGAGCTGATATCCAGGGATACAGAAGAGGGAGAGATCCTGGCCAAGGGCTTCGGTGGTATGGGAGCCATAGCGAGATTTAAGGTATGAGCAGAAGAGAAGAAGACAGAGTACGGAAGGAGTGTGATGCTGGAATATGAGCGAGGAGAGAGATCCACTGGAGTGCTTTCATGAGGAGATAAGAACTCTTCTGGGGGGAACAGAGGTAAGGTTGATAAAAGCTCCAGAGGGCAAGGGGGATGCAGCATTTGCCTGTTTTCCCTTAGCCAAGCAGGAAAAGAAGGATCCTGCGGCTATAGCAACGGAGCTGGCAGAAAGGATAATGGGCAAGGAGAGAAAATGGGTTAAAGAGTGCAGGAGCGAAGGGGGATATCTCAATTTCTTTGTAGATGAGAATTGTCTGGCAAGAGCGGTTTTTGATGGGGTGGAGAGCAAACTGTTCGGTAGAGGACAGAAGAAGAAAGAGAAGGTGCTTCTGGAGCATACAAGTGCAAACCCCACAGGCCCCTTGCATGTAGGTAGGGCCAGAAACCCGATAATAGGCGACACTTTAGCGAGAATAATGCGCTTCAATGGCTATGATGTTACAACAGAATACTATGTGGATGACGCAGGTATGCAGGTGGCTATGCTTGCGTGGGGTGTAAAGAACTGTTTTGAAGAGAGCAGAGAAGAGAAGATAGATCATAGACTTGTAGCATGCTATCAACAGGCTGCAAAGCTAAGGGAAGAAAATCCAGAGGTTGACAGAGAGATAAGGGAGCTGTTGGAGAGATACGAAGAGGGAGAGACAGAGGCTGTGCAGGAGATGGAGGAAACTTACAAAAAGGTTCTTGATGGAATAGTGAAGAGCCTTGGAGATATAAATGTTTATATAGACTCTTTTGTTAAGGAGAGCACTTTTCTACGCAGCGGGGAGGTTGGCAGGGTTATAGGGCTGTTGAAGCCTTATGCACAGGTCAAAGATGGGGCTCTGTGCATCGATCTAAAACCACACCCATTCTTTCTAACAAGGAGTGATGGCACAACCCTCTATCTCACCAGAGATATAGCCTATCATATAGATAAGTTCAGAAGGTGTGACATAGCTATCAACATTCTCGGGGAAGATCACAAGCTTGAGTCAGAGCAGCTTGCCATAGCTCTGAGGCTGCTAAAGCAGAGAGCACCAGAGGTAATATTCTACGCTTTTATATCGCTGCCAGAGGGCAAGATGTCAACGAGAAGGAAGAGAGTCGTCTACCTGGATGATCTCATAGATGAGTCTATAGCGAGGGCAAAAGAAGAGGTTCTAAAGCGGAGAAGCGATCTGGATGATGAAAAGCTTGGCAGGATTGCTAGGGCCGTTGGCATAGGAGCTGTGAGATATAACATAATAAAGGTTCAGGCTTCAAAGCCGATAAAGTTCAGATGGGAGGATGCCTTGAATATGGAGGGTAATAGTGCTCCTTTTCTTCAGTATTCTTATGCCAGAGCGAGGAGCATACTCAGAAAGGCAGGAGATCTTAAAAAGAATGTAAGTGTTGAGATTGCAGAGCCAGAGGAGAGAAAACTTGCACTCAGGATAGCAGAGCTCCCTCAGGTTGTTAAGGGCGCTGCAGAGCAGAGAGCCCCGCACCTTCTGGCAGAGTACCTTCTAGCGCTCGCCTCTGATTTCAATGTGTTCTACACACAGTGCCCCGTTCTGAAGACCAGGGTTAAAGAGCAGAGAGTTGCGCTTGTTGATGCTTTTGCCTATGTTATGAAGAGTGGTTTGGAGCTCCTTGGAGTTGAAGCTCTCGAAGAAATGTGATCAGCTCTCTACCATGCCCTCAGTGCGAGCAACAATGTTTGTGCATGCCAGGCTCTGATTATGTTGTTCATGGTCTCAAACATGTCTGTTATGGGGTTTATTGCCAAAGCCAGAGCAACCACTATCCCTATCTGATCTGCTGTTAAACCTGGAGGACCGAGAATAACGAATAGAAGCATAAGGCTGCCCCCGGGCATACCTCCCGGCACCAATGCTTGCGAGAACAGTTGTGAATACCATGAGAGCTATCTGCGGAGCACCAAGCTCCAAACCGAAGATCTCAGAGGCAAGGACAGCGAAGAGGGGTAGGTGGATGCAGACACCATCCATGTTTATCGTTGCGCCGAGAGGCAGAGAGAAGCTCGCTAGCTCTTCCCTTATCTTAAGATTTTTTCTGGCAACATCCATAGATACAGGCAGGGTAGCAGCGCTGCTTCTTGTTGTGGATGAAGTTAGAAGGGCATTCTTTACAGCGCTGAAAAACTTAAGGGGGCTCATTCTTGTGAACAGGTAATTGAAGAGGGAATATATGCAGAACATCATAAAAAGAATCCCGACAACCACACCGCCCACTATCTTTACATAAGGTCCAACTATGCTCGGCCCATAGAGACCAAAATTAACGACAGTGAGAGCAAAGATGCCTATTGGAGCGTACTGAAGCACTCGCTCTATTATCTTGAACATCACATCTGTTATCCCATTTGACATTATTTTTATCAGCCCTATGGTTTCTTTTAAATCCTCCCTTTCTTCCAGCAAGCCCCGTAGCCTGCGCACCAAAAGCGTCTATGAGCTTCTGCCACTCCAGCGCAGCACCCGCGCCAGGTCTTATGATTAGTGCAAGCAATAGGCCCAGGCATGCAGTTATGATGCTTGTGAGCATATACCAGCCTATCGTCTTTCCTCCCACTCTGCCGAGCTTTTTTATGGGCAAGCTTGCAGAGCCATACAAAAGTGAGAAAAAGACAACAGGAACAACAACCATCTTCAGCATATTTGCCAGTATGCCCCCGAAAGGAGTTGGATAAGGCGCTACAGGCTCTGCTATCAAATTACCGGTGAGAGCGCCATACACCCACATTGCGCCCCCAACAACTACGCCAAAAAGAAAAGCATAGAGCAGCTTTTTCCCTATGAAAACTCTGAGATGTGCTTTCATTATGTGCTCCAGTCTTCAAAAGACAAATTATTTATATAACCACATTGATTAACTTCATGGGTAAATGGGCTTCTCTGGCCATAATAGCAGCTCTGCTTTTACCCGCTCTTGGGGTTGAAGCGCAGCAGGGTGGATATGTTGATACGATATACTTCAATGTAAGGACGCAGATGGATGTAGGGCTGATGGATACTGTGCAGGGTCTAACGGACCTCTACTATTACGGGCTTCCCGGGGCGATGATAAGTGGCCTCCAGCAATCACAGAGAGATATGCTGGACATGTATGTCACGCCCTCCGGTTCCTGGTCCCTGCTCTTTAATCCAATACCGAATGAGGCGCCATACCTTGTCAAAGTGGGCGGTAAAGAATACTTTAATCCCTTTGCTATACGAGAGGTGCGTTTTGCTATGCACAATCTCATAAATAGACAGTTCATAGTTGATGAGATATCGAATGGGCATGGCGGTCCGATGATAACCATGGCTACGCCCTCTATCCCAAGCTCTGTATTTTTCAATGAGATACCAGCAAAGCTTGGTCTCACATACCAGGGCAATGAGCAGAAAGCTCTGCAGGATATAGAGGAAGCCATGAGAGAAGCTTCAAACCTTCCGGAGCTCAAAGGAAGGTTGGCAAAAAGAGGAAGCTCATGGTACTTTGACAACCAGCCTGTTAGCGTGAAGTTCGTGATAAGGGTTGATGATCCTGAGCGCACAAGGGTAGGTGATTATGTCTCGAGACAGATAGAAAAGACGGGCATAAAAGTGGAAAAACTTCTGTGGGACAGAGTCAGAGCCATAAACACTGTAATGTATGATGATCCAGCAAAATACGAATGGAGCATATATACGGAGGGCTGGGGTGCAGGACAGCTCTACCCGTACTGGGATACAATAATAGCGCAGATGTATGCACCGTTCTATGGTAACTTGCCTGGAGGTGCAAATTCGGGATGGTGGAACTATAAGAATGATGAGATAGATGAGGATGCAAAGAAAGCCCTATATGGTAACGTGTTAACAGATGATGAGTACTGGGATGCATGCGAAAAAGCTGTTACGCTCGGCTTGCAGGATGCTGTGCGGATGTATCTCTCCTATCAGGACCAGTATTATGTTGCCTATAAACCCAGGTTTAATGAACGTTTTCTCTACGATCTGGGCATGGGTCTCAGCAGGCTTTCGCTCATAACAGCCAGTACAAAGGATAAGGTGCTGCGGATAACAGAGTACTCTGCTCAGGGCGGACTCTTCATGTCCTCATGGGATCCTGTTGGTGTTGATGGATTCAGCGATACGTATAGCACAGCCATATGGAGAGCCCTTGAAGCCGGCGCAGTCGTACCACCACACCCAACAACAGGAAAATATGATAATGAGAGCGTTGTTGTTGACTGGAATTCAATAGAGTCAAAGGCAAAGAGGGCTTCGGATGGCACTCTCATCGGGGATCTTACAGTGCCGTCAAACGCTCTTATCTATGATACTGCTAAGGAAGCGTGGGTGCCTGTGGGCAATAATGTCAAGGCGATCTCGAAGGGCGCAGAAACCATAAAACAATGGAGGTGGCATGATGGGCATATGATGTCCATGGCAGATTATATAGCGTCAATTGCCTTCGATGCAGAGTGGGCTAAGAAGGATGGAGCTGGTGATAGATACTACGATGACACATACTCTTCTATGTCTCTTCCGAGTATAGAGGTCGTGAAGGGATATGCATTCAGCCCTGGAAATAACAGGATAACCACATATGTGGACTATAATTTCCCTGCAGATAAGAACCAGGTAATGGGTTATGTAGCTGTTGGAACTGGGGGTACGAACTATAATAGGCCAATACCCTGGCAGCTGAGGGAGGCTCTGGGCAGGATGGTTGCGGAGGGCAGCGCTTCGGGCACTGTATACAGTTTCACTGGCGGAAAGGCAACAGATATAGATCTTCTGAACCCCCAGTGTGTCTCGGATATAAGGGCGGAGCTCTCAGAGATGAGGAATAATAAGTACATACCTCCTTACCTTAAAGGCTATACAACAGAAAAGGATGCTCTGGAGGGCTATGATGCGATAATAAGATTCATAGATCAGCACAAGCATGCAGCTATATCGAATGGGCCATTCTATCTTGACTCCTATAACCCTGTTGGTCCTTCATTAACCTTAAAGCGCTGGAATGATTATCCGATAAAGCCGCAGGAGTGGATGCAGAGGTACACCACAGCTATACCCAGAGTTGACAGAATGGATGTGCCTTTAGTATCCCAGAAAGGCAGGGATGTTGGCATAGCTGCTCATATCAGCGAGGTTTCTTATCCACAGGACACAGCTAAACCCTCAACAACAGCAAAGGTTAGCGTATCTCTGGTAACTCCACAAAAAACCTATACATATGAAACGAGAGCTCAGAGCAGCGGTGTTTACATAGCAACAATACCTGCAAAAGATTTAGCGGATCTGCCAGCAGGAAACTATGTTTTGATGGCTACAGCATCTCTCCCCTCAGGTATGGAGGCTTCTAGTAGCACAAACATAATCGTGAGGGGATAGTGTTGGAGCTCCTCTCCTCTTTTTTATCTTTGTTTTTATCATGAGGTAACATGAACTGGAGATATGTGGCTAGAAGGATCCTTGCAGGTTTTCTGATCTACGTTCTTATAATCTTTATATATTCCTGCCTTTTCAATGCGGTTCTTGAAGAGACGGCAAGGGCGAATATAGAGGAGCAGATAATGCAGGAGATGATGGGGCTAAGGAATCTAACGCCAGGGCAGATGGCAAACTACAGGGAAGACAGGAGAGCAGATCTTTACGATAGATACCATTTAAACGAACCTGTATTCCAGAGAATAATCTGGCGGACAATAGATACTCTCACATTCAACTATGGCAGGGCAACATCGATGAGAAGCGCCTCCCAATCTCAGGAGGCGAGGGATATAGTATTTGAAGCTCTTCCGAACTCAATACTGCTATTTACCACAGATATACTCATATCATTTACAATAGGGCTTTTCTTAGGCTTGAAAAACGCGCAGAAACCTGGGAGCCTGGCAGATAGATCAACGAGTGTTGGTGCTCTGGTATCAATGGGCCTTCCTTCATGGTGGTTAGGTATGGTCTTCATGATGGTATTCTGCTATACTTTCAGGATCTTTCCTACCGGCGGGATACACTCTGTGCCCCTGCCGCAGGGGATCTATTACTATCTTGATATCCTCTACCATATGGCTCTTCCACTGATAACCCTTGTTGTTATAGGATACTGGGGGAATGCTTATATTGTTAGGAACCTGGCGGTTAGCGCACTTCAGGAAGATTTTGTCACATCAGCAAGAGCAAGAGGATTGCCTGAAAGAAAGGTGCTTTACGGACATACCCTGCGCACAATATCGCCCGCTGTTATGACAATGGGGGTTCTGATGCTTTTAGGATCTATAGGCGGCAATCTCATATTTGAGGGAATATTCAGCTGGCCCGGGTTGGGTAGGGTTTACTGGGTGGCATTGCAACAGAATGATATCCCTGTCCTTGTGGCAGACCTCTCAATAACAACAGGCATCTTCATAATGGGCGTGGTTTTCCTTGATCTCATATACGGTTTTCTTGATCCAAGGATAAAGGCGGGTGATTAGATGAGAGAGGTATTCGAAGGAATTAAAGAGTTCTGGAAGGAGTTCCGGAGGATTAAATCTGGAGTGGTGGGTTTGATTCTTTTAATAATATTTGTGCTCATAGTAATTTTTGAGCCCTTACTTCTTGCTTATCCGGAGACAAATGAGAGGTGGAACGATATAACATACTGGCAGGACCTGCCCATGAACGCGCCCCCTGTATGGGCTGCAAGGGGCTATCCTGCAAGCGAGACGCTGAAGCCCGTAGATTTTTCGACGGAAGGAACATATCTTGACTCTCTTGATTTTGTTTATAATTTTGATTATAGTGCGCCTCCAGATGATCTCATCATAGCTCTGGATTACCCCGTGCCACCATCCACATTTTTGTCAATAAGCATAGAGATCCCGGGCAAAGGAAAAATAACGATCCCCTCAAAGCAACTTCCTTACGGGACTTCATTAAGGATACCGGTAGCAAGAGACAGCGATTTCAGGAATGCCATGAGGGCCATAGATCCCTCAAAAAACCAGATGGATGCGCTCTTTTCTCAGAAGGGGGAGTACAGAATAAACTTCCTTTTCGTTCACAACGATGCAGAGTTTCATGAAGCCCTTAAGGATATGAGGATCAATGTGCTCGGTAAAGCCCATGGTCTTCTGGGCACCGATGCTTACAGAAGGGATCTCTGGAGCGGCGTTGTGGCAGGGGTGAAGTGGGCCCTTATAATAGGGGTAGTAACTGCGGTGATAACAGTTCTCATAGGTGTTTTTTTCGGGATAACCAGTGCTTATTTCGGTGGGTGGATAGACGCATTCATGCAGAGGGTGTATGAGGTTGTGGTGTCAATGCCGCTATTCCCTCTGATGATAGTGATAGCAGCTATATATGAATCAAGCATATGGCTCATTATATTGCTTATGTGCCTCTTCTTCTGGGCAGGGATACAAAAAACTGTTAGAGCAATAGGGCTCCAGATAAAGGAGGAGACATTCATAGAAGCTTCTGAGGGTTTTGGTGCCTCCTCGCGCTGGATCCTGCTAAAGCATATGTTCCCCCTTCTTTTGCCATATGCCCTTGCAGAAATGGCTTTGATGGTTCCAGGTGCTATAGTCTACGAAGCATCCCTGAGCCTTATTGGTTTGGGGGACTCTACTATAGTCACATGGGGGCAGATACTTGGAGCAGCCCAGACCAGTGGAGCTGTCATCAACAATCTCTGGTGGTGGGTTTTGCCTCCGGGTATAGCGATAGTGCTTGTCGGCATGAGCTTTGCTTTTATAGGTTTTGCTTTAGATACTGTAGTTGCACCGAGGTTGAGGACACTATGATGCTTGACGTTAAAGATCTGAGGGTTTATTTCTACACGCGTAATGGGGTTGTGCATGCTGTTGATGGCATAAACTTCGGGATAAAAAAGGGAGAGACCCTGGGCATTGTGGGTGAGAGCGGATGCGGAAAGACAACAACTGGCATGGCTATAATGAACATGATCCCCAGGCCAGGAAAGATTGCGGGTGGCTCTGTTTCTATAGATGGAAGAGAGATATCCTCTCTAACAGAGAGCGCAATGCGCAAAGAGGTAAGGTGGAAAAAGGTCTCCATGGTCTTTCAGGGTGCAATGAACTGTCTTACACCCACATACACTGTAGGAAAACAGATGGTTGAGACAATAGTTTATCACACAAAGATGGAGGAGGAAGAAGCCTTAGAGATAGCAAAGAAATACCTTGCGCACGTTGGATTGAAGGAGGATGTTGTGAGACGCTATCCCCATGAGCTTAGCGGAGGGATGAAACAGAGAGTGGTTATAGCCACAGCACTTCTTCTGGAGCCGGGGCTTGTGATATGCGATGAGCCAACAACGGCCCTGGACGTTATAGTCCAGGCTCAGATAATAAATCTGCTAAAAAGATTGAAAAAGGAGCTGAACCTCTCTTACATATTCATAACCCATGACCTCTCAATAGAAGCAGAGGTTGCCGACAGGCTTGTAGTTATGTACGCTGGCAAAATCGTTGAGCTCGGCACGAATGAGCATATATACGGGAGGGAGCCTATGCACCCCTATACCCAGAAGCTCCTTGCCTCCACACCTAGGCTGAGAGCGAAGGTGGATGAGCTTGACTTCATACCTGGCACGCCGCCAGATCTTTTAAACCCTCCCTCAGGCTGTAGATTTCATCCCAGGTGCCCCTATGCTTTTGACAGATGCAGAGAAGAGGAGCCTGAGCTTATCGAAATAGAAGAGGGTCACAGGGTAGCGTGCTGGAGGGTAAGATGATGCTTAAAGTCTCTGAACTAACGGTTCATTTTCCCGTGCGCAGAACATTTAAGGAGCTCCTCACAGGGGTTAAAAGGGTTGTGCACGCTGTTGATGGCATAAGCTTTGAGGTCGAGCGCGGGGAAACATTTGCCCTTGTGGGCGAGAGCGGTTGTGGAAAGACGACCACGGGAAAAGCCATCGCCAGACTTATAAATAAAACCTCCGGCACAATAACTCTTGAGGGTAGAGGGGAGGAGGGAATAAAGGATAGAGAGTACAAGCGCAGGGTGCAGATGATATTCCAGGATCCTTACGCTTCCTTAAACCCGAGATTTAAGATCAGGGATGTTCTGGAAGAGCCATTGATAATACAGCGCGTAGGTAAAAGCAGAGCTGAGAGAATGGAGAGAATAACAAAAGCTATGCATGAAGTCAAGCTGGATGAAGAATTTTTGACAAGGTATTCTCACATGCTGAGTGGAGGTCAGAGGCAGAGGGTATCTATTGCAAGAACGCTCGTTCTCAACCCTGAGCTGATAGTAGCAGATGAGCCTGTATCCATGATAGATCTATCAACAAGGGCAGAGATACTCCATCTTATGCGTGAGATCAAGAGGAAAAGGGATCTCACCTATCTTTACATAACTCATGATCTCTCTACTGCAAGGTATTTTGCAGACCGGATGGCTGTTATGTACCTTGGTAATATCGTAGAAGTAGGCAGCGTTGATGATGTCATAGATGATCCACAGCACCCATACACAAAAGCGCTGATAGCAGCGGTGCCCGAGATGGTGAGTGGGAGAGAGAATGAGATCAAAGAGTTGCCGATAAAGGGGGAGATAAGCTCTGCTATCGATCTTCCAAAAGGCTGTCGCTTTAATCCACGGTGCCCCTATGCTTTTGACAGATGCAGAGAAGAGGAGCCGGAGTTGAGAGAGGTGCACAAAGGGCACAGCGCTGCTTGCTGGCTTGCATAAGGCTTTATTAGTGAAAAGTGCTTTACCGTTGTGCATGATAGGGTCACTTTAGGGCGGAGGACCCTGCTGGTAGTCCTCCAGTACATTATAGGAACGGTCGTAGGGCTTATATGCATAACGCTGCCAGCAAAGTATTTTGATGTTGGTGTCTTTGGGCTTGTCATCGGTGTGGGCTTCTCAGCTTTTCACATCCTAGCTTTTTTCTCAGATTTAGGGCTGAAGCAGACTCACATGGGTTTTGTTCATAGATATGGTTTTGCGGAGTGCAACTCCTCCTATGCTTTAGCCAAAGTGATCCTTGGATCTTTTTCCTCCATCGCTTTTCTTTTAATAGTCTTTTTAACAGGGTCCTCAAAGGTTATGTTGATCTTTCTTCTGTGCGCTCTTCTCTTTACCCTGAGAGATCTACCAATAGGCATATTTGACTCAAGGATAGAGACTATGAAGAGCCAGAGTTCACTGATAGTAGAGCACATCATGAGGCTTGTTTTTACCATAGTGCTTACGCTCTTGGCAATAGGTGAGCCGGAGGACGTTCAGGCCATCTATCTTTCCTTAACATTCCTGTTGAGCATGCTTGCTAGCACAGCTTTTGCCCTTCTGCTGCTGAGAGGCTACCCATTCGCTAAGCCTTTATATGTTAAAGAGTACTTCTCCGCTGCCCCCGCAATAGCATTCATGGGAGGCATAGATATAATAATGCTGAACGCAGATAAACTGATCCTTCAATTTTTTGTGAGCACTGAAGCTCTGGGTGTTTATACCGGGGTCAACAAGATAGCACAGCTCGTTTTCTACCTATCAACTGCCCTCATAACGATATTACTTCCTGCTGTGGCTGCCATGGACGATAGCAGAGCTGCAAAGGCAACATCATTTGCCGAGAGGTATCTGATGCTTGCGATCTTCCCCATAGCTTTTTTTTCAATTGTGCTGCGCAATGATATCATAAGATACCTTTTGCCTCAGGAAGCTTTCCTTGAAGGCGGATTTTCAATGGTTCTGCTCATGCTCGCAACCCTGCTGCTTGCGAGCTCAAGGAGCGAGGCGGTTCTTTTATTTGCCAGAAGCAGGAACAGGGAAGCAACCCTGATAAACTCTTTGTTAGCCGTGTTTTATATAGCCTCTACCGCTCTTCTCTCTGAGCTTCGGGGTATAGATGGCGCAGCTCTTGCAGCCCTCCTTTCAGGGCTCTTCAGCTTTTTAGCCTTTCGCTATGCCTGCACAAAGCTGGGTAAGGAATTCATAGGGAAGAGATTTTTGAAACAGCTTTTAGCTGTGATAATAGCTTCTGCTGCACTTTTTTTGCTCGGATTTTTCGATCCCGGGGAAGCTGTTTTCCTCTTCTTTCTCTTTCGTATAGCTGCAGGAATAATTATATACGGATTCGTCCTTATTCTCTTAAGGGAGCTTAAACTGGAGGATTTAGCTTATGCACTGGAGTTGATAGGTGAACATGATGAAGGTAAGCATAGTAATAACGGTAAAAAATGAGGAAAAGAATATAGCAGAGCTCTTGGAGAGCCTTGTAATGCAGGAGCAGCCCATAGAGATAATTGTTGTTGATTCTGCTAGCAATGATAAAACATGCAGGATAGTTGAGGATTACTGTGAGCGCTATGATTTTGTAAGGCTATTTTTGCATGAAGGCTCAAGGGGTGAGAGCAGGAATTTTGGCTGCTCTAAAGCGAGTGGAGAAGCTTTTGCTTTTATTGACGGGGATTGCATTGCCGATAAGGAATGGGTAAAGGAGCTCAGAAAATCTCTGGATAACAGTGATATAGTTGCCGGTAAGACAGTGTATGAAGGAGAGCGCTTTACCTCTCGTATGAGCCTGTACATTTATGGCGTAGATATATCCTTCCCTTCATGCAACATCGCTTATAAAAGGGAAACTTTTCCCCGGTTTGATCCCTGGTTTAAGACAGCAGAGGACATAGATTTAAACCTCGAGGCTGTAAAGAATGGAGCAAAGTTCTTTTACAACGAACATGCTATAGTATACCATAAGGTGAGAGAGGACATGGGATCTTTTATAAGACAGGCATTCTGGTACGGATTTGGCAGGGGACAGCTGTTCCTAAAACACCACATCATGGGTGCTTCATCTTTTGTGCCCGAGCTGAACCTGTGGGATGTGATAAAGAGGGTATGCGGTGCTTTTGGCTTTGTTGTTGCGATAATAACTAGGGGGGAAACGAGACTATGAGTAAAGAAAAAACAATAAGCATAATTATCCCGGCGCTCAACGAAGAAAAAGCGATAGGAGGAGCTCTGAGCACCGTGCCCAAAAAAGAGCTTGAAGCTATGGGCTATGAGGTTGAAGTTCTCGTGGTTGATGGGGGGTCTAAGGATAGAACAAGGGAGATCGCAGAATCCCTGGGAGCAAGAGTGATAGTGGAGCCGAGAAAGGGTTATGGCAGAGCCTACAAAACAGGGTTTGAGAAATGTAAAGGGGATATAATTGTAACTGGTGATGCTGATGGCACCTATCCCTTTGAAAAAGTACCAGAGATGTTGGGATTGCTTGAAGATTTCATAACAACAGATCGCTTTGCATCCATGGAAGAGGGCGCAATGAGCAGGATGCATTACATTGGTAACTTTATACTCAATCTTGCTCTCAGGCTTCTCTATAAGATTGACATAAGGGACTCTCAATCAGGCATGTGGATCTTCAGAAAGAGCATATTGAAGGACCTAAACCTCAAAGCTGACGGCATGGAGCTCAGTGAAGAGATAAAGGTTGAGGCTTTTCGCAGGTGCAGAGCAAAAGAAGTGCCCATACACTACAGAAAGAGGATAGGTGAGAAAAAGTTGAGAAGCTTCAGAGATGGAATGAACAATCTGCTATATCTCTTTAAGAAAAAGCTGGCGGAATAACCCTCACCATCTTGTTACTCTTTGGAGATCTCTGCGAGCCTTTGTGTAAATAAGGACCTCCAGCAGAGCAAAAAGTGCTACCATACCTATTCTTCCTGCCCATATGTAAATATTGGACTGTGCCAGGTATTGTGGAGCACTGGTTGCTAACCAGCCAACAAGCAGAAAGATGAGGTATACTGGGGTAATATATTTCATTATATAGAATATTCCTTTGGGCAATCTTATTTTCCCACCCCTGTTCAGCTCTTCCAGTGCATTTGCGCCAAAAGACAATACGAACAGAAGGACCTCTAATAAAGAAACGACGACGAGAAGAAGTGAACCCGCCCAGAAATCCATGTCATCAAATACGCCCTGGTGATAGAAAAGTACTGGCAGGTTAGAAAAGAGAAAAACCAGGGCAATTGTTATAGTGACGCTCTTTACCCTTGGCGCCTTAAATTCGTCCTGCAGGAATGATATAAAGGGCTGAAGAAGGCTGACTATTGTTGTGATACCTGCAATGAATAAAAGAAGGAACCATATGACACCAAAAGCTCTGCCTCCAGGCATGAACTCCATAACCTTTGGCATGGCAATGAAAGCAAGGTTGTATCCCTCTGTCATCTCAGCGCTTATAGAGCCGAAAAAGAAGAATATCGCAGGTATCGCTATGCATCCCCCAAATACAACCTCGCAGATCTCGTTGAGCAGCGTTTGAATCATAGGCCCCCGGGCAATATCCTCATTCTCTCCCATATAGCTGGCATATGCTGGTATCTGTGCTTGCCCCAGTGATAGGGTAAAGAATATCTGCCCTGTAGCCATGAGCCATACGTTCCAGTTTTTGAGCAACCCCCAATCAGGCTTCCATATATAACTCAGGCCTTCTAATGCCGTGGGTCCTAAAGTTAGGACCCTTACTGTCAATATTATCGCAAATACGAAAAGGAGGGGCATTGTTATTTTAACCATCTTTTCTATGCCTCCAGATATGCCTTTAGCAAGTATTATGAATACTATGATGAGCACAATGATATAGAGCAGATAGGATGAGTAGAACATGCTTCCACCTCCTGTATAATCGTAGAGGAATGCTGAAGTATCGCTTCCAAAGTACGTACCTAAAGCTGAGAAAATAGAATAACCTAAACCCCATGAGGATACGTAGGTGTAATAAGAGGCTATCACAAGAGCTACAAATAACCCTATAGCCCCGAGATATCTGGCGCTCTTTTTTCCAGAGATCTCTGAGAATATCTCAGGCAGAGAGCCATGTCCCCTGGCTCCTGCATATCTGCCTATTGCCCATTCAACCCATAGGGTTGGTAAACCCAGAAGGAAAAGAGCTATGAAATAAGGGATCATGAAGCTTCCGCCAGCCTTTGCGATCTGGCTAGGAAACCTGACAAAGTTACCCAGGCCTACAGCTGAGCCCGACATTGCAAGTATCATCCCGATCCTTGAGCCCCACTTTTCTCTTGCCATATGCCTAAAAAGCTTGTACTTTACTTATAGGTTACGGTAAGGCAGATCACGATAAAAGGACAAGGATGAAAAGGTTTTACCTTTGTATGAAACCAGAAAGGGTCCTTAACGTCCTCGGGTACATAGGCGTAATGTTCATGACATACGGCTTTCTTTCCCTGATCCTAATAGTATCCACAGTCACAATATGGTCATATACTCTATGGCTGCAGGTGGTGTTTCAATAGGCGCTCTATTCATGGCCGGGATCATACCGGGAATAATTCTGGGCGTCTTTCTTATGATGCTCGCATACATCATAGCAAAAAAAAGGAGCTACCCTGTGGGTAAGAGGTTTGAAGTAAGGAATCCTGAGAGGACAATAATCGAAACTGTTCTGGGACTTCTTACCATAGTGATAATCCTTGGCGGGATACTCTCAGGCTTTTTCACAGCAACAGAAGCCTCAGCTGTTGCTGTTGTGTTGCATTTCTTGTTTCTGCTTTTGTATTCAGAAGAGAGCCGCTGCGTGATTTTCCAGATACGTTCCTGAGAGCTGGCAAAACAACTGTTCTTGTGCTGTTTCTGATAGCAAATGCTGCTGCATTTGGTTGGCTGTTATCCTATCTGAACGTCCCAGGACGTTTTGCTTCTGCCCTTATGGGAATAACTGAAAACCCATTTGTTTTGCTTCTTGTCATAAATTTGATTCTCCTTCTTTTCGGTATCTTTATGGATATGGCGCCTCTGATAATAATAACCACACCAATTTTCTTACCAATAGTAACCCAGCTTGGCATGAGCCCCGTTCACTTTGGCATAGCGCTTCTGCTGAATCTATCTATAGGCCTGTGTACCCACCTGTAGGAAATACTTTGTTTGCAGGATGTGCTGTTGGAGGCGTAAGCATTGAAGAGGAGACAAAGGCTATGTGGCCTTTTTATATGGCGATGATCATTGTCCTGCTCTTTGTAACCTACGTGCCATGCCTATCAATGTGGCTTCCCGGCATAACTATGTAAGCTTCTGTAAGGTTCAATCCTTTTTGCATCCGACTTGTTTATTGGTTTGTTTCTTTTTCCTCTCTTATTGCATGATACTGCATGCGTTCAGTAGCTAAAACCATTTCCATCTCAAAACCAGAAAATATCAAAAGTCTCAAAATCGTAAAGTATAAGTATGAAAACGATATATTTAGATTATGGTGAGGATGACGCATTTTGAGGTACTTGCGCTGGCTGTGGTGCTCCTGGCAACTGTGCTTCCGTTAAGTGCAGTTGAAGCTCAAAAGTCTGCTTATGGGCAAGATAAAGTGTTTGGTATCGATGAAAGCAGCTTTGCATTTGAGGAAAGAAATGGCGAGACAATCGTTGGAACTTTATATACTCCTATAACCCTCTATGAAGAAAAATTACCAGCCATCGTTTTCGTGGGTGGTTTGTGGACAAGAGTTGAAGATTATACCTGGATAACGAGAAGACTGGCTTCAGATGGTTACATTGTTTTATCCATGCAGCCAGAAGGACAGGACGAATCAACTGGTACTGTTCAGGCACCAGAGCTCATGGACTGGGTGAACAACACCCAGGATGCAATAACTGCACTAATCTCGGCAGAAGGCAAGATAATTGATAAAGAAAGGATAGGTGTTGCCGGGCACTCCTGCGGAGCTTTTGCTGCCCTGGTTACGGGACTTATAGATAATAGAGTAAAAGCAGTCGTTTCTCTGGCTCCAATAAACTTTTTCTTGCCTCAGGCTACAGATTTTGCTGATTCAGATCATGAAGCGGCTATCCAGATTCAGGATGGCCCGGCAGATTTTCTTACAGCAATTCCGACTAATGCAATACGTATTTACAATGAATTGAACGGGATAAAAGAGCTCATAACTATTACAGGTGCGCTCGAATCTCATGAAATGTTTGTCAATCTGGATATTGCGGGTATGCCATGGGATAAGAAGATCTCTTACAATTATGCAAAAGCGTGGTTTGACTATTACCTTAAAAACGAGCAGGCTGCCTTTGATGTTATAACCACGCCAACTGAAGAACTATCTATAATATGCGGACTGGTGTACGATCTTGGTGATGGAATAAAAAATGATTTTTCCGTGGTGGGGCCTTCTTCGATCCTGTTCAAATTAACAACTGAGATAGAGCAAATAATAACTTACCCGAGGGAGATGGTGCTCAACACACGAATCATCAAGGTGTTTATCAGAAACATACTGGCATTCCTGGTAGATGGCGTTGTTTATCAACTGGGAAGACAAACTTCTGCGGTAAAATATCTATTTTCATTATCTGTCATTCTTCCCATAATGGGAATAAATGAAAATGCATTAGATTCTAACCTGCGTTTCCTGTTGAAACCACTTTGCGCATTAACAGATTTGATGATGATGTTTTTCTGGCAGACGACGTGGTGGACTATCTGGGTTGTGGGAGCTCTTCTGTTGTCGCCCATAATCTTTTTTGAATTTATGATTGAGGGGTGTGCACTACCAACACTGCAAAGAATATAGCCCCTTGATTCCTCTATTATGGCATCAGGTCTTGCCAATCATAGATGCCCAGATATAAGAACACAAGGAGGCTACTTTCCCTCCACGACCCTAAGAACGCTATCTTGTGTTTCTTATATATGCCATCCTCTTTTTATTTTCCATTTTCACCTCAGATCCCCACTCCGGATGATCTTTCCCAGAGTGGTTTCTCTGAGCTTGTCAGGCCATTCAGAGCCAGCGATTCATAAGGTCTTCAACGATTGAGTGCTTGGTGAAAACACCTGTAAATAAGTATAAGTATGAATGTGCAGTTATGCCAGTGAACAAACCCATCAAATATTCTCTTAGTCCAATTTAATCTATCTCCGGGGACTGGGGATATGTTTATACCTTTCTTCAAGAAAGAAATTATCAAAGTTTGTGCGCATAAGGTATATGCATCTGTGCCTATTTACGCCTATTGATAATCATCCCACAGTGGGTTTTTCAAAGTTCTCTATATTTTAATGGTTTATTCATTATAAAAAAAGATAGAGTTTTGTTTTCCCCTACCAGCGGTTGTAAACCTTTTCGGCAAATCCTAATAAATTCTGCACCTCAATCTCCTGCCCATTATCCAAAATTGCCTTTCCCGAAAAATAACCAAATACCTGATGCTGATTTGATCGGAGGATTAACGCGTTAGTATCGGAGTGACGGTCAATTATGGGTTGAAAGGTCATTTCAAACCGGGAATCATTACTGGTAAAAGTCCAGGGTTTTAGATAGCTATCTGGAGGGATATGAAATTCTACCTCTCCCAGTTTGTGGGCTTTACCTTCATAAAAAAGCATGTTTTCGGTTGCCCGGGAAGTATCTCCAAAACCATAACCGATATTAAATCCGAACGATTTATTCTCCACCATCCCCGAGGCAGACCCCCAGTACCAGGTATTAGTATATGGCCAGACTCCTCTCCCCCAATCGAGCACCCCAAAGCTATTTTTCGGTTGAAACAAAAATTTCTGCTCACCTAATGCGAGTTCTCCTTCGGCCGGCATGCAGTTAATTTTCTGGTTATAATAAAAGGCACGTTTAGATTCCGGGAAAGGGGTGGCGATGGCCATAGATTCTAAAGAAGGGGGCTGATGTAGAATGATACTTCCGCTTAAAGAATCATTATTGCTAAAAGAGGGTATATCAACAGAGATGATCCGCTGCTCTTGGCGCCTTAAGAATTTTAGGGAAATATCTTTATTCTGAAAAACGACATCTCCTTCTTTGGAAGTGGGAGGCATATTAAAGGACCCCAAAGGGAGCAGGGTCATAGTAGTTTTGGTTATCTCTTTAGGCTCTTTAAAATCAAACAAGGTTACCGATATAAAACCTAAATATCCGTTATCGGATATGGTAAAAGCAGCTCCGTAAGATTCGCTCAAGATGCAGTAGTAGTCCCACTCTTTTATCCTGATCTTGGGTGCCTTAATTTTTTGGCGATCGTATCTCAGTAATAAATCTTTTGCCCAGCCCGCTTGCTTAAGAGTCCCGTCTTCATTTAACAAATCTGCCGGCTCGGTAATCTGATATTGCTCCATATTATCATTTATAGCAGTTATTTCCTCCTCACCCTCCTCTCTATTTAATATCCTGTTTATGAAATCCTTTATATTATCTCCTATACCTCTCTGCGCCTCAACTGTGGTAAAGAGCAGCGCACACACAACAAGCACAACAAATGCTTCCCTCATCATAATATGATTTATGTTTTTAACCCATTTATATTTTTTATGTTTTTTCTCTCTTATCCACTGCCAATTGGGTTTTCCGTAAGTTACCCAGGCCTATAGCTGAGCCCGACATTGCAAGTATCATCCCGATCCTTGAGCCCCACTTTTCTCTTGCCATATGCCTAAAAAGCTTGTACTTTACTTATAGGTTACGGTAAGGCAGATCGCGATAAAAGGATAAGGATGAAAAGGTTTTACCTTTGTATGAAATCTGAAAGGATCCTTAACACCCTCGGGTACATAGGCGTAATGTTCATGACATACGGCTTTCTTTCCCTGATCCTGATCGTATTCAGCTATTTTTTTGGGGAGCTTGATCTCATGAAACCTGTTTTGCCATCTTCACTCTTTTTTATTGCATCTGGCTCAGCCCTTTTTCTCTGGCTGAGAAAAAGATTTACGGCAGAGCTATCTATGAGCTCTGCTATGAGAATAGCTGCCATAATGTGGTTTGTTCTGCCTTTATTAAGCACTATACCGTTTTTGGTTGCTGGCGATCTAGATTTTGTCAGCGCCCTCTTTGAAGCAATGTCCGGCTACACAACCACTGGCTTAACTATGTATGCGGACGTAGAATCATTACCGGACAGCATACTGTTCTGGAGATCCTTTATGCAGTGGATAGGTGGTATAGGGATATTGGCGCTTTTCATCACCATCTTCTCTTCCAGAACTCCTGTGCTAAGGAGGCTTTACACTGCGGAGGGCAGGAGCGATACTGTGAACTTCGATGTCGTAAGGACCTCAAGGACCCTCTGGCTCTTTTATTTTGTCGTTACTGCGCTCTGCTTTCTGCTTTTGTGGAACGCAGGGATGCCACTCTTTGACTCCTTAAATCATGCTTTCACATCCCTTTCTACCGGGGGCTTCTCTGTTAAGAATAGCAGCATAGGCTATTACAACAATTTATGGATTGAGATAATCCTTATGATCTTCATGATTGTAGGAGCCACAAACTTTGTCTACATGATAAATCTTATAAAATCAATTCCAAAAAGGAAAAAGCCAGCTCTAAACGTGGAGCTAGAGGGTTTTCTCATTATCCTTTTTATAGCTATCGCTTTCATCGTCTTTGTGGGGAAGATGGATCTCAGGGGAGCATCCTTCCAGGCGATTTCTGCTACGGCAACCACTGGTTTTCAGACAAGGAATTTGAACAGCTGGAGCGATTTCAACAAGGTCATGCTTAGCTTACTTATGATAGTCGGCGGATCTTCAGGCTCCACTGCTGGAGCTGTGAAGATATTCCGTGTTGAGATATTCTTCCTCTCGCTATACTGGTACTTCAGGAGGCTGGCTCTACCAAAGGATGCGGTCATCGTCCAGAGGTTCGGGGGAAAAAAGGTACAAAACGAGGAGGTTGTTCATGTGGTTCAATATATAATGATCTATGTTCTGAGCCTTCTTGCAGGAGCTATGGTGCTGACAGCATATGGCAACCCTTTTGTAAACTCTTTTTTTGAGGCTGCTAGCGCTATAGGGAACACAGGTTTATCCGTGGGTATAACCTCTGCCGGAATGCCGACGGTAGAGAAGATCGTTCTTACAATAGAGATGTGGATAGGACGTGTTGAGATATTTCCTGTGCTTATGCTCTTTTTCAGGGCGCGGACAGGCTAAGGCAAAAACTATCGGACATAAGAATCTTAACCGGCATAAACTTTAGCTCAGGTGAAATCCGGTAGCGGGAATAGTGGCTTTGCTGGATCCCACATATGAGCTCTTCTGAAAAAGTTAGTTCTAAGATCTCTGGTACTTCTCCAGACACAGATCTTTAATATAGATGTTAGTACAGGCGGCTAAAGACCATATAGATGCAGAGCTTGCTGCCGGAAAAAGGTGCGCAATCAAAGTAGGATATTATGGGCATTCGGGGGAGGCAACAGTATGTTTAGATGTGGTGTCTTAAGTCTTTAGATACCTTGTATTCCCCTGAAAGTTAAGCCCCTCTATCAGCCTGGAGGTTAATGCTTCCACCTCTTTATCAACAAGCTCTTTGAATGTTTCATCCTCCTTATACGCGTTTATTATCCCTTCTCTGATATACCTTTTTCCGCTTTCATCCCTGAAGTTCAGAGCAAGGTATGAATTGAATCTGAAAAATTCCTCTCCTGGGCTCTTTTCACTTTTGTTCTCTGCATTCTTTACCTGCTCCTTTACCTCCTCTGTAGCGAGCTCCCCTCTATTTTTTATCTCTTCGCGCAGGAATCCTAGCGTATCGTTATAAGCTCTCTCAAATACACCTCTATGCCTGCTCTTGGAGAGAAGCTCAAAGATGAGCTCTATATAGACTCCAGAGATCTTGTACTTGAGCTTTTTGTTTGTAGCCTTCAACAGAGCTTCATATGTGCCTTTTCCTTTACCGCTGTAAGGGCTTGTGCCGCTACCGGAGTGGAAACAGAGAAGAGACCCATGCCTTCTAGCTATGCTGTTCAGATCTATCATGTGCTCTTCCAGCCCGATAAGATCTCCTGTGAAATCCGTTCTTTTTCTGAAGCCTACGTTGGGAGCAACAAAGTCTACATTAAGCCCTCTTTCCCTCCACTCCTTAAGAACAAAATCCATCTCTTCTATTGCAGTCCTCTCTTTAGTCTCATCAAGGGAGATTTCAAAGCCGAAGTTTTCTTTTTTTCTGCTGATGTATTCGTAGAGATCCTGCATCACGTCAATAGCTTTCGCAAATTTTATTGCACACCTCTTCTCAGCTGGTGTTTCATATTTGCCCACAAGATTTAGCCTCCTGAACCTATCCTCACTGTATCCTCTCTGATCAAAGAGGGCGGAAGCGTCTATCGTAAAGAAATCTACTGCGTCTGTGCTCAGCGCTTCATCGATCTCTTTTTTGTTATACCCTATTGAGCTTTTTATCTCTTCTTCGCTTATCCTTTTTTTCTCAAAAGTTCCGGCTATCCTTTTAACAGCCATTGAAGAGGAGCCTATAATAAGATGATCTGCCTCAAGTTCTATAACAACATCTTTCTCCTGTGCAGCTCTCCTGGCTTTTGTGAGGTACTCTTTTATAGAGGTCCCTGTGTGCCCCAATGTGGGATATCCATGGGTGTTCACAACTTCTTCAAGGGCTGTCTCTCTCCCAAATGAGAGCCCCAGGGTTCCTGCTGTGCTGTTCGCTTTATAACTGTTGAGTATGCCCTCCAAAAGCACATCTGGCAATCTAATACCCGTGTACGGGTGAGGAATTTTTCCAAGGCGCATATAAAAACATGGTATTTTCCATATAAATAATTAACCAGCTTGCTGGAGCGCAGGGAATTGTTAATTTATAAGTATTCAAAATACTATCAAAATAGGGAATAACTATGGAAGGAGTAAATGGAAAAGTGATCTTTATCACGGGAGCTACAGGTGTGATATGCAGTGAAATAGCAAAAGCGCTTGCTAAAAATGGTGCAAAACTCATTCTGGGCTATCATAAAAAACCTGCAGATGCTTTGCTGGAAGAGATAAAAGGTATTGGCTCAGATGCTATAGCTGTGAATATAGATGTGGTTGATGGGAAAGATGTGAAAAGAGCTGTGGGTACTGCTATAAGCGCATTTGGCAGGGTTGATGCTCTCATCAATGGTGCAGGGGGAAACGATCCGAAAGCAACAACGAGCAGCGAAGTGCCATTCTTTGATCTTCCTCTGGAAGAGGTAAAAAAGGTCTTTGATATAAACTTCACAGGAGCTTTTATATGCTCGCAGGCATTCGGAAGAGCTTTCGCAGAGAAAAAAGGTGGAGTAATCCTCAATATATCATCCATGAGCGCTATAAGACCTATGACAAGGGTTCCTGCTTACTCTGCTGCCAAGGCAGCGCTGAGCAATTTTACACAATGGCTTGCTGTTGAGATGGCTATGAATTACTCCTCAAACATAAGGGTAAATGCTATAGCCCCTGGCTTTTTGTTGACAGAACAGAACAGGCTCCTTCTTTTAAAAGAGAATGGAGATCTCAGTGAGAGAGGGAAGAGGATCATAGAGCATACACCCCAAGGAAGATTCGGAGAACCAAAGGATATGATAAGCACGGTGCTCTGGCTTCTTTCCTCAGGCTCTGAGTTTGTAACCGGTATAACCGTGCCTGTAGATGGGGGCTTTTCTGCATACGCGGGGGTTTAGAATATAACGTTAAAATCTGGAATAATTATTTATAGAGCGCCCAAGATTATCTCCATGGATCTGCACTCAGGGAAGGCTATTTTGCAAGTTAGAGACGAAGGCTTTAATATAGCTATGGATGGAAGGACGATTTTAGAGAGCTACGATAGATATCCAATCTCTTACATGATGGATGGAGGATGGATTAAAGCAGAAGAATTGCATGAGTCTGAAGGCTCAATCATATTTTCTAAAGGAAAGGTATCTTTCTCTGCACCCGATCGCAATCTATTTAGGATATCTTTGTCTGTTGATGGAGCTGAAAAAACAACGCTAAACTTCCGCTCAGCGCAGCACTTTTATGGATTTGGAGAGCGCTTCGATTCCCTGGATCAGAGAGGGAAGCGTGTGGAGCTCTGGAACGTTGATGCAGAGGGCCCCAAAAATGGAAGAGCCTATAAGAATGTGCCTTTTTTCCTCACTGAGAGATACGGCATTTACATAGATACCACTTCCAGAGTTGTTTTCCATCTGTGTGATGAAGGGGAAGAATATTACTCCATAACCGTCGATGGCCCTGACGTAGATATATACATACTATGTGAAAAGGATCCTATGAAGATAATAGAAGCTTATGCCAATCTCTCTGACAAACCACCTCTGCCCCCCAAATGGGTCTTTGCTCCATGGAAGAGCAGGGATGTACACCACAGCAGTGCAGAGGTCTATGAGGACTTCAAGATGATGAGAGAAAAGGGTATACCATGCGGCGTTCAGGTTATAGATAGCCCATGGGAAACCAGGTATAACAATTTCGTTGTTAATAGAAAGCAGTTTCCAGACTTTGAAAGGATGGTTGAGGAGCTTCATGATCTGTGTTACAGGTTATTTCTGTGGATAACCCCTTTCACAAACATAGAGAGTGATGCAAGCGAGGTTGATGGACAGGAGAGGGAAAAGGCTGAGAACTTCGATTACGCAGAGAAGCACGGTTATTTCGTAAAAAATAGAGAAGGAGAGCCCTATATTATAGAGTGGTGGAAGGGGAAAGGCGCGCTCATAGACTTTACAAATGAGGAAGCAAAGGAGTGGTGGAAGGAGCAGCACAGAAAGGTCCTTGCGTATGCGGATGGCTTTAAAACCGATGATGGTGAGTATGTGCCCGAGGATGCAATCTTTTCAAATGGAAAAAGCGGAAGGGAGATGCATAACCTGTATCCCCTGCTATATAACAGGGCCATATATGAGGCAACAATTGAGGCAAAAGGGGAGGGGCTTGTTTTTGCAAGAAGCGGATGGGCAGGATCCCAGGTTTATCCATGCGTCTGGGCCGGAGATCAGGGATCAGATTTCTCCTTGGATAATGGTTTGCCTACAGTAATAATTGCCGGGCAGAGCGCCGGAATGAGCGGTTTTTCGCTCTGGGGGCATGACATAGGAGGCTATGGAGATAAAGGATCCAGCAAGAGGTGCTTTATAAGATGGGCCCAACTCGGGGCGTTGAGCCCCATAATGCAGATACACGGAAAAAGGAACACAGAACCATGGAGCTTTGATGATGAGACATTATGCATATACAGAAAATATGCGAAGCTGCACACCTCTCTATTTCCTTACATCTACAGTTACGCAAGACAAGCATCTGAGAGAGGTCTCCCTATCATAAGGAGCCTGTTCCTTCTTTACCCGGAGGATGAAAGAGCGCATAAGGAGGTCTATGAGTACTTTTTGGGTAATGAACTGCTTGTGGCACCCATATATGATGAGAGCGATGAGAGAGTTGTTTATCTGCCTTCCGGGCTATGGGTAGATTTCTGGACTAAGGAGAGCTATAAGGGTCCTACGGATATGATATACAGAGCGCCTTTAGATAAGATCCCTCTGTTCGTTAAGGGTGGTGCGATATTGCCGTTCATGGGCGATGAGGTAGATTCCCTGGAGGGGTATGACGATAAGAGAATGAGAATAGAGGTCTATCCTTCAAGCAAAACGGATTTTGAGCTTTATGACGGAACAGAGTTGCGTCTTGAGAATGAAGTCCTGCACATAGCAGGAAAAAAGAGGAGAGAGTACATCATAGACGTCTTTGCAAGACAGAATTTTAGAAGGGTTGTTGAGGGCTCTACCATGGACATAGATGTCAAGATGGCATAAGTCTAGAGTGTTATAGTGATATTATAACTGCGAGAGCGCCAAATATGGAAAGAGTAACAAGGCAGGCAACTATGAAGCCTGCCCATGTCTCCCTCTTTGGCCAGCCTATATCAAGGAACAACTTTCTGTACTCTTTTTTGTCCTCCCCGCTATAGATCCTGTTGAGGAACTCTTTTCTATTCTCAGGCGCTGTTAGAAGGCTTACAACTATGGTTAATGCTATCCCCATGGTAAGAAAGAGAAATACCTCTAAAGCATACCCTATGCCCAGAGATCTGCATACAAGAAATGTTGCTGAAGAGGAGAGGAAGCCAGCCCATGCGCCCTTTGAGTTTATCCTGTGCCATGCAACCCCAAGCCACCACGATATGCCCGTAAAGCCCAGGATCTCAGCCATTATCTTTATCCCCTCAACAACGCTTGGCAGAAAGAAGGCGAAGAGAACTGAAGCAAGAGCTATCATAAAGGAAAAAAGCCTTCCGTATTTAAGGTACTCTTTTTCCTCCCTTCCTGGGCGTAGACCAGAGTAAACCTGCGTCATGAGCGCTCCTCCATCAATCATGTAGCTATCTACACTGCTCATCCCCATCGCCATGAAGCTTGCTATCACAAGTCCTGTTATGCCGGTGGGAAGAAAATCGTGTATGACGTATCCAAACAACATCTCCCTATTTACCAGGGCGGGGTATATTATGAAGCCTGCCACTCCAACTATGGCCCATGCTATCGTGCAGAAGCGCTTTAATGTCATTCCGTATGTGACTCCAATCCTGCTCCCAAGTTCATTGCGTGCGCTGCCACAGATCTCCATGTGGTGTGGCTGACAGGGCCATGAAGCAAGCTGCGCTATTATAAGCGCGATTATGTAGCCCAGAGTGAGCTCATGTGGGGCTACCATGGACAGGTAGCTCGCAGGCAGGGCTTCATTCATCGCATGCATACCACCAACATGCGAGATTACAGGTATCAGCAGCCCGAATGAGAATATTATTATCATAAATCCCTGTATGAAGTCTGTTATGACTGCAGCTTTGAGACCGCCGGATATGCCGTATATCACGAAAACAACGAACATTATGATGATCGAAAGCTCAATACTCACAGCGCCGAGCGTAGCTGCGCTTATGACTCTACCTGTGGCCTGCAGTATGGTCCCTATATATACAAAGTAGAAAACAGCGCCCATAAATGCATACGCTATAGAGAAGCTCTTTGAGAATCGCTCTTCAAAGAAATCCGCTGTTGTTAAACATTTGCTCCTTCTGAATATGGGCGCAAGTATCCAGAAAAAAGGGGTTAGTGGAAGGAGGTTGAACTGATACCATATGCCTGAGTAGCCAGCAGAGTAGCATGCTCCCGCGATTGCTACAGGATGGTCGCTTGCTGTTCCTGTTCCGAACATGTGCATTAAAGAATAGCCCCAATTAAATCTTCTTTCACCCATAAAAAAAGACTCTCTACTTTTAGCCGCAGTTCTTGACTCAAATAAGCCTATCAGCACCATAATAAAAAGGTATATGCCCACAACAGAGAGATCTATAAAAAGCTCTTCCATACCTTTTATTTCCTCTCTTTTATATATAATTTCCTTTCCTATGCACCTCTATTCTCCTTGAAAGAGGTTTAAAGCTTAAACCAAATCTTTTAATACAAAAACTTTGATTTAACCCCATGGGGGAGATAGAGGAAACGTTAAAGGAGATAGAAAAAGAGGGCATAATAGCAATAATAAGATGCAACGATGATGAGGAAGCTCTGAAGCTTGCTGAGGCTATAAGGGCCGGGGGCATAAAGCTCATAGAGATCACTATGACTGTACCAAATGCCATTGGAGTTCTTAGAGAGCTGTCGGGTAGGGAGGATATTGTTGTTGGCTCAGGCACGGTTCTTGAACCGAGCACCGCAGCGCTATGCATCGCAGAAGGAGCAAAGTTCATAGTGAGCCCTGCTTTTGATGAAGAGACAGTAAAACTCTGCAACAGGAACGATGTTCTATGCATCCCTGGCATAGGGAGCGTGACTGAAGCTCTAAGAGCTTTTGAGATAGGGGCAAGGGCTGTTAAGCTATTTCCTAGCGAGGTTCTGGGAAAGGAGTTTATCAAAGCGATTAGAAGGCCTTTGCCATACGCCAGGGTAATACCTACGGGAGGGGTTTCTTTAGGGAATGTGAACGATTGGTTTAGCGCTGGAGCATTTGCCATAGGTGTTGGTGGCGCTCTGACAGCGCCCGGGGAAAAAGGCTATGAGTGCATAAAGGAGCTTGCAGGAAAGTTTGTTCTGGAGATAAAAAAGGTCAGGGGACAAAAATGAGAGTTGGAATAACTATGTTCAGAGAGATAACGGAAGAAAAAGCAAAGCTGGCCCGGCAGCTGGGCGTTAGTTCTTTAGTAGTGCATACACCCGATCTGGGAGGCGAGGGCTACTGGAGGTTCTCTGATCTTCTCCATCTTAAGGAGCATGCGAGAGCTGAGGGGCTAGAGCTTGTTGCTATAGAGAACATGCCCAGAAGCTGGTATGATAAAATAATGCTCGGTTTAGAGGGCAAAGAAGAGCAGATAGAGTGCTGGTGCAGGACCTTAGAAAATATGGGCAAGGCCGGTATAAAGGTACTGGGATATGACTGGATGCTGGGGGGAGTTTCAAGGACATGCATGCATTCAAAGGGCAGGGGTGGAGCCAGGGTAACAGAGTTCGATTACGAACTTGTCAGGAATGCTCCCGCTGAGAAGATGGATGCGCAGTATGCAGATGCTCTGCTAATGAATATAAGCGCCGAGGATCTGTGGAAGAACTGCCTTGCATTTTTGAAAGAAGTCATTCCTGTGGCTGAGAGCTCAGGTGTTGTTATGGCTCTGCACCCAGATGATCCTCCTATATCGCAGCTTGGAGGTATGAACAGGATATTCTGCAGCGTTGATGCTTTCAAAAAATCTATGGAAGAGGTACCAAGCGAAAGCAACAGGATCGAATTCTGTCAGGGAACGTTCGCAGAGATGGGGTGCGATATCTATGGAACCATCAAAGCTTTCGGTAAAAGGATTGCCTATGCGCATCTGAGGAATGTGAAGGGCAGAGTACCAAAGTTCTCAGAGGCTTTTATAGATGAAGGGGATATAGATATGCTTGAGGCTATGAGAGCTTATAAAGAGGGAGGCTTTGATGGTCTTCTATTACCGGATCATCCTCCAGTCATGGTAGGCGATGAGATATGGAGCCCATTTTTCCCTGTGGGAGGGGACAGGGGGTGGAGCTATACTATAGGTTATATAAAAGGTCTGCTGAGGGCACTATGAGCGAGATATTCAAAGCTCCAGAATGGTCACTGAACAGGTCTCTATTAAAATCCATGGGTAAAACGGATGAGGATCTCGATAAGCCTATAGTGGGCATAGCGAACTCATGGAATGAGATAGCACCGGGGCACTGTCCCCTAAGAGAAATAGCGCATATGGTGAAAAATGGCATAATTGCTTGTGGAGGGACACCCTTAGAGTTCGGGACAATAACAGTCTGTGACGGGATAGCACAGGGACATGAGGGAATGCGTTATTCTCTTGTCTCCAGAGAGATAATAGCAGCCAGCGTTGAAACAATGTATAGAGCACACAGACTTGATGGTCTGGTATTGCTTGCTTCCTGTGACAAAGCTGTGCCGGGGATGCTTATGGCTGCGGCAAGGGTGAATGCCCCCTCTATACTTGTTAACTCTGGTCCTATGCTCTCCGGGCATTTTGAGAAGTGCAATCCGTATGGTGGCTCTCTTGTTGATAGCTCTGCTGTTGAAGAGTGTTACGGTGCTTTTCTTGAAGGAAGGCTAACTGAAGAAGAATACAGAGATCTTGAGAACAAAGCCTGTCCCTCTCCAGGCTCATGTGCCATGCTCGGTACAGCAAACACGATGTCCTTTGCCTCAGAGGCTATGGGCATGAGCCTTCCTGGCAGCTCAACAATTCCACCTACAGACGCTGAGAGGTTCAGGGTTTCCGAAGAAAGTGGCAGAGCCCTTATGGAAATGATCAGAAAAGGGATAAAGGCTAGGGATATAATGAACAAGCGGTCTATCGAAAACGCTATAAGAGTTGTCCTGGCTATAGGCGGCTCTACAAACTTTGTTCTTCACATCTTAGCTATAGCTAAAGAGGCAAATGTAGATCTCTCTTTAGCCGATATTGAAAAGCTATCAGATTCAACACCAACGATAGCCTCCATAATGCCCTCCAGCCCCTTTGGCTGTGCTGAATTTCATTATGCAGGTGGCATGAGGGCTGTGATGAAGGAGATGCAGGGTCTGCTGCATCTGGATGCTCTATGTGTTAATGGAAAAGCCATAGGGGAAAACATTGCGGGTGCTGAAGTGAAGGATAGCAGGATCATAAAGAGTCTTAGAGAGCCTTTTAATAAAACCGGGGGGTTAACGGTGCTCAGGGGCAACATAGCGCCAAGGGGTGCTATAGCAAAGCCTTCAGCCATTCCAAAGGATCTGTTCTTTTTTGAAGGGAACGCAAAGGTGTTTGATGGCGAAAAAGAGGCAATAGATGCCATAGCAAAAGAAAAAATAGAAGATGGAGATGTTGTTGTCATAAGATATGAAGGGCCAAAGGCATCCGGTATGCCCGAGATGTTCAAACCTATGAAGCTTATGAGAGGAAGGAACATAAGGGCTGCTCTCATAACTGATGGTCGCTTCTCAGGATCAAACAATGGGCTCTTCGTCGGGCATGTAAGCCCTGAAGCTATGGAGAATGGGCCCATAGCCTTTGTGGAAGATGGAGATGCTATCATTATAGATCTCGAGAAAAAAAGGATAGATAATATGGCTAGCGATTTTGCTGAGAGAGCCAGGAGAGAAAGAAAAAGAGAGGATAAAAAGCCAAAAGACGGGGTTTTAGCGATCTACTCAAAGCTTGCGAGCTCAGCAGATAAGGGCGCAGTAATCGAGGGATAAAATGATGAAAAGCAGAACAGCAAGAAAAAAAGGGTACGAGATCGATCCGCTGCGCTATGCAATGGATTGGAGTGCAGAGGACTTAGGGAAGCCACAGATCCTTGTTGAAAGCACCTACGGGCAGAGCCACCCGGGCAGCTATCATCTCAAAGAGCTCGTTGAGGAGGTGGATAAGGGTATTTTCTCCAGGGGAATGAAGCCTGCAGACTTCTTTGCTACGGATATATGTGACGGGATAGCACAGGGACATGAGGGAATGCGTTATTCCCTTGTTTCCAGAGAGATAATAGCAGCCATGGTTGAGATACATGCGAAGGCTGAGGCTTTTGATGGGATTGTGTTTATAAGCTCCTGCGATAAAGCCATACCTGCGCATCTGATGGCTTTAGCCAGGCTAGATCTGCCCTCCATATTTGTGCCCGGGGGCTCGATGATAACTGGCATAGAGGACCTCACTTTGGAGCAGGTAGGTAAATACGCAACAATGCTTGAGAGGAAAGAGATGACCGAAGAAGAATATGATTTTTTATCTCTCAACTCATGCGCTAGCTGCGGTGCATGCCAGTTCATGGGAACAGCCAGCACCATGCAGTGCATGGCTGAAGCCCTGGGCTTGGCGCTTCCAGGGAGCGCCCTCATACCTGCAAGCTTGAGCCTGCTTGGGAAGAATGCAAGGATGTCCGGGGAAGAGATGGCAATGCTTATAGAGAATGATCTCAGGCCTAAAGAGATACTCAGTGAGAAGAGCTTCATGAATGCAATAATGGTTCATGCTGCTACAGGGGGATCAACAAATGCTCTTCTCCATCTTCCAGCTATAGCGCATGAGGCTGGTTTAAGGATAGATGGAGAGCTCTTCGATGAAATAAACAGAAAGATGCCTTATATAGCGAACATAAGGCCTAGTGGAAGTTATGCGACAGAGTATTTCTGGTATGCTGGTGGGGTGCCAGCGGTAATAAAAGAGCTGAAGGATAGGTTATATCTAGAAACCATGACAGTAACAGGCAAAACCCTGGGAGAAAATCTCAAAACTTTAGAGGAAAAAGGTTATTTCAAAAAGGCTGATGGTTTTCTGGGAAAATTCAGGATCGGTAGGAGAGAGATCATAAAAAGTTTGGAAAAACCTCTGAGAGAAGAGGGGGCAGTGGCTATTTTGAAGGGCAACATCGCTCCTGAAGGCTCTGTTGTCAAGCAATCAGCTGTGCATGAGCTCTTCTTTGAGGGCTATGCAAGGGTTTTTGATTGTGAAGAGGATGCGTACAGAGCTGTTCTGGACGGAAAAATAGAGGATGGAAGTGTTATCGTTGTGAGATATGAAGGGCCAAAGGCATCTGGCATGCCTGAGATGTTCTACACCACAGAAGCTTTAGCTTCAACGCAGAGCAATGTAGCGCTCATAACTGATGGTCGCTTCTCAGGGGCAACAAGGGGCCCATGCGTAGGGCACATAAGCCCTGAGGCTATTGTTGGTGGACCCATAGCTTTTGTTGAAGATGGTGATGTCATCAGGATAGACATAAAAAACAGGAAGATAGATGTTGTCTCAGCTGAGAGTGTATCGGAAATGTTCAAAAAGAGGAGTGCTGAAGTTGAAAAAAAGATCAAAAGAGTTGAAAGGGATAGGAGAAAAGGTAAAAATGGTATTCTGCCCATCTACTCCAAACTGGCTGTATCGGCGATGAAGGGCGCCTACATGGAGGTGTAAAATGCTTCAGTTAGCTCTTGCTGCTATAGGCGGTGTAGTGCTTCTGCTATTCCTTGTTATGGTGCTAAAGCTGCATGCCTTCCTGGCTATAATGATATCCGCAATGGTGACAGGAATATTATCTGGTATGGATCCTTCAAGTGTCCTAAGCAGCATAGAAGAAGGCATGGGCAGCACTCTGGGTTTTGTTGCAGTTGTGGTTGGTTTAGGGACCATGTTTGGCAAAATGCTGGAGATCTCAGGAGGGACTGATGTGCTTGCAGATACGCTCTTAAAAAGGTTTGGTGAGAGATCCCAGTGGGCTCTGAGCATAACAGGCTTTCTTGTCGCCATACCAGTCTTTCTGGATGTGGGCTTCGTCATTCTTGTGCCTATTATCTATAGTCTCAGTGAAAAGAGCAAGAAGTCCCTGCTCTATTACGCAATACCTTTACTTGCAGGGCTTGCGGTTACCCATGCGATGGTCCCCCCTACCCCGGGACCAACAGCCATAGCTGATATCCTGCATGCAGACCTTGGCATGGTCACTCTATTTGGAATAATCATAGGCTTACCGACGATGGCAATAGCAGGCCCTCTGTTCGGCAGGTATATAGGAAAGAGAATAGACGCAAGGGTGCCTGAGGCTATGAGAGTTGAAAGGACAATGAGAGAAGAGACGCCGAGCTTTTCTATTGTTCTTGGAGCTATTCTGCTGCCAATAGTGCTTATGGTTCTTAACTCTACGTGCTCCATTTATTTAGAGGGGGCAGCGAAGAGCCTCCTCGGGTTTATAGGACATCCATTTTCAGCGCTCACCATCGCTACAGTTCTATCTCTGATCCTTTTCAGAAAAGGTTTTACCGGAAAAGAGCTTCGATCGATAGCAACATCCGCTCTGGCACCAGCAGGTATAATAATTCTTGTTACCGGGGCAGGAGGAGCCTTCAAGCAGGTGCTTATAGATAGCGGCATTGGAGATGCAATAGCTCAGTCGATGGGCACTTCTGTTTTACCTCCGCTTGTTATAGCATTTTTCATTGCGTGCGCTATGCGTCTTGCTCAGGGCTCCGCAACGGTAGCGATGATAACCTCAGCGGGAATTGTGGCTCCCCTCACAACAGCTCTAAGTCAGCCACAGCTTGCCCTTTTGGTGATCTCAATAGCCTCGGGAGCTACTATTTTCTCGCACGTGAATGATAGTGGTTTCTGGCTGGTTAATCAGTATCTAGGGCTCAGTGAGGTGGATACGATAAGATCGTGGAGCATAATGGAAACGATAATAGCGTTGTGCGGTTTTTCGCTTGCGCTGGTTATCAGTCTTGTTGTGGGGTAAAGGGTAAAAGGTGATAGAGATGCAAAGAGAAAATCAAAGAAGAAAAATGAGGGCAGTAACATTTGGAGAGACAATGATAAGGCTTTCAACAGAGGAAAATGAGAGGTTTGAGCAGGCAAAAAAGCTTGAGTTAAGCCTTGCTGGAGCTGAGTCAAACTTCGCGATAGCATTCGCAAAGCTCGGGGGCATAAGCTCTTTTGCCTCAGTTTTTCCAGATAATCCTCTGGGTCTCTGGTCTCTCGATGAGATAAGGAAGCACGGTGTTGACGTTTCCGATATTCTGCTAACTGAAGGAAGAATGGGCCTTTACTTTGTGGAGCAGGGCAAAAAGCCCAGAACGACAAAGGTAGTATACGATAGGAAAAACTCGGCTTTTGCTATGGCAAAAGAGTTCAGAATAAACATAGAAGCATGTGACCTTGTGCATACCACAGGCATAACCCTCGCTCTGAGTGAGAAAGCCAGGGAAGAAGCATATGGGCTATTCAGAAGAGCAAAAGAAAAGGGGATAAAGAGATCATTCGACGTGAACTACAGAGAGAAGTTATGGGATGCTGAGGAAGCTTTTAAGGCTATAGAGCCCATGCTTGATAATGTGGATATCCTCTTCTCTACGATAGATGACGTGAGGAAGGTTTTTGGAATTGATAGAGAATCCTGCGCTGAAGAGCTTTATGCAAGATATGGTATACCTGATATAGTAATCACTCTTGGGAAGGATGGAGCGCTCTGCCTGAAGGACGGAGAGCTGCTTAAAGAGGGGGGCTATGAGATAGAAACAGTTGACAGGATCGGTGCCGGAGATGCATTTGATGCAGCCTTTGCCCTTCTTTCGCTTGAAGAAAAAGACGCTGGCAAAGCTTTGAGGTATGCTGTTGCTTCTGCGGCGCTTGCACACACGATAAAAGGGGATATATTCTATGCTCGCAGAGAAGAGATCGAAGAGATGCTCGGGTTAAGAAGGGGAGTTTTCCGATAGAAGCTTGCAAACGGCAACATATATAAGAGGAGTAGAGAGCTACATGCGGTTCGCTGCATAAACAAGGGCTACGCCCACAAACAGCAGCGCCCTTCTCAACGTTATGGTCGGCGGGAAGAGAAGAACATCTGAGAAGAAAGCAAAGTAGCTGATCACAAAGAAGCCTGAGGCTAAAACAAGACTCTTCTTTCTCTCCTTACCCCTGGCATGCGATAAGGAGTATAAAAGAAATATTAACCCTGGAGCAAGACTCAGAAAGGAGATCAGATAGCATGCTATGGACCACTCCAGACTCGGATTTACCTCTGCAATGCGCATTCCATATTCTTCATAGACTATGGAAGTGTGAGGGAAGAGATAATAGAGTACCATAAAGACAACAAAAACAAGGAGATCTAAGACCTGGAACACTCTTTTTCCAGCAGGCTGAAGGATCTCAAGAGCGAAGAGAACCCCAAAAACAGGCACCAGCGCAACAGATGCCCATGTTATTGCCTGTCTGAGGTCTTCACCAAGTTCTCCGTAGAGTGCTCCTCCAGTAAGCTCAAAGTGTATATCATAGACATCTATAACAAATTCTGTGATATAACTGAGAAAGAAGAAAAAGAACATAAGGGCAAGAAAAAGCTGGGGATTTAGCTCTTCATTTTTATATCTCTGAAAGATCCTTACAGAAACGAAAAGGGAAAGCAGAGTAAGACAAAGGGTAAGACCAGACTCTATCAGGAGAGCAGTAGTAACCATAAATACTCTTATGGCGCGTGCCCTTTATTAAATTTTCTTCCGTATTGCTTAGGGCAAGGTGATTTATCGGAGAGTTTTGTTATCTCACACGTTTCTCTTACTTGCTATGCTTTCCTCAATAGTTGCTAATTGAACTGCTGGCCCACTTCGCAGAGCTCCCGTTGCATAGAAGTTCCCTATTGTGGCTATAGCATTTGCTCCAAGCAAAGTACCCATTGAGAGCATTCTCTCCTCATCGCTTCATCACTCCTTAGCTGACAGCCCTCTATCCTTTTACTTTGCCCTCTCTGTGCCATACTTCTATGTCCCCATCTTCGGAAATACATTTTACTTATCTCAATTTCATTCCAGTTCAGGTTGTTTGTCGCATAAAAATTGAAGTTGCTGTTTAGAGAGAAGAACTCTTATTTTTGGATAAATCTGTTGAGATTTGATTGATCTGTGTGGTATACAAACAATCATATGTGCAGTGCTTATCTGCGATTGCAACTCATTAACCTTTTTGTAGCATCTGTCTCTTCTTTCTCTGTGAATAAATGCTCAAGATCTTTGCCCATATACATATTTTGGAAATAACGTCCCAGGTGTATCTGAAGTCCAAAAGGATTTGGGCGGAGTACCGAAGATACGAAGCCAGATACGCTCTGTTAGCCGAAGTATGCATTAAATCAATCTCGACAGAAATTCTAAAGTTTCTTTATCTTCGCAGTATATATAAGTTCCGCTTATTCCTCTTGTCAGAAAGATTCTATATCTATTCTTCAAAAGGGACAGCGATAGTTCTCTTGCGTCATTATCCCCCTTTTTTCCCGTTTTAATGAGATCTTTTAAACTGATGGGTCTCCCTATGATATCCTCGCAGTTATCGCCAAGCGCCCAGGAATTATTGCGCATAACAAAATCCCTTCCCCAGATAATCCCTGCATAATCCAGCTCAAATCCTTGACATCCATAAATTGAAGCGCACGTATCCAGTTCGTTTGATCTGCCCTGCATCCAAAAGGGGACATATTCCTTTCTTGGGTCCATCAACCAGTAAATTTTTGATCCAAAATCTTTGTATAACTCAAACTTACTGTAAAGGGGATAACCAACTCTGAGATTTTTTATACCTCTAGGGTTATGAAGGTCGCCTGGCGATTCGGTAAATGAAGCTATGAGCCCAACTTTCAATTCTGGTTTCGTTTTGTGTTTCATTTTAAGCGCATTTATTAATTCTGCCAGTGATGAAAACACTCTAAATTCATAGTTCCAACCAGGATCTTTAGAGTTTCTCACATTATCTGGGCTTGAGAGAATTGTTTCAATCCACTGATGATACTGCTCTCCTCCTTGCACCCTATAAAAACCGTTTAGATATCGTTTTTTTATGTTTAACCCGAGAGCGTCTGCCTCACGCTCGAAATTGCTGGTTTTTCCCTCCTCCTCAGCATTTAATATCTGACCTTCGTCGTAGAAGAAAACGGTCATTGGCGCGCGTTGCATAGCGATCTTCATGTTATCTCTTTTCATTCTCTGAGCTTCATCATAGATAGCAATGTCGAATTTTGGACTGTTTGGATTGCCCTCAGCAAGACCCGGGTTTTGTGGCCTTCCGGTTGAATAAAATTTTATTACAGAGCTCATTTCTCCCGCTGCATCAAAGACCTCTCTTATCGTATTGATCAATCTGTTGTTTCTGTATCCAAGTACTGAGCTTTTACCTCTAGATAGAGAATTTAGTAGAATATGTATAGCCAACAAGGATTTCCCGGATCCCGGGGCTCCTTGTATAAGATAAACATTCTTATTTCCTGCCGCTAAGTCCTCCAATATTTCATTAGTTAATCCTAATTGTTCGTTGGACAAACCGAACCCAGAATCGGCTAATGCCTGAAATGCCCCATTTTTCAATTCATCATAGTGCGTCCTTATTGCATCGAATAGGTGCTTTGATTGCACGTACTTCCCGTCAACGAATTTCGAGACCACGTCGCGGGGTAGCTCATTTTTATCAAAAGTTTCTCTTAATGATTCACGAAATTCTTCATCCCAATCCTTAAAAAATCCTTTCACTTCATTAAAATCGATGTTTTTGTCTATTGAAGAGATGTTGTACATATATACACATCCTTCGATATCAAAATTCTCAGAAGCGGAGTGAGAGAATTTTATCTTTCCCACATAATTTCTAACCTGGTATTCAGGATGTGCGCTCTTTCCGATATCAGATTCTACAAAATTGGATTCGACTTCATCCGCTTTATTCCAACCCTTGAGTTCAATTATCAAAGCTTGCGGTTTACCATTTTTTCCGTAGCCCAATAAAATAACATCGCATCTTTCACCACTAAAAGGTAGCCTATACTCCAGGAGGATCTGCAAATTTTCAAAATAAGTGTCAGATAGAATGTCTGCCATGGCCTTTAGGGATGACCGCCACGCTCGCACCTGTTCGATCCCCGGCGATTCTCCACAACTTTCCAGAAAATTATTTTTTAATTCTTTTATAAAATTATCCAGATTTCGTTCTACCATGCCTACAAACGCTTTGACACTCGATTGCCAGATCGCGTTTACCATTATTGTAGATAACGCTAGTGAATATAAAGTTTTTCTGGAGCGAAGTGGAAGAAAAATTTGGGGGAGGGGCGAGCCGAGCAATTTCCTCTTTATCCTTTGTTAAGCGGGGGGCAAAATCTTTGATTTTGAAGCGCAGCGTCCCCGTAGTGTTTTTATTTTTGCCGTTACATCGAAGAATTCTGTTTAGAGAAGGGACCATTTTTTCCAATTAATTCATCCATGGTCTTTCCATTTTCATCCTTCCATTCAATCCAGCCAAGCTCCTCTATATGAGCCTTTTTGTTGAAATGCCCCCGTGTAGAGCCCAGTTATTTTTTCGCTTCTCCAACATCACTCACCTCCCAGTCTTAGGAATAGCCCTAGCTTAGCCTCTGGTGGTAGTTTTCTTACCACCGCTTCGTTAGGGGTCTCCCCAGGATCC
>JAXHST010000082.1:0-9804 GCA_034190325.1 Thermoplasmatota archaeon
TTTCGTCAAACCGTCTGTCTGTAACTTGATTGCTCTTTTCAAGGTCTCACAGATATGTGATGTAATGGGAGTATTTAAGCATTGCTCCCACTCTCAATTCCTCCCCGCCTTGAAAGACGGGATCTCCTTGAGATGGTATAGATGAGGAGCTACAGGGATATCTTTCCGGAGGATCTCCGCAAAAAGCTACCCCGGGCATTTGATGTTGTTGGTGATATCTGTATCATAAAGTTGCCTGAAGAGCTTTCTCCCTTGCGGAGGGATATAGGGGGCGCTATTCTGAAGGCTTATAAGCATATAAAGGTTGTCTGTGTAGATAAGGGCGTGAAGGGCGAGCAGAGGGTGAGAGATGTAGAGGTTATAGCGGGAGAGAAAAGGACAGAGACCGAGCACAGAGAAAATGGATGCGTATACAAGCTTGATATAGCACAGGTCTATTTCTCCCCCAGGCTTTCTAGCGAGAGAGCGAGAATAGCATCCCTGGTGGATAAAAGAGAGATCGTATGGGATATGTTCTGCGGCGCTGGGCCATTTACGATACCTATTGCAAAGCGTGCAGAAAAAGTGTGTGCATCTGACATAAACGAAAAAGCCATGGAGTGCCTGAAAGAAAATATGAAACGAAACAGGGTGAGCAACATCTCCGTATTCTGCGGCAATGCGAGGGATGCTTTCGAAGGGTATGAGTTTGATAGGATCGTTATGAACCTGCCACACAGCTCTACAGATTTTCTTGACTGTGCCTTCGATAAGTGTCGCAAAGGCACCATACACCTCTATAAGATCTGCAATGATCCAGTGGCGGTTAGTGAAATTATCGCTGAGAGAGCTAACGCTGCTGGTAGAGAGATGGAAGGAATGAAGGTTAAGGAGTTACACGGCTATTCCGTCACCGAGAAGCTATTCTGCTTTGACATAGTGCTAAAATAAATGAGCACTCACAGCATCCAAAAATAATTTATTAATGGCAGGCAATAAGAATCATGTATGGCTGGAGAAAAAGAGTAGGTCTCATTGTGCCCTCATCAAACACAACGATGGAGTGCGAGATGTGGAGCGCTCTCCCACAGGGGATCTCACTGCATACTGCGAGAATACCTCTTAAGGAGGTTAATGCAGGAGCTCTGGAAGATATGGATAGAAGTTCTATGAATGCGGCCACATCTTTGATTGATGCAGAGGTGGACTGCATTCTGTTTGGATGCACGTCAGGCAGTCTGATAAAGGGTAAAGATTACAACACAAGAAGGAGCGAGGAGATGGAAAAGGAACTGAAGGTCCCATTCATAACAACCTCTACAGCAGTTGTGGAGGCTCTTAAATCTTTTAGCGCTAGAGAGCTCTCTGTGGTCACACCATACATTGATGAAGTTAATGAGAGAGAAAAAGAATTTCTTGAGAGCTGCGGCTTTCCAGTTCGATCTATAAGGGGGATGGGCATAGAGAAAAACAGAGAGATAGGAAGGGTTATGCCTCAGGAGCTTTACAGGTTTGCTTCAGACTCTGGTGAAGGCGACTGCCTCTTTATAAGCTGCACAAATCTGAGAACCTTTGAGATCATTGAAGTTCTTGAGAGGGATATGGGGATTCCTGTTGTAACAAGCAATCAAGCATCTCTATGGTTCTCTTTAAACAGAATGGGTATAAAGGGGAGATTGGAGGGTCTTGGAAGCTTATGGAGAGCATAGAGCTTAGAAAGAAATATACGCTGTAATTGTTTTTCATGCTATGGATTTTGACAAAATCATAGAAAGGAGGGGGACTGACTGCGAAAAATGGGATGGTTTGAAGGATCTGTTTGGTAAAGAAGACCTTTTGCCATTCTGGGTCGCTGATATGGATTTTGAGACCCCTGAAGAGATTAAGGATGCTCTGAAGAAACGTGTTGAGCATGGGATCTTCGGATATTCATACCCCGGCGATAGGCTCCTAGAGCTGATAAAAGAGAGGATGATGAAGAGGTATGGATGGAGAATAGAAAAGGAGTGGATAGTCTTTACCCCGGGTGTGGTTCCGGCTTTGGGCATAGCCACAAGGGCTTTGAGCCACCCGGGTGATGAGGTGATCCTGCAGAGCCCTGTGTACTATCCTTTCTTCTCTGTTATAGAGAATAGCGGTTGCCATGTCGTGGAGAATGAGCTGATGCTGAAAAATGGAAGGTATGTTATGGATTTAGAGGGTTTAAAAGGATGTTTCAGGCCAAAGAAAGGAATAGTGCCTAAAGAAAGGAGGATAAAGACAATGCTCCTCTGCAGCCCGCATAACCCTGTGGGCAGGGTATGGGAGAAAGGAGAGCTTGAAGAAGCTGGCAGGATAGCTATAGATAGCGGAGCCTTTGTGATCTCTGATGAGATACATTGCGAGATTATTTTAAAAGGTAAGCACGCCCCTTTTTCCTCTATACCAGAGTTTGAGCAGAGATCTATGGTGTGCATGTCCGGAAGCAAGACATTCAATCTAGCAGGACTCTCAACATCTTTTGTTATAATTCCTAACGAAGAAGTAAGAAAGAACTTTGTTGAGACAAGAGGTTCTCTGGTGCCTGAACCGAATGTTCTTGGTTTAACAGCATTGGAGGCTGCGTTTGAGAGCTGTGATTACTGGCTCGAGGCTCTTCTATCCTATCTCAGAGATAATCTCGAGCTGGTTAAAAGGTTTTTCTCCAGAACTGAGGTTAAGGTGATAGAGCCAGAAGGAACATACCTTGTGTGGCTTGATTTCAGAAGCCTTGGGTTGAGCGATGCTGAGCTGAGGAATGCTCTTTTAGATGGCGGGGTTGCTCTCGATGGTGGCCACCTATTTGGCAAATGTGGCAGTGGTTTTGAGAGGCTTAACATAGCCTGCCCCAGAGCTATCCTTGAGGAAGGACTTGAGCGTATAGGCAAAACCTTAGAAAAGTTATTTTAATTAAAAACCACCTATACCTCTACAGCCCCGTGGTGTAGTGGCCAAGCATAGGGGGTTCTGGACCCTCTGACGGCAGTTCGAATCTGCCCGGGGCTATGATGATGTGCCTGGGGATCTGCGGATCCGCTGAGCTCAAGGAAGGGAGCAAGCTCAGAGTTGGCGCTTATAGAAGAGCTGCCTCAGCAATAGAGGGTTATGGTGTAGCAGATATTTATGAAAGTGAAGATATGGAAGGCCTTTTAAAGATAAGTGGTGTTCTCGGGGTTAAGGGGGACATAAAAGTAGAGATCCCGCGAGGATAACGGAGTGCGCTTTCTGAGATAAGCTGCTATAGAATGGATCCCAATAGCAATGACATATGAAGGATAAAGAAGATAAACAGTAAAGTTATATTCTCCATAGGAACGGATGCACATGCTTGAGAGCAGAGATGTGATAAATAGCAGGGAGGATTTATGGAAAAGAGAGACATAGGGCTTGCGGCTGATAGAATAAAGGAGTATGTGAGAGAGACCGAGATAATGAATAGCAGGACGCTCAACGACGTTTGTGGGTGCAAGGTTTTTCTGAAGTTGGAGAATTTTCAGCGCACAGGCTCTTTCAAGATACGTGGGGCAGCAAACAAGCTTCTTACGCTAACTGATGAGGAGAAGGAAAAGGGGGTGATAACCGCATCTATGGGAAACCATGGAGAGGCTGTTGCGTGCATGGCTGAAGCTCTGGGCATAGAGTGCTGCGTTGTCGTTCCAAAGGCTATAAAAAAGTCTAAGTTAGATGCTATAAAGAGGCAGGGGGTAAGGGTTGAATTCTCTGGCGAAACCTATGATGATGCATTCCAGAGAGCTGGAGAGCTTTCTATGGAAGATGATTATGTCATGATCAATTCCTACGAAGACAGCGAGGTGATCGCAGGCAACGGAACGATAGCTCTTGAGCTCCCAGAGCTCGATACTGTTATAGTCCCTGTTGGCAGCGGGGGACTCTTGGCAGGCACGCTACTGGCTTTAGAAGGGAGCGAAACAAGAGTTATAGGAGTTGAGCCCGAAGGTGCGGCTTCAATGTCCCTATCCTTGAGGAACGGAAAGCCCTCAAGCACCCCAACCGTAAACACCATCGCAGATGGTTTATCTGCAAAGCATCCCGGTATAAAACCATTCAATGTTATAAAAAGCAGGATGGGCGAAGAGAATATAGCAATTGTGAGCGACAAGGAGATTGCAGCAGCCCTTCTTTTTCTTCTAGAGAGATGCAAGGTCTTTGCTGAACCAAGCGGGGCAGCGCCTTTAGCAGCGCTCATGTACAACAAAGTCAAGGTTGAAGAGGGCTCAAAGGTTGGAGTTGTGATAACAGGGGGCAACATGGAGCTCTCAGATCTCTCTTATCTCATAACAAGGAGCGTTTCAGGTGAGGGCAGAAGGACAAAGTTGAGGATAATGATCAGGGATAACCCTCTGGAAATGAAGGATGTCTTTGAAGCCCTTGGTATCAATGGTATAAGCATAGAGACCCTCTACCTTGACAGGTATGCCCACAGCATTCCATTGAACTACTGCGAACTGAGGCTCACTGTAACAGCGCCTCAAAGCTCGATGATCGAAAAATGTGTAGGTGAGCTAAGGGAGAAGGGTTACAGGGTTACCGTTGCTTACTGATGCGCGCATTTATGTGCGCCAAGCGCAGGGGCTCTGGCATTTTATATATCGAAAACTGCCCTGTAAGCTCCAGAGCCTTCTGCAGAGATATTTTATTGCCCTGAGAGATAAATAGGTTGTTTTTCTTCCAGCCCACCTGCCTTCCTTTATATACTACCCTGTTTTCGCTGATCTCCCCCAGAAGTTTGCTCTTTGCAACTCCTATCGCAGGTGCGTTTGCTTCCAGTCCAAGCATGCATGCGCTACCGCAAAAGCGGGGATGCATAATACCATTCCCATCTATGAAATAGAGCACATTTTTCAGCCCCTTGGAGAGCTTCCTGAAAAGCGGCAGCTCTCTGAATCCAAGGTATGTTGGTATGTAGGGCATGCATGAGGGCTCATATCCTGTTCTCACCTCTATGGGCTCAAGCTTTTTGTTCATTATGCATATGGCCCCTTTAGCAAACCTATCGGAATAGGAAACATCAAATCCAGCTACAAGCTCAAAATCGCTATCTTCTAGCTCTACCTTTTTGCTCATCTTTTCTTGCTCAGCCTTCATCTGCTCCAGGATCTCTGTTGATCTGAAGTCATCGAAGATCTCTGCTTTCACCCTATTCTTTTCTATAGTTATGCCCTCGTTCTCTAACATCCTCTTCTTCTCTTCTATCCCGAATCTGAAGCCTCCCAGAGTTAAATCCTCATGAACAACCCTGTGGCATGGTATTTTTACCGGTAGAGGATTTATGCTCAGCGCTTCTGCAACCCCTCTTGCTGCTAAAGGATCTCCCATAGCTTCAGCAATCCTCTTGTATGTTGATACTTTGCCTTCAGGTATCTGTTTGACAAGCGAATAGATCTCTCTGTATATGTCTTTTATACGGTTGTTTGTTTTATCAGAGTTTAGCTCACACATCAATTTGCTCCTTTTCCACAGGTAGCTCTAAAAATATCTTTTCATAGCGTATCATCAGTATCTCACAGAAAAGCCCGAGCATTCTAGTTTTTCTATCTTTTCTCTCTCTACATGAACTCTTCTCACAAGTGCTGCCGGGGAACCCATGTGGCACCAGTCTGTGAGCTCTTCAACTGCTCTATCTTCTCCCTCAAATAGAGCCTCAACCCTTCCATCAGGCAGATTTCTTACCCAGCCCCTAACGTCCAGAGCCCTAGCCCTTTCTGCTGTCTCCTGTCTGAAGGACACTCCCTGTACCCTGCCCTCTATCAGAAGGTGAGCTCTCAGCATCAGTTTATATATATTACGCCGCTTTCATATATCTGCGCATTTGCGGTTCTGCTATAGACCCTGACATACAATGGACCAGGGCTCACCTGAGCAGGATCATTCTCGCTCAGGGTTACTGTAGTCCCAACATTCCATAGTCCTGCATTTGGACTATGAGCTACTGTCTGCCAGCTTGATTTATCAGATGAGACAGAGAAATAAAGGTCATTGAGGTTTAACGGAGAGCCCTGTAGTCCCTGCAAAGTCATACTGACTATAGAGTCAGCTGTCCTCGCATTCAGCTGCACCGGGACATCTCTTACATCCAGGGTTATTGCTGTTAGGCTTTGAGTTGAGCCCCCGGTATACTGCTGTGCAATATAGAAAACCGCCACGGCCAGCACAACGGTTACAGCTACCATCAGTATAACTCCTATCACAGGGGAGACTGCTTCTTCTTCTTTGAATTTCATAATAGGTATATTGTATGTAATACTATTTATTACTTTTCAGTTTAAATGGCAGTTCTCTCAGTCTCATGCCCACTGCCCTAAAGATCGCGTTTGCAACAGCCGGGGCAACTGGTGGCAGAGCAGGCTCGCCTACACCGCCAGGGCTCTCATTGTTCTCCATTATGCAGACCTCTATGTGCGGTGAATCTTTGATCCTCAGGATTTTGTAAGAATCAAAATTCTGTAGACCGCTAAAGCTCACCCTCTCCAGGAGGGCAGCGCTCAAACCCATGAGTATAGCTCCCTCCACCTGTTGCTTGATTATCCCCCTGTTCACCGTCTTTCCACAGTCCATCGCAGCAAACATTCTTTTAACCTCTATGTGATCCGTAACAGAGACCTCTGCCACCTCTGCACAATAGCTACCGAATGAGCGATGAAAGGCTATCCCCCGGGCTTTGTTTACATCCTTTCCCCAATCTGATATCTCAGCCACTTTCCTGAGGACATTCTTTGCTCTCTCATCTTTCAATAGCAAAAGCCTGTATTCTAGGGGATCTCTGTGCAGAGCGTATGCCACCTCATCTATAAAGCTCTCAATGAAAAATGCGTTGTTGGAGTGCCCCACTGATCTCCATGGACCTGCACGCAGAGGTATGGATACCCTGCCGGTCTTTATCCTCATGTTTTTTATGTCGTACAGAGTGTCAGATATGCCCGCAACCGCAGCCGGATCCACATCCCTCTCTGTTCCTTCCTCATGCACAGATTGAACAGCAATTCTGCATTCGATGCCAGGTTCTGTGCTATGTGAATAGGCTTTCATCTCTATCAGCGCTCCGGGCCTGTAAAAATCATAAGCTATGTCCTCCTCTCTTGTCCACAGGATCTTTACAGGTTTTCTTATCTTCATTGATATCTCGGCAGCCTCTTTTATGTAATCATTCTTAAGTCTCCTGCCAAAACCTCCGCCAAGGTATGTTGTGTGCAGCTCCACATCTTTTATCCCTGTTGCTTTACGCACTGTTTCTATGGCATCTGTCTGGGCCTGTGTAGGAGCCCAAACAAAGCATCTATCCTCTTTTACCCACACAACACAGTTCATTGGCTCCATGGGCGCGTGTGAGAGGTATTGTGTTCTATATCTTGCTTCGAGCAATACTTTCCCCTTTATCTCTCCTCTTTCCATGTATGTTTCAGAGCTTTCAAGAGCTCTTTCGAGCTCCTTTTCTATTGTTTCTTCATCAATTGCTGAGCCTTTGCTCCATTTCGCTTTAACCTTATCTCTGGCCTTCCATACGTTCTCTATGCTATCGCCCAGCAAGGCTATGCCATCACTTATCCTCAACGCACTCTCAGCTTCGTAGGATATAAGCTCCGCACCGTATGCTGGGGCTCTTATAACTGTTGCATAGACAGCTTCAGGAATATGAACATCTATGCCAAACATAGCCCTGCCATCTACCTTTTCTTCGAGATCCTTTCTTTGCAAGTCTCCCGTATAGACCTCTCTGATATCGTACTCTTTTTCTTCTACCCTTTGCTGTGAAGCCAGCTCAGCCAGCCCTCCATAACCCAGGGACTTTTTGCCATAGAACACTCTCCCCTGTTCCGTTCTGAGTTTTTCTGCAGAGGTGCTGAAAACGATAGATGCTGCCTTAAGTATTTTCGCTCTTGCTTCAGCTCCTGCTTTTTTGAGCTCTTCAAACATGTTTCTTATGCTCGTGCTTCCCCCTGTCTCCATAAAGCCAATAGCGGGATCATTATACTCCTCTGTTGCTGGAGAAGGTTCAAATGAGACAAGCTCCCAGTCTGCATCCATCTCCTCGGCAATTATCTGCGGCAGAGCAGTGGATACACCCTGTCCCATCTCTGATTTGTTCAGCACAACTATGATGTTTCCATCTTCTCCGAGTTTGACCCATCTGTTCAGGGTGTGCATTTTTCCTCTCCCCTTCTCTTTCTTCTCTCCTTCTGCTTCTGTGCCTTTTGCTTTCATTGCCCTGAGCTCTGAGGCTCTCTCTATTGCTTTCACTATCCTCTCATAGGTACCGCATCTACACAGGTTGCCATTCATGCCATTCTTTATCTCCTCTTCTTTCAGATTCTCCGCAAGAAGCGATATTGCCTGCATTATCTGCCCGCTCTGACAGTAACCGCATTGCGGAACCTGGAGCTCTATCCATGCTCTCTTCACAGGGTGGTTTTCGGGTATGCCTTCTATCGTCGTTACCCTCTTACCGATAACCCTGCTTAAAGGAGTTATGCAAGATCTTGTAGCCTTTCCGTCTATCAGAACAGTACAACAACCGCACTGCCCGATACCACAGCCAAACTTCGTGCCTGTAAGCCTTAGTTTATCCCGCAGAACCCACAACAGCCTCTCATTTTCGCTTGCTTCTACATCGTATTCTTCTTCATTCACTATAAGCTTCACAAAGATTATATGCTGCTTTTTTATTTTTATTTCTTTGTGTCCCTCTCTGCCCAGTATGGGTTCTTGAGATCTACATATGCGCTGTTCGCGGCTATGGCCCCCTGCGCACATGCCACAACAACCTGTTTCATACCCCTGGTTATGTCCCCGGCAGCGTAAACAAAGGGCATATTGGTTCTCTGCTCCCCGTCAGTTATGACATACCCCAGATCATCGAGCTTTACTCCAAGCATGTGAGCCATCTCATTGTTTGGATCTATACCCGCAGATACAAAAACGCCATCACATTCAAGTTCAGTACCATCTGAGAGCAACACTTTTTCTACCCTCTCTCTCCCTTTGATCTCCTCTACTCTTTTGCCATAAAGCACATTTATGCCTGCGGAAGCTAGCCTCTGTTGCAGCACTTTGTCTGCTCTCAACTCTGCACTTCTGTGTATCACTCTGACTTTTGCGCCTATGGAGTTCAGGTATAAAGCATCAGAAGCTGCGGTGTTACCCCCTCCAATAACGAGCACTCTCCTGTTTTTGAAAAAGAATCCATCACACGTTGCGCAATAGCTGACACCTTTGCCAATGAACTTCTCTTCCCCCTTAACGCTCAGCTTTTTGTGTTTCGCGCCTGTTGCAATTATTATCGCTCTGCTCTCATATCTCTCGTCCGCTGTTTCTATCAAAAAGCCTTCATTACTCTTTTTTGCGTTTAGCACATCCTTGTTTTCAAGAATCTCGCAGTAGTTCATACAGTGTTTTTTCATCTTTTCTATAAGTTCTATGCCTTTTATTGACTCAAAACCAGGATAGTTCTCTATGACAGGTGCTGTGGCTGCCTGTCCACCAGCTATAGCACTTTCAAGCACAACAGCAGTAAGCCCGCTTCTTACGGCATAAATGGCTGAAGTTAAACCTGCTGGCCCCGCGCCCATAACCACCAAATCATACATAAAAGAGAATAGAAAATACAGTATATATTTATTATCCCACAGCATTCTACTTAGCAGAAAGCTTGGTAACAGTTCAAGAGGATTCAAGCGGAAATCCTTAAAAAGACTTACTTACATTAACCACCAGGCCGCTGTAGCTCAGTTGGTAGAGCCCCCGGCTGTTAACCGGGTGGTCGACGGTTCAAGTCCGTCCGGCGGCGCTTAA
>JAXHST010000082.1:9904-37145 GCA_034190325.1 Thermoplasmatota archaeon
CAAGCGGAAATCCTTAAAAAGACTTACTTACATTAACCACCAGGCCGCTGTAGCTCAGTTGGTAGAGCCCCCGGCTGTTAACCGGGTGGTCGACGGTTCAAGTCCGTCCGGCGGCGCTTAAATAGCAAAAAAACAAAATAACAAAAAAACGGGTAAAATAGTTTAATGCAATTTTGTCATAGAAGGTTTGCCGAGCGCTGCATAGCCTCCCTTATGAAGAAGAGGATATCGTAGCAATTCTCATATTTGATGTGCTGATGTTCTTTATAGCTTCTAGAATGTTAAAGAGGATCATTTAGTAAAGGATAAATAAAAAACAAAGATAAAGATAAAAAGAAAGAAGGTAATCCATCAACGATGAAAGCTCTTGTTGTTCTCACTGCTCTCTTGTTCATCATACAACCGACATTTGAGCAGGGCAAAGTGTACATATACACAGAGGATAAAAAGATAGAGCTTGATGTAGAACTCGCTATTACACTCAGACAAAGAGCTCATGGGCTGATGTACAGGGAGCAGTTGCCAGAGAACAGTGGTATGATTTTTCTCTACGATAGAGAGACAGAAGGATCATTCTGGATGCAAAACACATACATACCTCTATCCATTGCCTTCTTTGATGCGGATGGAAAAATAATCTACATAACAGATATGGAGCCTTTAACAACAGATTCACATGGCCCGGGAAAACCTTTCAAGGCAGCACTTGAGGTGAACAAGGGGTGGTTTGAGAGAAACAATGTCACAGTTGGTGACAGGATAGAGGTGTTTAAGGGTAATGAAAAGATATTTCCCTGACCTGAGTCTGGGATCTTGAAATGGAGAACGATAATTAGATATATGGAGATATAGCTCTCATTCTACGTTGTTGCTGGATCCATGCCCGTTTTTAGAGCTTTGCTCATGTATTTTTGGGTTATGTGACCTGTGGCTTAATGCCCCTCTTTATGACGGCATGTAGGTTAGCGGGCGAAAACACATGCATAGCATCACTCCAGGATCAATCTGCAGCGCTCACCCTTCTCTAACCATTATCAGAGCGTCCTCATCCCCATAGTATCTTTCTATCTTTCCTTTCTTTTTAAATCCGAGCTTTTCATAAAACCTCTGAGCCCCTTCATTACTGACTCTAACCTCAAGCCAAACTCTTTTGCAATCCTTAAAAACCTCATTCATGAGTTTGCTCCCTATGCTCTTTCTTCTGTTCTCTGGACGCACGGCTATGGAGATTATGTGCCCATTTGCAGGATCGTATACAACGTAGCCGGAGATCTTATCCTCCTCATAAACAAGAAAGCTATAATAATGCGAAAGGTACATGAGTGTGGAGACGCTGTAAGAGGTTTTTGGAAAGGAATCTCTCTCTATCTCAAGGATCTGCATGAGATCCTTTAGCTCAAATCTTCGTATCATATCCTATGCCCACACTTTTTGTGTTTGAAGCGCTCCTTTTTTTCCTATCTTTAGCATTCATAATATCCACCTCTCAAGGTTGTACGCCATATCCCAGAACATGTATTCATACCTGCTAGCTGTGGTGAATATCTCTTTTGCATAGCTGTAGCTCTCTATGGAATCCACAGGTGCTCTGAGATCCTCTACGAGCTTTTTTGCACCATCATCCAGATAAACGGAAGCCCATGCTCTATAAACTTCGTTTTTGTTGTTTTTCAGCCTTTCTTTGTTCCTCTCAGCAATCTCTACATAGCTCCAGAAGCAGGGCAGAAGTGCTGTTAGGCCCTCAATGGGGCTCTTTGTGTAAGCAGTCGATAGAAGAAAGTTCATATAAGCAACATTTGTGGGGGCGGGCTCGGCGCTTATTGCATCGTCCATCGATAACCCCATGGCTGAAAGCATCTTTTGATAATTTTCAAGCTCGGTTGTTGCCTCGCTCTGCGCTAGAGCAAGGGTCCTCTGCATGAGCTTTGCATCACTCTTTGAAGCTATAACACACATGCAGCGCATCAAACCTATAAGATAATTATAATCCTGTAGGACATAATAACGAAAATTTTCCTCAGGCAGAGTGCCGTCATACAGCTTCAGGACAAACGGGTGCTCCATTATCCTGACCCATATGTGATCGCAGTCCCTTCTCAACATCTCCGTTACTCTCATCTCTATCTACTTTAACCCCTTTATAACAACGTAGTCCCCTTTCTTATATCCTTCTACCGGCATCTCTTCGCTCTCATTGCTGTACCTCGGATGGCATGTAAGGGTCTGTGTGCATCTAAACTCCCTAAAACCAGCGTTTTTCAGCATATCTGTTGCGCTCTCAACAGATAGCCATCTGGCGCCCCTGAGGAACTCAACAGGGAAAGGATCAGCCGGTGATCTCTCAGGATCATAACCAGAGATATTTGCCAGATCGTAGAGCATGGCATATGATCCTTCTTTAGGCAGGATCGAGACAACAATTGCTCCACCCTCTTTAAGAACACGATAAGCCTCCTTAACAGCTCTCGCTGGATCTTCCATGTAGTCCAGAGATGTGCAGAAGAGCACCATGTCAAAGGTATTATCTTCATAGGGCAATGAATAGGCGCTTCCTGTGTGTGTTGAAACGCCGCGCTCAGACCCCTTCTCTGCCATACAGGGGCTTAGCTCAATCCCCTCCTTTATTCCAAGCTTTGACTCAAATAGAGCTGTCCCGGAACCAATAGCGAGCGATCTCTCAGGAATTTTTCCTGTAGCCTCTTTCAATGCCAGAAGCTCAGATTCAAAGATATTCTGATTCTTTGAAAACCATGAATCATAATCTTCTGGTGCGCTTTCGCTCTCATAGTACAGAGAGGTAACGTTGTGGTATAAGGGGCCATAACCTTTTCCTATGCCATGGGGTGCAAGCTCTATGGACCTCTGCACATAGCTCTTTGCTGCCCTTACGCTCTCTTTAATAGCCTTTCCCTTTGCTAATGACGCCGCTATAGCCGCTGAAAAGGTGCATCCTGTTCCATGGGTGTTCTTTGTTTTTACCCTTATGCCTTCTATGGCTGTAAAATCGTTTCCGTCATACAAGAGATCTGTGCTCTTATCACCTGTAAGATGCCCCCCTTTTATTATCACATTCTTTGCGCCCATCTCATGGATCTTCATTGCTGCCTCCTTAACACTGCTTTCATCAACCAGTTTTATGCCAGATATTACCTCAGCTTCAGGAACATTTGGTGTTATGACATAGGCCAGAGGCACTATTTCCTCAACCATTGCTTTCTCCGCTCCTCTCTTTAAAAGTCTGCCCCCCGTCTTTGCGACCATCACAGGGTCAACGACCAGCTTTTCTATGCCTCTTTCTCTGATCTTTTTTGCAACGCTTTTTATTATCTCCTCGCTTGAAAGCATTCCTGTTTTTGCTGCTCTTATGTCTATGTCGTCCATTACCACATCAATTTGCTCCTCAACGGTGTTTGCAGGAATATCGTAGGAACCCCTGACCTCAGTTGTGTTCTCAACAGCAATGCTTGTCACAACACTTGCTCCATAAACGTTGAAGGCTAAAAAGGTTTTAAGGTCAGCCTGTATGCCGGCTCCGCCACTTGGATCGAATCCAGCTATCGTAAGCGCCTTGCCCTCATACATAAAAATAGATGGGGATATTGGTATATTTCTTTTGCCTATACATCCCCTGTCATTCTATTGAGCCTGTCCATGCACTTTTCAGAGAGCTTTATGGTCTCTTCTATATTGCTGCTCACGATATCACCTCAGGGGGGAAAGTAATACCGATCGAGGGAAAAAAGAGTTCTATATAGTTTATAGAGGGATTCAAGGATAGTACCTGTTTATAGTTCTAGGAAAAGGTATTGTATCCCTTATGTGGTTTAGCTTTGCTATCCACCGCACAAACCTGTCTATACCAAAGCCAAAGCCCGAGTGCGGAACGCTTCCATACCGTCTCAGATCTATATACCACTCATAATCCTTCTCGTTGAGGTTGAACTCCTTTATGCGTTCAATTAGCTCTTTTTTATCCCATACGCGCTCCCCACCACCTATGATCTCCCCATAGCCCTCCGGGAAAAGGAGATCATGACATAGCAAAACCTCGGGTTTTTCCGGGTCTGGCCTGTGGTAGAACCCTTTTTTCCTGGGGAACTCTGTTATAAATACAGGCTTTTTTCTTTTGATGGTCAGAGCATGCTCTTCATCCGCCCCAATCTCTTCCTCTTCTTTTATACCGAGCTCTCTAAGAGCCTGCTTATAGGTTAAGCGTTCAAATGGTGGCTTTATGCTCTTAAGAAAATCTACATCTCTACCAAGCTCTATCAGCTCGCTCTCGCATGAATCTACAACACTACCTATAGTGCTTTCTACCATGCGCTCTTCGAAGCGCATCATTTCCTCATTGTTTACCCATGCAGCCTCAGCCTCACAGTGCCAGAACTCTGTGAGATGCCTGGGCGTTCTTGACTTCTCAGCACGGAAGCTCGGGGCTATGGTGTATACCTGCTCTAAAGAGTATATCAATGCCTCGAGGTAAAACTGTGAGCTCTGCGTCAGATATGCCTTTTTTCCAAAGTAGTTGAGCTCAAACATCGCAGAACCTCCTTCAACCATTGATGTGACTATCATGGGGCACTGTGTCTCATAGTATCCTTCTTCATTAAAAAAGTCTCTTAGCGCATTGAAAGTAGCTGACCTTATCTTGAATATGTTGCTGTACCTTCTAGCCCTTATAGATGTGTGCCTTATATCCAGAAGATATTCCTCACTGTAGTCCTCCTGTATGGGAAATTTTTCCGCAAGGGATATTATTTCAAAGGTCTCTGATTCTAGCTCCAATCCGCCTGGCGCTCTTTCATCCACCTTAATCCTGCCCTTTATCACCACAGAGCTCTCAAGCAAGGCTTCAGAGGCATTTTTAAATGCTTCTCCCTTTTCTTTTTTAACAGTTACCTGTATTGTGCCTGTAGAATCCCTCACAACTGCAAAAACTATGCCACCACTGCTCCTTATCCTGTATACCCAGCCCCTTATCTCAGCAAATTCTGGCTTCTGCGAAAACAACTCCTTTATTCTCATCTCTCATTTAGGGTTTTATCTCTATTTATTTTTTAAGAAATCGCCAGCTTATGTAACAGAAGGATATCAATATCGGAGCGCCCTGCTGGATAGTTTGAGCGCTCCCAAAATAGAGTATGTTTATAAAGAATTTACTAAAATAAGTGCCGGGGGCCGGAGTTGAACCGGCACAAAATCGCTCTGCAGGCGATCACATTACCGCTCTGTCACCCCGGCTTTTTCTGCTTTATCTCTTTATGTGCATAAATAGTTAACTCAAACCACTCTGGAAGCTTAGACACTGATCTATCCGTAGCACCCTGTCTATCTTATCTTTTGGTATTTTCTTTTTATTGGTAAACAATATTAAAATATGAAATAAATGAATCGAAAACAAAGACCTATTTTGGGGGATGATGCAAGGTTTAGGGGGTAAGATGAAGATAGATCATTTCTGCAAATAACAAACCTTTACCAGAGGATCAACGCACCAATTTGTCTGAACCGCCACAGCGCTCCAAAGATATAATTATAGAAAGAGTTATTACTGGCATGCTGAATTTCCTTAAGGGCATGCTGATAGGCTGTGCCAATGTGGTCCCCGGGGTCTCTGGTGGAACCATAGCTCTGCTTGTAGGAATCTATGAGCGTATGGTTAGCTCTATAAGCGCTCTCACTCAAAGGGGAGAGAGAAAATTGCCACATCTCTTCTTCCTTGTGACGGTACTGCTTGGCATGTTTGCTGGAGTGTTGATCTTTGCCCGCCTTTTTACATTTCTTCTATCGGAAGTGCCTTTTCATACCTATCTTTTTCTGATGGGGCTCATAGCCGGCTCTGTCCCCCTCATAGCGCGTGAGCAGGAAGACATGGAGTTAAAGTTGGATAGAGTTATCCTTCTGCTGATCGGCTTTGTGGCAGTTGCACTGTTATCCATTATTGGATCCAGGATGAGTGATGGGATTGAGGTGGTGGACAGCTCAAACATCCTTGGTATTGTGGAGATCACTACCATCGAGCCTGCATATGCGCTCTGGCTTTTCCTGTGCGGATTTCTTGCCATAGGCGCTATGATGATCCCAGGGTTCTCTGGTTCAGCTCTCCTTGTGGCCCTTGGTGAGTATTCTGCTCTTCTCTATTTCCTGAATGAGCTTATGGTTGTACCCTTGATATTCTTCAGCCTTGGAGCCGTGCTGGGCGTATTCCTTTTTGCCCGTATTATAGATCACTTCCTTAAAACCCAGCCACAGAGAACCTATTATTTGATACTGGGGCTGGTGGCGGGCTCTATCCTGGAGGTCTTACTTGAGGCCTCTACCTTCCCCATAAACGCCGCATCTATAGTAGTTGGAGGGATAGTAGCTATTGCAGGGGCATTATCTGCCTATGGACTTGGCAAGCTTAGAAGTTAGCCCTCAACGGTTATTCTACACTTCATTGGCAGTTTGATCTTTGCCCTTCGAAAAGCCTCTTTTGCTGCATCAATCTTTTCTTCATCAACCCAGGCTTCTATCACTATCTGGTTCGGGTAAACCCTGGCTGCTGTGCCTACAGGTATACCAAATGCGTGCCTCATGCCCTGAGAGACCCTATCAGCTCCTGCACCAACAGCCTGCCTGTGTTCTCTGAGCACATGATGAGGGTATGGACGAATACGCATGTAGTAATTTTGAGATCCACACGCCTCAGCCAGATATTTATTTACAGTAACTCTTGTGCTCTCAAGAGCACTGTGGGTTATCTGCACTTCTTCTTCTGCAACAAGAAAAACTTTGTGAGAGCGCTCTTTTTTAAGGCCATGCTCAAATATGGTTATCTTAGGTTGAGGTACGCCTCCCATGAACTTCCTGCGGGTATTGGCTGGTCCTGTTATGCTACGATACATCCTTGCAGGTTTTCTTACCATAAGGGCTCAATGCATTTTTGGTTAAATAGCTTTTCTACTCCTATTTTTCTCAATCTCGCATCCGATCAATATGGATAGAAAGAGCTTTTTATCCTCTTTTTTTCCTTTTTCGTGGTATAACGAAGCTTTTCTTTTTCTTCCATATCTGTCTGAAAGTATTATGGTCTCTTTCTCCCATCCATTTACATTCTCTACCTTTCTATCTACGCATAGATCCCACCCCTTTTCCTTCACTTCACACTCCAACCCAAAAAGCTCAAAGAGGTTAAGGAGCTCTTCATCGCACACCTTTACAGGAAGTTTCTTCAATCTCCTTCCATGGGCATCTATTTCCAAAGCCCTTATCCTGCATGAAGATATAGGCATAAAGTCATCCGCCAAAACCCATGGCACCTTTATGATCTTCAGCTCTTTTCTACCATCCCTCCTGCGTATCTCGTTCATATCTCTAGCAACCCTGTAAGTTTCGGGGGAAACAATGATATAATCAAAATCCTCATAGAGCGCAGGACCATATCGGTCATTTAATTCTGCTATTCTAAAAGGTTTTCCGTATCTTTTAAGGATCTCTGATACTCCTTTTGCCCTGCGCGCAAAGGAGCTTGCACCCGGCTTCCAGTGCGTCGCGAGTTCATCCGATGTTATGCCCACAACAACGAAGTCGCCAAGCTCAAAAGCTTTTCTGAATAAAGCAAGGTGGCCATCGTGCACAGGATCAAAGGTTCCACCGAGGCACACCTTAATCATAGCTCAAACTCGCGTTTGCATTTCGGGCATATTGTCATGTTGCAGCTCATATACGAACAACCTTTACAGGCAAAAGCCCTTGCATAGCTCTTGTCGAAGGTAAAACCACATGCAGGACATTTAACTAGAGGCATAAAATTGAATGGCAATATTTTCTTAAATAGTTTTTAGTGCTTTGTTGGAATCCTTTATGTTTTCTTACGCTTGCGTAACGCAGCACAAGCAGTACGAGCTTTGTGCTCTTTGTCTGTCTTCTGGCTAAGTTGGCCAGCTTCTTTTCCTGCCTTCATCGCCAGAGATCCACACCCCGATAAAAGCGGGAAAAAGTATAAGAAGCTTTATTCGTATTGTTCTTATGTATTTCCCTATAATTTTAGGCACGGCTAGAGAGGGTAGACAGAGCGAAAAGGTAGCTCGTTTCATGCTTGAAGAGCTCAAAAAAGAAGGCATTGAAAGCAGCATAATAGATGTGAGAGACTACAGGATAGAAGCCACAGACAACACAAAAAAAGGGAGTGAGGCAAAGAGGTTAGCAGAGATCATAGGAAAAGCGGATGGAATTGTTATAGTCAGCCCCGAATATAATCATGGATATCCTGGAGAGCTGAAAATGATGCTGGATCTTCTGTACGAAGAGTATAGAGGTAAGCCCGTTCTTATATGCGGGGTTTCCGCAGGCATATTTGGTGGAGCAAGGATGGTTGAGCAGCTACGTCTTGTATGTCTTGGTTTAGGAATGGTGCCTGTGAGCAGCGCTCTTTATTTCAGGAATGCTGAGGAGTTTAATGAGAGCGAAGGAAACGAAGGTTATAGGAGATCAGTAAAAAGAGCGGTGGAAGAGCTCAAGCGCCATAATCGGTGAGTCTCTTTTGCGTCAAAAAGCTCTTCAGGACAGCACTTTTTTCTACATACCCCTTCAGTGGTAGAGCGAGATCCAAAGCCTCTAAAGCTTTGCTGAGGTCATCAAAACTTTTGCCATTTTTAAAAGCCTCTCTGCACAGCTCTCTGAAGCGCCATACACCCAGAGGTATCCAATCTGGATAGACCTCCAGAATAACCAGCGCACCTGCCTGTCTTCTTATATGGATCAGATATTCCAGCACGGGCAGCCTTGAAGCATAGTATGCCCCCTCTAACTCCTTTGCATATCCTTTTTTACCCAGGGCTAGCTCATAATCCACGCCAAAAGAGTTTGATGCCACCCATACTTCCTGCGCTTCGAAGAACCAGGAGGAGGGGAACAGAATGATGTGAACGCTGTTAGCTAGAGCACTGAAATTGAACACTTCATAATGGTCCAGCTCCCTGTAATCCAGGATCTCTCTGCGTAAAGCTTTCGCTATTATATCATCGGTTGCGGTTATGCTCCACTCAGTAGGCACAAACCTCCTTCTCTTTCCTGTACCCAGGAGGCCTGAAGACAGGATCCTGGTTATTCTGCTCTGGGGGATTTTTGATGAATAGAGTGTTATTATGCCCTCACCAGCCTTCATATCCGTGTCATAGACAACCTTATCGACGACCCTCTCAGCCTTGGGGTTCTCTGCTACCTTTATCCTCTTCAGCAAAGCAGATGGCCCAGAGGGGGGCGCTCTGGTTGAAAAGGTTATAGAGAGGTTAGGCTTTTTTTCAAACATTGCCTCCACATCTGTGGGCGCAGAGGCCATGACAAGCTCCTGCATCTGCGCAGTTGTTCGATCAGGGTTTAAAGCAGATGTGGCGCTTACTCTGCTCTTTCCCCTTATCAGCGAAGCTCTATACCCTATGATCTCCTGCAGACTTCTGTTGACCCACAGCTCAGGCATATCCATGATCTCCGTACCCTCTGTTAAAGGAGGTACAAGTGGGCCTACTGTTATTTTAGGATAGCCCGCAGAGCCCACAAATATGGCGGGCGGCGAAGCCCCAAATACGGTATCTTTTATATTTTTAGAGAGGATGGTTTCAGCTCTCACAAGTATAGGGCAGAAGCTCTTTCCGCACAGCTTTTTATAACCCTTACATAAAGAGCATAGATTTCTTTTTTTCTCACTGTACGAGACGGAGTAGAGTTTTTCCTGCACCACATAGAAAATAGGAAGAGTTATATTTAATCCTTCCTTCAACTAGCCTTTACAGAATAATGCACAGATTATAATCTAGGCTTATTTTCACACTCTGTGAAAAGGGGCCGTAAAATCTTTAATATTTAGATCTCTCTTAATCACATTATAGATCCTGTTACAGGTATAATATAATCCAGAGTAATCCAGATTACAGAAGCCGCTGGGGGGAATTGAACCCCCGACCTACGCCTTACCAAGGCGTCGCCCCACCACTGAGCTACAGCGGCATAGAAATGAAAAGGTTTACTCAAATAAAAACTTAAGGGGAAAAAATTAAAGACAGAATTCCCTTACCATTATGGACCTCACATCTCTTTTCATAAAGCATGGCATATTGCCCCAGGATGAGGTTCTGAAGTATCTTGAGAATAAGCCTTACAGCTTTGTAGAGGATCTGCTCAAAAACGCAAATGTTCTGTTTTTGACTATAAATGACATTAAGAGATACGAGGAAGCCGTTGCAAAAAAAAGGCTTGAGATAGACTGGAAGAGCAGAATAGAGGTGTTAAAGGATATCACAGGCAAAAGCACAACGAAAGGAGAAGCTAATGACTTCGTGAAATATTTCAATAGCAGGTTCAAGCTTTTGAAGAAAATATTGAAAAGAAGAAGCGAGCTGATAGGAAGCGTCAATATAGAAGACGCTTTAAAAGGGAGCGAGAGAGATGTTAAGGTCATAGGAATGGTGAGAGACCTTAGAAATGTAAATGGAGGTAAAATCCTTGAGATAGAGGATGAGACCTCAACCATGACAGTTTTTACCTCCGATAGAAAAACAATAAACCACATAACCCGCGACTCTGTGGTGGGGGTTATCGCAGAGAGGAGTAGATCCAGTTTTTACGCTAAGGATCTGCTGGTACCGGATGTGATGATAGACAGAAGCGCTTCAAGGAGCACAGATAGCGCAACCATTGCAATAACTTCCGACGTCCACATAGGAAGTAAAACATTCATAAGAGAAAAATGGGGCTCGTTTATGGACTGGTTGGGTACACAGGATACCATAAGGTATGTTCTCTTCTGCGGAGATAATGTTGATGGAGTTGGGATATACCCGGGGCAGGAAAAAGATTTAGAGGTAACAAATGTTTATGAGCAGTATGAACTTTTTGCTGCTGAGCTCGATAAAATAGATGATAAAAGCAAGGAGATAATAGTGCTCCCCGGCAACCATGATTCTGTCAGACCAGCTGAGCCCCAACCAGCGCTACCAAAAGAGATAAGAGACCTTTTTTCAAACAATGTGCTCTGCGTGGGCAGCCCGTGTTTTATGCGAATATCTGATGTTCCAATACTTGCATATCATGGAAGATCCATGGATGATTTCATATATGCAAACTCTGAGTTTACACACAATAAACCTGTAGACATGATGGTTGAAATGCTTAAGCTAAGACATCTTGTTCCCATATATGGAAGTAAAGTGCCTATAGCCCCAGAGAGCACAGATTATCTGGCGATGGACGAGGTTCCGGATATCTTCGTCACAGGCCATGTGCACTCATTCGGTGTAGGCAGGTATAGGAGCATAACGCTGATAAATGGCTCTACGTGGCAGGCGCAGACGGATTATCAGAGAATGCTGGGGTTCGAGCCGAATCCTGGCAATGTTGCGCTTGTTGACCTGAAGAGCGGGGATATAGGAACAAAGTCTTTCTGAAGCTGTGATGCTTGGAGAGATAAATAAGAAATAAGTACTGATGGTAAAGATGTAGAGAGCTCTGCTGTGGAGAGCTGGAGAAGAGATAAGAGCAACATGAGGTGCAGTAAGCAGCAGTCCTCAATGATGGAATAGATCAGCTTCCCTCCAATTAACGTTTAGCGATCGTTTCCATTCTCACCTCTTTCACTTCTTGACGCAGGTTAATGTGTAATACCCACTATTTAAATCGAGATCAGGCTAGGAGGGCGAGAAAATAGCAGGTTATAAATATAGGAATGACATACTACTATCATGAACAAGCACATTGTGTTTTTGTTAGCAATATCAGGGATATCGCTTGCAGCAGCGGCGCTGGCGCAGCCAATGGGGTGGAGTGATCCCCAGAGCCAATATAACAGGACATATAACCCGTACACGGTCGAGACCCTGAGGGGCGAAATAACAGGGATAGATACCTTTGTTCCAGCAGATGGCTGGAGTGCAGGTGTGCACATAGTTCTCAAAACAGCAGAGGAGAGCATTGAAGTGCACCTGGGACCGGAGTGGTATGTAGATAACCAGAACTTTGATCTGTCAGTAGGGGATATAATTGAGGTCACAGGTTCTAGAGTAGTGTATGAGGGAAGCGAGGTGATAATCGCGCAGCAGATAAGAGAGGGAGATGATGCGCTGATACTAAGGTATACAAATGGATTTCCATACTGGAGTGGATGGAGAAGATCTGCAAGAAGGTGAGGATTCCAGGGCTCTGTATGCACTATTAGATTATTTCACTTAGAATGATCTTAACAGCCATGCCACATCTGAGATGCTCACGTTATGGGATAACACAATAAAACTCTGCGACTCTGTTATAAAGAACAGAGATACCAAGAAGTGATACATAGAAGCGCGCTAAGCGTATTTGTTGTTTCCATCTGGGTGCAAAGCTCCTGCATACCAGTCTGTTGCTGGGCGACCGGCGCACCTTTTAAATCTAGATCTATCCCCTTTTGGCTTTCTTTATGATATGCACAACCATTTCTGAAAAACATTCATATAAGATAATGCTAATCAACAATAGTATGAGGGGATGCAAAAGGATCTTTCTTGTTTCCATGTTCTTCTATGGAAAGGGAGGATCTATAATATATGATTATGCCTATGATGTCTCCAAGTTGATAGGCCCTGTTGCCTTCACGCTATTAGAACAGGGGATCGATGCATACAATTCCAAATTTTCAAAAAATGTGGAAATCGATAAAGAAACGCTCATAAATTCAGATGAGGAGAAAAATATCCTCTTTTTTCTTGCAAACTATTATTCTCAATATATGGGTCCTGTAGCTAAAAGGCTAGCCCACCTGAGGATTGAGGACAGAAGATCTAGGAAAAATAATTAAAACCTCAGCGTCATTCTTATTTTTTGTGCGACAGCAGATCAGACTTTAATTAAATATGTGTGACGCCATTTGCGGATTGCTTTGAGCGTTACACGCGGGTTTTAACTTTATTTTTTCATCTTTTTTTCTTGCTCAAGATTTCCTCTTTCCGCTGAGCGCTTTCGCAACAAACTGATTTCGCTTTGCGAAATCTTAGATTTGCCTTCGGCAAATCAGTCCGCAAAGAAAGGGCTCTCTCTTGATAAAATAGTGCGAAGGGCCGGATTTTCACGCCTTTCTCTGAAAGGGCTGTTTTGAACCGGCGAACCACTGCTGGAGCAGGTCTTGAGCCTGCCGCCTTTGACCTGGCTTGGCTACCCTCGCTCGGTAAGAAATGTCTTTTTTTCTTAATATATTTAGCTGTGTCAATTATCAAACCCTTTTATATAAATTCTTTCAACCTCAAGTCCATCCCATGTTGGATAGACCTCGCTTATGTAAGCAACAGCTTTTTCTGGTAGTTTTTCTGCTATTTGATATAGAACCTCAACACTCGTATGGATCTTCCCATCAATGATCTTAAATGGTCCAGGGACTCTAATGTCACAGTTCTCTATAACCCCTCTAAGCAGAGTTCCATCTTCGGTTATGCTTTCATACTCATTTGCCACATTCTTTGCTGTGCGCAGCAACCTTCTCCTCAGCTGCACACCATCCTTAAAGTTTGAGCTGCAGAAGTTTATAGGAACTCTATTGTTGTATTTCCGCACAACACTCCTTGCGAGCTTTGCACTTCCTGTGGCACTTATGCCGTTCTCCGTGTCAAATCCTTTTTCATTCATTTTTTCTCTATTAGTCTCAGAGAACTCCAGCTCGTTCAGATTGAGGAAGTCTATGCTCAGGGCTATTGCTTCCATTATTCTTCTTTCATCCCCCGGTATAGCAGGCAGCTCGATCCCTGTGGACATACCTGCATCCTTCGATGCCTCTATGCTGCGCTCATACCTTTTTGCACTTCCTATCACATGGAATCTTATCTCGTCCAAACCATTTGAGTATAGATTCTGGGCCTCCTGCTCACCTATGGCTATGGTAGTGTAAAGGTGTATATGGTGTTTCTCGCCGAACTCTTTTTTGAGCAGGTTCATAAAATGTATCGTTCTATCAATAAACATCAGAGGCTCTCCCCCAGTTATGCCTGTGCCCAGAGCTCTCATGCGGTGTGCCTCTTCTATAATGTCATCATCGCTCCTGACAGGCCTTTCATTGGCGTAGATCACATCTCTGCCTTTTTTCTTCTCAGATAGCGGGCAGTAAAAACATCTTCTGTCGCATTTTCCACCAACGAAGAGAACGAGTTTAGCACCTTTAGCGCACAGCTTGCATCCAACAGCGCTTCTTGCCATTTTACATGAATTGCTTATAGTGAAGATAAATTTTCCCTGAAAGCCACCGGAGGGTATTGAACCCCCGGCCTACTGCTTACGAAGCAGTCGCTCTACCACTGAGCTACGGTGGCGTAATGCAAATCTCTCTTCTTGCATAAATTTGTTTACGATAATTTATACCTATGCTATGATATAGATAAAGCTTGAAAAGGCAGCCAATATAAAAGCGATAAGCACCACACAAAGCTCATCATAACCTCTCTATCCGGCCTTTTTGAGAAATATCTGAGGATCTCGTATAGCGCAGAAAGAGATAGAGCAGAAACAGGTATGAGAGCTACGAATGGATTCGTGATGCAGGGCGCAAATATGGTGTGCGTCACTATAAGCCCACTTATCGCAAAAGCTATGTGGTATATGCCCATATCAATTGAAAATAGTTCAGCAATGAATTCTATCAAAAGAATAGCAAAGAGATCTGTGATAATAGCTCCTATTAGATCACTGGCTAGATCTGTGATTATATCCTGAAGCCCCCGCTGTTCATGTGCGCCAAAAAGAGTATTGGATCTCCTATTTCCCGCAGAATAGCCTGTAGGAAACAGAGGGGCACAGATGTGAAACAGATCCTTACCCATCTTTTCCTATTTACGGCTATTAACCCCAGGACAAGGTATATCGGCGCAAAGAGCACTTTTATGAAGGGATAATGCCTATGAGGCGCTTACATCTTTGCCTTTGCCAGCCTTTCTCCCTTTTTCTCCTGTTTTAAGAGCTCCTTCTCCCAGCACTCTTCGCATAGATCGCCGAACACTATATCTTCTGTGTGGGTGAGCGGTCTGGCACATATCCTGCAAACATTGTCCATAAACATATTTGTCTTCCATTCTATATATATTTTGCTATATGCAAATTCTGCATAATACAAAAAACGAAAATTTTGAATAATAGTATAAAGATGCCTGGGTATGATAAGAATAGAAGCAGACGGGGAAGAGGTGGTGATAAATGAGTTCGTTCAGAAGCTCATAGAGGATGTTATAATGAGCATGGTTAAGAATTTGAAGGGAGCTGAGAACGCCATGGATGTATCTATATTTATAGAATCAGATTGAAATAAAAAAGATAAAAACAAAGTTAAATACCAGCCAAGCAATTACATTCATGGACGAACAGAGAGAAGAGCTAGAGCAGATAATCGAGATGATAAACCAGTACAGAGAGCAGAATAACCAGATATATGCACAACTTAACCTTGTTAGTGAATCAATAGATGAGCACAGGATAGCTAGAGAGACCATAAAGAGGTATAAAGACACGGAGCAGGGCTCAGAGGCTCTTATACCCATAGGGGGCAATGTGTATATAAAAGCCAACGTGAGCGCGGACAAGAAAGTAATTCTCGGCATCGGAGCTAACTATACGATGGAAAAGAGCATAGATGAATGTATAGATTCCTTGAACTCGAGAATAAGCGCTCTAGAGAGCGGCAGGGATAAGCTATCTGAAAACATAAAGGTTCTTGAAAGCAGGATAAAAGAACTCACCAACAGAGGGGAGAGCCTGGCGAGATCATTGGAGGGTTAAGTTGTTTTCGTCTTTTAAAGAAAAGATGAGAGGCGTATTCGGAAAGCCTAGAGAAGAATCTATAGAAGCGTTAGAGATGGCACTTCTGGAGGCCGATGTAGGCATAGAGGCTACAGAGAGGATCAAAAATGCAGTGGCTATGCAGAAAAAGGAGATAGGTGCGGTCATCCGGGAAGAGGTGAAAAATATACTCAACGAAAATACGCTGGACTTTGATGAATTTGTGAAGACTCATGAGAAACCTGTTAAACTGCTCTTTGTGGGGATAAATGGCAGCGGAAAAACAACAACAATCGCAAAGGTGGGTTACAGGTTAAAAAATAACGGTTATAGCTGTGTTTTCGGATCGTGCGACACCTTCAGGGCAGGAGCAGTCGAGCAGCTGAAGTACCATGGAGAAAAGCTGGGCATTGAGGTCATAGCGCATGACTATGGTAGCGATCCAGCATCTGTTGCATTTGATGCTATAGCACACGCAAAAGCAAAGAGGATGGATGCTGCACTCCTTGACACCGCTGGCAGAATGCAGACGAATAAGAACCTGATGGAGGAGATGAAGAAGATAAAGAGGGTTTCCAATGCGGATCTTACCATATTTGTGGGGGATGGCTTAGCGGGCAATGATGCCCTTCTTGAAGCAAAGGAGTTTGATGCTAACATAGGCATAGATTGTGTCATACTCACAAAGATAGACAGTGATGCAAAAGGGGGGTCTGCAATAGCCATAGCGCAGGAGCTAAAAAAACCCATAATCTTCCTTGGCATAGGTGAGGGATATGACAAACTCATGAAGTTCGATGCAGAATGGTTTGTAAAAAGGCTGTTTGAGGATGTATGAGCTAAAGCCCATAGGTTTTGTGGTCTCTGAGCTAAAAGAGAGAGGAAAAAGAGGGTATGTTAAAGCAAGCATAGAGCTAAAAGAGGAATATGAGGAGGGTATAGAGGGTTTAGAGGGATGCTCTCACATTTTAGTTGTAGCATTTCTCGACAGATCTGAGAGAACTTTGACTGTTAGCACAAAATTTCATAGCGGTGGGGTCTTTGCGGTTAGAAGCCCCGATAGGCCGAATCCTCTGGGCATAACTGCCTCTAAGATAGAGAGGATAGAGGGAAGGAGGATATTCCTTGAAAAGCTGGATTTTCTTGATGGGACACCCGTGGTTGATATAAAGCCCTATACGCTAAACGATTGCATCCCTGGCTATGAAAATTTGATAGAGAACAAAATGCTTCTCTCCAGGGAAAACGGAATAAATGCTCTTTTTTCTTTTGCCTCAAGCTTCCACGGGGAGCTCTGCACTGGCATAGCGATTGGCGTAAGGGTAGTTTATGAAGTTCTCAAGATCAAGGGAACAATGAAGCTGGACCCCATCTTTGCACCAGCCGGTTGTGCAATTGATGCTTTTCAATCCCTCTGCGGGTGCACGTTGGGTAATGGAAAACTTAAGCTCTGGGATAAGGATTATTATACGATCTCTGATATAAGGGTAGAGTTAAAGAGAGAGCCCAGGAGTTTAGAGGATGCGCTTTATGGGGATATCATTGGGCTGGCAACGATATGATCTCAGAAAGCCCACAGAGGCATCAGTAGTCCATAGATGAAATTCCATATAGTTTCAATGATACCACCTATCAGGGCTAAACCTGTTAGAAAATGGTACAATCTGCTGAGCGTTTCGTAAATACTTATGGTGGATTGCAGTAAAAAACCTGTGGTAAGTTCCTTGAATGGTATATCCGGAGAAAAACCGAGAGGAAGAATACATTGCCCATGCTCTATGCCTGATAGCACAACTCTCATTATAGGCCCGCGCTCAGCGCATCTTATGCTGTATACCACAGTTCTATTTGAATTCACGGTTGGATTGTTTATATAAATCACCGCCGTACCGCTCGCGAACACATTCTGATCTATTATTGTGGTTTCATTCATTATGGATTGAGATATCAAAGGGTATATCTCTCTGTAGTATGCAGGTAGTCTCTCTCTATCAACAGTTGTGTCAAGGGTTACATATACGCTCACAGGGCCGTCAAGTGAATATACCCTTATTTCCATCGCATCTCCAACAAATACATATGGTATAGCAATCACAGCTGTATTATCTCTGGGGCTTAAAACAACAATGTCATCATAGATCCTCCCCTGCCTCAGGTAGGAAGCTCCACCTTCTGTATAGTTCATTGAGTACGTAACATTAACTGGTGTGATCGTTCTGGGGTTCTCAAAAGCAGCCACCAGCGTACCATCAAAGGGTATAGCAATTGAGAAGTTATCCTCCGTTTTCAGGTTTGCTTTGTAGATAGGAACATCTGTTCTGTTTGTGCCATACTCAACCTGGGAAATGAAGGGCTCAGCAAGTATCACGTAGAAATTTACCGGGCCTCCCTCTGTTGTGAAGTTCCCCTCTAAAAGATCTCCTTTGTTCACATGTCTTAGCACTATCTGCGTCCCTGTCGGGGGCACTGGTAGCGTCTCGTTCCACTGCCCCTCCTCCTGGGCAACAACAACATAGACAGGCATGAGCAAGAAGAGCACCATCACAATTGCAAGCTTCATCATTTAACAATAGGTATTATTTGCTTATTATTTTTGCCTTTTGCTTTTTCACTTCAGCCCATTCAGCTCACTTTCAAGCTCTTCCACAAAGATCTCCATGAATCTATGTCTCTCTCCTGCGATCTTTCTTGCTTCATCTGTGTGCAGAGAATCTTTTAGCTTGAGGAGCTTCTCCTTTATATGGGTTAGCGCTGCGCGCTCCGCAAAGGGATCATAAGACTGAGGCTTTTCTGCAGGGTCATATATCTTTTTGCTCCTTCCGTCTGCAAATGCTCTGGCTATTCCTATAGCTCCCATCGCATCCAGCCGGTCTGCATCCTGAAGCACCTTTGCTTCAATCGTTGTGGGAACAACACCCTTGCCATACCTGTGCACTCTTATGGCATAAGAGACCTCCTTTATAAAATACTCACCAAAGCCCTCTTCCTTCAGAATAGATTCAGCTATCTCTGCACCGCAAATCGCATGATCCCTTTTATGCTCAAGCTCTTCCCTTAAGCCTGCGTCGTGCAACAGCGCTGCCACCATAAGCACATCCATGTTAGCCCCCACGCTCTTTCCTATACGTTCGCAAAGCTCAAAAACCCTCTCGGTATGTGAGAAGTCATGGCTGCACTCATCAAGGGCAAACTCCTTTGCCCTTTTCCTTATCCTCTCAATCTTTTCGTCCATGGATATCGAGAAGTTTATAAGCCCTATATGTTCTATCATCAAAAAGAACAAAGTTCACTACCATATCCTTATCCTTCAAAAATTCGCTCACGGTCTCTATAGCCACTTTCGCAGCCAGATCTACCGGATAGCCATAAGCGCCGGTGCTTATTGAAGGGAAAGAGATCTCCTTCAAGCCCCTTTCCTCGGCCAGTTTCAGGCTATTGTAGTAAGCATTTCTCAGGATCTTTTCTTCATCTCTGTTTCCGCCGTGCCATATGGGACCTACGGTATGGATAACATACCTTGCTTTAAGGTTACCTCCGCCTGTTATCACGGCTTTCCCGGGTTCAAGTCTTCCTATTTTCTTTACTATTGCCAAACATTCTTCATGCATCTCTGGACCGGCTGCTCTGTGTATAGCCCCATCCACACCGCCGCCTCCCATCAAGCTGGAGTTTGCGGCATTAACTATTGCATCAACATCCTCATCAACAATATTTCCTCTTTTCAGCCGGATCTTTTTTACTTCCATGATAAAAAATATTTCAGAATGTATTTATATGTTTAGTAGAAATTTTTAAATACCTGTGTATCGTTATACTTTACGAAACCTTTATAACTAAAAAGAAAAACACCAGAAAGGAGGAAAAAATGGCAAAAAAGGAAGATGTTGAGATGATAACAGCGTGCCCGCGATGCGGTAGTACGGAGCTCATAATGGATGACAAGAGAGGAGAGCTGGTTTGCGCTAAGTGCGGCCTTGTTATTGAAGAGAATGAGATCGATCAGGGGCCAGAGTGGAGGGCTTTTGATCATGAGCAGAGCGAAAAGAGAGTTCGCGTAGGAGCTCCGTCAACCTACACAATACATGATAAAGGTCTCTCAACCGATATGGACTGGAGGAATAAGGACAGCTATGGAAAATCCATTCCAACAAGAACGAGAGGACAGCTATACAGGTTAAGAAAGTGGCAGCGGAGAATAAGGGTAAAGGATGCATCAGAGCGCAACCTGGCTTTTGCCCTGACAGAGCTCGATCGCATGGCGAGCAAGCTTTTGCTACCAAAACAGGTTAGAGAGGCAGCAGCTATGACCTATCGCAAAGCTGTTGAGAAAAATCTCATAAGGGGGAGGAGCATAGAGGGAGTTGCGGCTGCAAGTCTATATGCTGCATGCAGACAGTGCAATATTCCCAGGACGCTGGATGAGATCGCAGAGGTATCTAAGGTGGACAGGAAGGAGATCGGTAGGACCTACAGGTTTATAGCCCGAGAGATAAACCTGAAGTTGATGCCAACTCTGCCAACGGACTATGTGGCAAGGTTTTGCTCCGAGCTGAAGCTCGGTATGGATGTTCAGACAAAGGCAATGGAGATCCTTGAGCAGGCTCATGAAAAGGGTTTAACAAGCGGAAGAGGCCCAACAGGTGTTGCCGCCGCCGCCATATACCTTGCTACGATACTGTGCAACAACCGCAGGACGCAGAGAAGCATCGCAGAGGTTGCCGGTGTGACAGAGGTGACTATACGCAACAGATACAAGGAGCTCGCTGAGAAGCTAGGGATAGAAGTGGAAACGGAGGAATGAGGGAGAAGGATCCCTATAATATAAGAGCTCATAAAGAAGGGTACCCTTCCAGGGCTGTCTACAAGCTGATGGAGATAGAGGAACGCTTTCATGTTCTGGAGGGAAAGAAGAGGATAATAGACCTGGGAGCTTCTCCAGGCTCCTGGTCTAAATACTCATATGAACGCACAGGCGCATTTATTTTATCTATAGATATGGAGCCATTCCCCATTGAAGATGTCCATTTTTTTAAAGGGGACATAAGAGATCATAGCGTCATAGATACGGTTAAAAGGGATTTTGGATTTTTTGACCTGCTGTTGAGTGATGCAGCCCCAAAGATGAGCGGCATATCGACGATAGATCAGGCAAGAGCAATAGAGCTATCCCTGAGCGCATTTACTTTTGCTGACTGTGTGTTGAGGCGGGGTGGTGATGCTGTGGTAAAGAGCTTTCAGGGAGAAGGCTTTAAGGAGTTTTATGACTCTGTAAAACACAGGTTCAAAAACTGCAGATGCTTTGTGCCTCAGGCTAGCAGGAAGCACAGCTCCGAGATCTACATAATGGGCAAAGGTTTCATAGCCTGAATAGCTTATTTTTATTTTTTACCACAAGATTTTAATCCGCCTATTTACTTACTGACACATGGATATGGGAAGGGATCTATTTTCTGGGATCTCCAATAACAGACTCTTTGAGCAGCTACGTGAGCTTGAAAACACCCGCATGATTGTGCTCTCTCTCATTTTTGTATGCCTTACGGGTCTATCTGCCATGGTGAAGCTTTATCTCCCATGGAGCCCTGTTCCGGTTACTGCACAGACCCTTATCGTTTTGATGTCCGGTGCAGTTCTTGGGAGGCGGTATGGCGGGATAAGTCAGGTGCTCTATGCGGTTGCAGGGGTGATAAGCACATCCATAGCCACAATTCCATGGTTTGCTGGAGAGCTCTCATTTACCGGTGGGTATGTGTTCGGTTTTATAGTATCAGCGCTGTTCATTGGCTACTTCACCGAAAAGCACTCTCCGAACTTTCTCTTTACTCTGGGGCTGATGGTCTTTGCAAACTTTATCATCATATATGGATTTGGGTTGCTGCAGCTCGCTATGGTTCTTGACGCTCATGGTGTTGCTGAGCTGTTAACCATAGGCGCATTACCATACATTCCTGGCGACATAGCAAAAATAGTTTTAGCATCCTCTCTATCATACACAATCCTCTCAAAGCGCCAAAACACAGCTTAAAGATAAAATTTGATATACTATCAACCAGATATTGCTTATGCTTGTGCACTTTCGTATAGATGACCGTTTGATCCATGGGCAGGTTACTGTGGCGTGGAGCAAGCACATAAATGCGCAGCGCATAGTTGTGGCAAATGATGAAGCGGCTAAGGATGACATACAGAGATCCCTTCTACCATTGGCAGCTCCACCAGGCGTTGATGTAAGGATCATTCCCCTGAACGAAGCGGCTGAGAACATAACGGATAAGCGGACGATGGTTCTTGTGAGGAGCCCAAAGGATGCTCTTTTCCTTTTAGACAGCGGCATAGAGATTAAAGAGATAAACCTTGGAAACATGGGTTTTGCTCCAGGTAAAAGGAATGTAGCAAAGAGTCTATCGCTGAGCGATGAAGATATAGGGTATCTGAGAGAGATAGATAGCAAAGGAATTAAGGTCTATTTTCAGATGCTGCCGCAAGATAGAAGGGTGTCTCTGAAGGAACTGGTGAAATGAGTCTGGAGGGGTAACAATGAGCTTTGATAACCTTGCAACTGAGCGTAAAAACCCTAGGAGAATAGATGGGAAGAGCACAGATGAGATCCTGCGCATAATTAACGAGGAGGACTCTAATGTGCCAGCAGCTGTTGGAGGGGCTATAAACAGAATAGCAAGAGCTGTTGATGCCATGTATGAACGCATAAAAGATGAGGAAGCAAGGCTCATCTATGCTGGTGCCGGGAGCAGCGGCAGGATAGGTGTTATGGATGCATCAGAGCTTAAGCCTACATTCAATTTTGATAGAGCTATAGCACTCATCGCTGGAGGAATGGAGGCTTTCTTTTATGCCAGGGAAGCAAGCGAGGACGATGAAAAAAAAGGCGCTGACGACATAAAGCGCATAGAGGTGAACAGTAAGGATTGTGTGATAGGCATAAGCGCCAGTGGAAGGACCCCGTATACTCTGGGAGCACTCAATGAAGCAAAGGAAAGAAAGGCGCTAACCATTCTTGTCAGCTGTGATCCTGAAATCAAGCACAATTTTGATCACGAGATAGCGATAGAGGTTGGTCCAGAGATCCTGGCTGGCTCAACAAGGATGAAGAGTGGGACAGCAGAGAAGCTCGTTCTTAACATGATGAGCACAGCTCTTATGGTTAAGCTTGGGAAAGTGTACAGGAACATGATGGTTGATCTCACGCCAAAGAATGAGAAGCTTGTTGATAGAGCGCTAAGGATAATTATGGAGTGCGCTGATGTGGACCGCAGCACAGCGGAGCTTTTTTTTGAAAAAAGCGGCAGAAATGCGAAGAGAGCCATCGTAATGATAAGAAAGAGCGTTTCAAAGGAGGAAGCAGAGAAGATGCTGAGAGAAAAAACAATACGTGAGCTGCTGGGTGATTGATGTGTTTCCGATAATAATAGTCACACACGGTAAGTTTGCAAAAGCCCTCATAGAAACGAGCGCCATGATAGCGGGAAAACAGGAAAAGCTATATGCTGTTGAGCTTGAGGAGGGGCAGAGCCCTGAGAGCTTAAAAGAGAGGATTGACGCTTTACTGACAGAGAAGTCTCTCATATTAACGGACCTCTTTGGGGCGAGCCCTTTCAATGCATCTATAAAGCTCCTCGATAGGGCAGAGGTTGTAACAGGGGTAAATCTGCCCATGCTACTGGAGCTACTGATGAACAGGAGCATTGGCGTTGAAGAGGCCGCAGCCATAGCAGAGCGCGCTGGCAGAGAGGGTATTGTTAATGTCAGAGCTAAGCTTTCAGGCGGCTCCAAGGATTCCTAGACTTCCGCATATTAACCCCAGAGCAAAGAGGAGCAAAAGCACATAGGTGGGTTTCCAGTTCTTCTCCAGCAGATAGTATACGAGCAGGACCATGAGCCCCGGAAAGAGAAATGGAAATATTGAGTCAAGGCTTCTCTGTATCGATGGCACAACTGCTCCCGCGATAGTTATCTCACCTACGAATGCGACCCTGACAAAGAGTGGTGCGAGTCCACCAACGACCATCATCCCTATTATGGTTGTGAGCTCCGTTATGTGCTTTATCCTTGTATCACTTCCCAGAGCTCTAGCTACATTCATCCCCTCTCTGTACCCTAGCCTGAAGCCATAATAACGCATCGGCAGATATATGGCATTCCCCGCTATGAGAACGAATATAAAACCTAGAGGATTACCCTCTATAGCCCATGAAGCACCGATGGAAAAAAGTATTGTGTTTATCGTGGCGTATATCAGAGTATCTCCTATTCCCGCTAAGGGCCCCATCGTGCCTGTCTTTATCGCAAGTATGAGATCTCTGCTCTCTATGCCTTTCTCCTCCTCTATGGCCACATCTGCCCCGAGGATCACAGGCATCATTATTGGATTTGTGTTAAAGAAGCTCATGTGTAGCTTCACCATTTCCTTCAGATCCTCAGCCTTATCGTAGATCTTTTGTAGCGCGGGTCTTATGGCATAAAAGTAATCAAATCCCTGCATCCTCTCATAGTTCCATGAAAGCTCCGTGTGCACATAGTTGCGCAGAAAAACCCTTCTGAGATCCTTATCTGTCAGCCTTTTCCCCTTTCTCTCTTCGCTTGTTTCTCCAGAGGCAACAAATGTCTCCTCCCCATACTTGAGATTCAGGACTATAAATCCTATAGCAAGGCCTATCAAAGTAAGGCCAACGGTTATTGTGCCCATGAAATTTGCCTGCTCTAACCCAAGGGCTGGAAGAATGAAGTTGAGGTAGGCTGCTATAACAAAACCCAGTATACCATAAGTGAAATAGCTCCTGGCTGGCATAACTTTGAGAAGCATCCCTATACCTAAAGCTGGCAGCAACGCACCTGCAACAGCGAATCCAGCTATTATGCTCTCCGGTATGGCACCAAGGATAACGCTGGCCTGATCGACGAAGTATACGCCTATAAAGGTGGGTATGGCTCTACTCAAACCCCATGGAAAAACCCCTAGCCAGTTCACCATCTCCAGCTTTCTGAAATCAAGGGTCTCAGCATACCTGTCCCCCAGATGCATGAAGAATGTGTTCACAGTCCTTCCGATAATATCAAATGGTATGAATAGGGAAGCAATACCAATAGCAATTGGAGCTATCGCTCCTATGGACCAGGAAGGGGTTGTCACCGCCAGAGCTGTGCCTATTATAGCTCCCCCTATGTAATCAGGGGTTGTTGCTCCACCGTATGTGTAGACTCCCATAGCCATGAGCTCAAGAAATGCGCCTATAATAAGGCCTGCCTGAAAGTTTCCTAGTATGATACCCGCGATAGCACCAGCCATCAGAGGTCTCATACCCTGAATGATCTTTACAGATAACCAGTCCTGTATGCAGAGAAAAGCCAGAACACCACAGGCTATAGCCGCCCCTAGAGAGATCATACGCTTAAAAGTTTTTTTAGTATATATTTTTTGTTTATGCATTTGTTTAGGAATGCTGCGGCACTATGCTCAGATCTAAGCACGGTTGTAGGCTTCCTGTTAATAACAAAAGTTAATAAGCAAAATATTATTTAAGCATGTGGATAAGCGATACTTCTTGCTTCTTGGGATATTCTTTCTGGCGGTTGCCATAAGACTTTACCCCCTACACACCTATGCCCTCTGGGGATCAGATAACGGGGAGTACTATTATATCGCTGAGGAGCTCTATGAAACTGGAGGAATAGATGCTTCATCATACCCTGGCTGGGGGAAGACGTATCCCTATTTCCCTGGAATGTTCGCGGTTGTGGTATGGGTAGCAAAAGCATTTGATATCTCTCTGCTCAGCTCCCTGAGGTACACTGTGCCAGTATTGGCCTCTCTTTCCGTAATCATACTCTACTTCATCTCGATGGAAATATTCCGTGACAGAAGGGTTTCAATTCTATCAGCGCTCATCCTCTCGGTGACGGTTGCTCATGCACTCGTTACTTCTCACTCCATGCCTGGAAGTTTAGCAGATCCCCTATGGCTTGGTTGCATTTTGCTCCTGTTAAGAAGCTACAGGGATAGAAGATGTCTCCCTTTGCTCTATTTAGCCACGATAGCACTGATAGTAACACACCACCTGACTGTCTATTTCCTCATGATCTCCCTTCTCATTGGAATAGCTGCAAGAGAAATAATACATCCAGAATGGTCTGAGAAACTTCGTATAGAGCTGCCCTATACTATATTTCTTATATCCGCAACCTTCATTTTCTGGTTCCTCTTTACCAACTTTCCCGAGCATGTGCTGAGCACTGCAGTAGAAGGCGTACCATCCCATGCATACATAGCTCTCACATATTTTGCTCTTATACTGTTAGCAATGGTTGTTTATGCATTAAAAGGAAAGATCTTCAGAAAGCTTAGCTATCCAGACTCACACAATCTGATAAAAAGGTATATTACGCTGATTCTGGTTCTCTTTGTGATTCTTGCTATAATCTCCATTACCTCAATTCCTGGAACGAATATGAATATTGGGATGGATGCGTTGTTATGGTATCTACCAACCCTGCTGCTCTTTTTGTTCTTTATAGTGGGAACGCGTTTTGTACATTTTTATGATGACGGTAGCTTCATCTATGGCTGGGCCATAGCCATTACTCTCTCATTTCTCTTTGGTGCTGTAACAAACAGTCATGCGCTCATACCATACAGGCATGCGCAATACATAGCTCCTGCTATAGCGCTTCTTGCAGCACTCGGGATTGTAAAGCTCTATGATCTGCTAAGCAGGAAAAGAGTTCTGGTTTTATCTGTTAGTGCACTTCTTGTACTATGCACCATAACAGCATATCCGCCAACCAGTGCCACAGCCGGTTTCAATGAGGGCATAACCCACAAGGATTTAGAAGCAGCCCTCTGGATGAGGGATAATGTACCTGCTAACTCTGTGGTTGCTTCAGACCACAGGTTGAGCAGCACAATCTTTGGCTTCGCAAAGCTGATGTGCACATGGGATAGCGCTTACGATATACTGCACGCAGAGAGCTTTGGAGAAGCACTACCACAACTTAAAAGCTGCGATACTCCCGCAGGCAAAAAGAGAGTAGATTATGTTGTTGTTGACAAAACAATGCTCGAAGAAGGGGTTGCTCTGCTTCAGTGGAACAATGCTGAACCGATGAGTGAGAGAGCTTTTGAAAAGTTTTTCGAAGAGCCCTTCGGGCTCGTTTATGAGAATGGGGAGGTCCGGATCTTCAAAGTATACTGGGAAAGGATTAATGGTGGGATGCAATAATAGACACAATCAACAGCAAATCAGTCACTGAAGCGCTCTTCTTTCCATGGATCCCCATGGTTGTGGTAGCCCCTCTGCTCCCAGAATCCTTTTCTGTCCTCTTTCGAGAACTCTATGGCGTTTACCCATTTTGCGCTCTTCCAGAGGTAGAGCTTTGGAACAACAAGACGAAGGGGATAGCCCTGCTCAACACTGAGCTGTTCGCCATTAAGTCTGTAAGCTAGCAGAGAATCCTCGGCAAAGAA
>JAXHST010000083.1:0-19000 GCA_034190325.1 Thermoplasmatota archaeon
TCTTTAGCTTTAACCTCTGTCTCCTGATTCTCTTTATCTTTAGCTTTAACCTCTGTCTCCTGATTCTCTTTATCTTTAGCTTTAACCTCTGTCTCCTGATTCTCTTTATCTTTAGCTTTAGCCTCTGTCTCCTGATTCTCTTTATCTTTAGCTTTAGCCTCTGTCTCCTTCTTCTTCCTAGGCCTCTTCTCCTTTTTCCCTTTCTTGGCGGTCTTTTTTTCTTCTTTCTCTTTCGCCTCCGCTTCCACTTTTACTTCTTCCTTTTCTTCTTTGATCGTTTCCTCTGTGATCTCTATGGGCTCGGATGGCTCCACAGCTCCTTTTTCCATTATCTTTACAGTAACCCCTATGGTGCCGGGCTTTGTATAAGCGATAGCGTACCCTGTCTTCACCCATTTCTCTGCGAAATCACCACAGTACTTTATATGCCCGCTGGTGAACTTCTCTGTTCTATGCCTATCGCCAGTAAGCTTCCCCGCAAAAACTATCTGGCAGCCCGGCGCACCGGCACGCATTATGTCCCTGATAAAGTTATGACCAAGACGCCTGAAATGCCACCCCCTCTCAATCAGGTTTGCCATTTTGCTGGCAACGATCATAGGATTAAGATTCGGATTCTTCTCTTCTACAACCTCGATTATTGGGTTTTCTATACCGAACTCTGACTTCAGATCATTTGTCAAAGAGGATATTAACTTTCCTCCTCTACCTATCACCAGGCCCGGCCTTTCAACCACGAGCACAATTCTGGTGCCAATAAGCGTCCTTTGTATCTCTGCACCACCAAAACCTGCTCTTCTAACCCTATCCCTTAAGTACTCAAGCAAAAGTTCTTTTTTTATGTTCTCATTGACGAGCTTCTCTTCAATCATTCCGTTTCCTCCACTATGATCTCTACATCTGAAGTTCTCTCGCTATGCTCCCCGCTTCTGCCCTGTGCCTTTGGCATATAACGCTTTATCTTCCTTCCGGGATAGGCTGAGGCATGCTTTATCCTCAGCTTTTCACTATCCAATCCCTTAAACTCTGCATTTGCTACAGCCTCTCTCAGCAGCTCAAGCACTTTCCGGGATGATTTAACAGGATATCTCCCGCAACCTATGCCTTTTCTGTGGGCTTTTTTATATTTTGTATAGCGCACAGGCTTTTTTAGGGCTATGACCTCCTCAAGATACTTTTCAGCATTGGGGGTGCTCATCCCTACTATCTCCTTACAAACCTCTCTGGAGTGCTTCGGGCTTATGTGAAGGTCTCTGCCGCAAACGGAAGCGCACTTCTCTCTATCAAACTCTATGCTGTACTTCATGCTATCACTTCAATGGCAGGAACTTCGAACTCCTTGTTGCCCCAACTCCTGGGCCTCCATGCTTTATGAACCTTCTGGTCAGAGCAAACTCACCCAGATAATGGCCAACCATCTCCGGAGCTATTGAAAGCTGAACAAAATCCTTTCCGTTGTGCACCGCAACTTTCTTCCCCACGAAATCTGGCAGGATTATCATATCCCTCTGGTGGGTTCTGATCACCTTATTCCCATCGCTCGCCCTTATCTTCTGCCATAGTTTCATCTGATCCTCTGTCAAACCTCTCTTAAAGGTCCTTCTTGCCCTTGCCGGAAGGATATCCATGTACTCTTCAGGATCAATTCCAACAAGCTCCTCTACTCTTTTTCCCCTAATCTTGAATTCTTTCTTTTTCCTCATTTCTGGCCTTGACATCACATCACCTCTTACCTGTGCGCTTAGCAGCTACACTCCCAATCTTTCTTCCCGGAGACGCATTACGCCCTGGGGTCTTTGGCTTACCCGGGTGCTGGTGAGCACCGCCCCCGAATGGGTGATCAACAGGGTTCTTTGCGACACCCCTAACCTTCGGAAAGACTTTTGGTTTGTTCTTTATAACTTTTTTCTTTTTACCGGCTTTAAGAACGGGCTTTTCCTTTCTACCGCCGCCGGCCGCTATCCCGGTTGTGGCCCTGCAATCAATACTAACCTGCTTGAATTTCCCGGAAGGGAGTTTTATCGTTGCGCTGCGCTCGTCCTTGCTCACAAGAAGTGCATAGGTGCCGGCGCTCCTTATGAGCTTGCCCCCATCAAGGGGATTAACCTCAATGTTAAAGATCGCAGAACCTTCTGGCACATCTCTAAGCTTCAGAACAGAATAGCGTGATAGCTCTCCTGCAATAAATTCGTCACCAACACCTATGCCCTCAGGGGCTATGAATTCGTATATACCCTCTGGAAACTCTACACGGGCTAAGGGCGCGGTTCTGGCAGGATCGTTCATTAGCTCCTTGACCACACCTTTGCCCTCAATAGCAGGGTATCTAACGTCAGCGACATACCTGTGGCTCGGTGCTCTGTATATACTTCCTTTCCCTCTCCTCTGTACTATCAATCTCTTACCCATTACATCACCCCTATCCTTGTAGCGATATCGCTTGCAGAGTACTCCGGAGCAAGCTTTACTGTGGCTATCTTTCCCTTCTTACCTATCTTCACTGTTATCTTCTCCACCTTCACCTCAAGAAGTTTCTCCACTTCCTCAACAAGCTCTGTTTTATTTGCATCCCTGGCTACCAGAAACTGAAGGCTGTTCTCTCTATCAATCAGCGCAAAGGTTTTCTCTGTTGCATAGGGACTTATGATCTTCATTTCTCCAACCTCCTCAGCCCTTCAACAGCACTCTCTGTGTATATTATTAACCTGCCACCGACACCTCCCGGGGCAACATCAGAGATCTTAAGATCTTTCGGTGCTCTGATATCTATGCCTGTGATGTTCTTCGCACCCTTCGGTCCCCTGGAAGAAACTATGAGTATAGACTTTGGTATTCTGTAACCATCTTTTCTCTTTTTCCTGCCCTCAAATGCTCTAAGAACATCATCGTAAACGCCAAGGGCAAGCAGAGCTTTTGTCACCTCTTTTGTTTTATCCAAACTTTCAAAAGCATCTTCAACAACCAGCGGAAAAGAGACTCTCTCATCAAACCTGTGACCTCTGAGAGATATCAGCTCTGGTCTGGCTGTAGCTGCCAGAGCGGAATGGAGAGCTTTTCTGTACTCCTTTCTGTTTATCTTAAGCGCCAGGCTCTTCTCGACCTTAGGTGGATGAGCTCTTCTTCCCCCGACTGCCTGGGGGACAAATGCTGCTCTTGAGCTGCCTGTGAGCCTCGGTATCCTTGAAACACCCCTGCCAACACCCCATGAAGAAACAGCATGCCTCTTTCCTGCTCCTTTGTAAGCACCGTATGGTTTTCTTTCCCTGCTCCTCTCAGCAACAAATGCCCTGTTTATAAGGTCTTTTCTTACGGGAACAGAAAAGAAAGAGGGCATCTCTATCTCCTTCAACATTTCCCCTTCAATAGAGAGCACAGAGGTTTTCATCTTCCTACCCCCTGTTTCGATGCCAGAGAAACATAGTTGAGAGCAGGCTTCTCCACCTCAACCCTTGCAAGGTATCTTACGCTATCCCTAAGCCTTATAAGCCTTTTCGCTGGTCCAGGAACGCTGCCATGGATAAGCACGTAACCGTTTCTGACCAGACCGTAATTAACGAAGCCACCGGCAGGATTTATCTCCTCAGCTTTATCGCCCACCAGCAGTAACCTCTTGTTATACTCTGTCCTCTGATGATATCCCATCTGCCCTGCCTGTGGCACAGTGCTTCTTATGAAACTGGGGTGCTTTGGGCCCTGCGTCCCGATCATTCTCCTGTGCTTTGAGTTTTTGTGTGATAGAAGCTTCACATGCCAGCGCTTTACGTGCCCCTGATAACCTTTGCCCTTTGTCACACCTATAACATCAAGCATCTGTCCGTCTTTAGCATAATCCTTTACTGTTATCTCCTTGCCTACCAGAGATTCTGCATATGCTATTCTCTGCTCGACTTCCCCGCCCCCTATGCGGATCTCCATTGTTTCGGGTCTCTTCTTTGGAATGCCTGTTATTAGATCTGGCTGTGTTTGTGCAACAACCCTGACCTCACACACGTCGCTCTTATCCTCCTCCTTGCTAACAGCCTTTAAACCATAGGGGTCTGAGGAATAATATTTAACGCCAACAACCTTCATTGGCGGGGTCTCTATAACCGTAACAGGCACCATAACCTCCTGCCCAGAGGTGGTGCTCGTTGGTCTGTAATCGACCAGCAGGACGTGGGTCATTCCAACCTTGTAGCCTGCAAAGCCCTGAAGCTTTGGAGTGCTACCATCCGCTGCCCATGCCTTTACATGCGGGATTTCGCTTCTGACCCTCTTTCTGGGAGAGTAGCCATGAGATCCTCTTTTTGGATGATGTGGTGTTGCCATTGTATCGCTCCTTTTCTTTTCTTTGCTTCTTAACTGAATTTTTCTTCAGCTCATCTTCTTAGCTCAGCCGTAATGCGTAAATGGGATGCTTCGAGCAGAGCCCGGTGCATTTGGCAGAGCAGAGCAAAGGAAAATTGTGTTTGTTCTATTTAAATGTCTCGTTTTTCTGCGGCGTCGAACAATTTAATAGAAATAGATCTACCATGCAAAACATAATAGTCCTCAGTTCATCCCTGTAAGCGCATCATAAAAGAAATGGTTGCTTCGCACTGCTTGCAGATCTTATCTCTCCTCCAGCTCTCCAATGCACTCAGTTTTTTCATCAGTTATTCTCAGCAGTTGATCTGTCTTTACATTAACTGCTGTTCTTTGATCCATTCCTTCCTGACAATGGCAATAATGGTATTACTCAACTTAAAAATTACAGTATACCTGATACAAAAATAAATAAAATACATGTATATATAGAAACGATACAGCATTATGAATGACATAATAGATATCGCTCTATCAGAGGATCTGCGCTCCGGCGACATAACGACAGATTCTCTCATACCTTCAGGGATCCTGGGAAAGGGTAAGCTGCTGGTAAAGGAGGAGGGGGTTCTCGCAGGCATAGAGGTGGCTTCTGATGTTTTTCACAGGGTAGAGCCCTCGCTAGAATTTCATGAGCTTATTCATGACGGCTCAAAGGTGAAGCCTGGGGATATCATAGCAACGATCTCCGGCCCTGTTTCAGGGATTCTAAAGGCTGAGCGAACGGCTCTGAACTTCCTGCAGCACATGAGCGGCATAGCGACCATCACTGCGAGGTATGTCGAAGAGGCTTCAGGGTTCAAAGCCCGCATTCTGGACACAAGAAAAACGATACCCGGTATGAGATCCCTGGAAAAATACGCTGTGAGAGCAGGAGGAGGAAAGAATCACAGACAGAGCCTCGGGGATATGGTTCTGATAAAGGATAATCACCTTGCTGTTCTAAACTCAAAAGGCATAAGCCTGGGGGAGGCTGTAGAGATGGTAAAAAGATTAGCCAGGGTTGAGGTGGAGGCGAAGTCTCTGGAGCAGGTAAATGAAGCCCTTGAGGCTGGTGCGGATATCATAATGCTGGATAACATGAGCATAGATGACATGCGCCTTGCGGTTGAGCTTTGCAGGGGCAAGGTAAAGCTGGAAGCTTCAGGCGGGATCACTCTGGAAAACGTGCGCGCCGTAGCAGAAACTGGCGTTGACTTCATATCTGCAGGATCTCTGACGCACTCCGCGAGAGCACTTGATATTAGCCTTGAGCTGGAGGTATAGGATATAGTACAGATAACACCATAAGCATGGAAAGGATCAGATCCCTGCAAGGTTCAAAGAATTAACAAGTTTGCTTATGGATTGATAATCCATAAGATGGTTATAGAGTCTCTGGAATGGCTGAAAACTGAGGAAAAGAGATGCTATTATATATAGATAAATATTTATCAGGATCGAAGCACTTTTGCTCTCTAGAAGCAGTATGGATAGCCTATCCTTCATGCTTTCACTTTCGTGAATCCTATTCACCTCTCCATTCTCTATGATCTCTCTGACTGCGGTGAGCTCCTTAAATGCCTGTTTCTCTGTTCCGTCAGAGCGAATAAGGCCAAAAGAGCGCTCTTTTGCGTTAGTCTCTTCTTCATTATCCTTATACGTATATACGAACACCCCTTCGGCACCAGCGTTATATGATGCTATCATGGCGTTTTTCACAAACTCTGCCTGTTCTTCTTCAGACCTATAGAAGGTGCTGAGCCCTGTTTCCAGCACAACGACTCTATAACCCATTGCCCTCAGTCTTTCTATCTCCCTTCCTAGAACCGCGGGGCTTTTATAAGCATTCAGCGCTATTAAATCAAAGTCCACATAGCCCTTAGCACGATCTATCCATTCAAGGTATCCCGGAGAAAGGGAGATACTGAGCGCCATGATAGCACTTTCATCACCTTTAAGCACGCCTCTGGCTATAGCACGCATGGTTGAAAGCATCTCTTTCTCGGGCAGAAGGGCTGTCCTCCATTCACTGAGCACATGTATAAGGAAGTTGTTTGGCTCATTCTCTATTGCGTAATAATCTATCCCATCCCCATACCTCTCTGCAACAGCTGATGCATAGCGCTCTATATACCGGTTATATTCCTCTCTACTTAAGCTCTGGCTCCATTCCGGCACAGTGCTCCTTACGCCATTGTATCCATTCCCGACTCGAGCAAAAATCCTTATGCCTTTTTTCCCCGCCTCAGCCACCATAGCATCATAGTATGAAAAATCGAAAGAACCTTTCTCCGACTCAATATCCCTCCATGCAAAGTCTACAGCTATCCACCCAGCTCCGGAGCCAGAGATCTTTGCGATGTCCTCGGATCCTATTTTATAGGATTCAAAAGGTATGTGGTATGCTACGATGCCTATCATAAAGTCATTTGTTGCTGGTGATGCAACCAGCATGAGAGCCAGTAGCGCTATCTTCACCTTCTCTCAACAGCCCAGTATATCACTATTGTGAGCCCCACCAGTATTGCTGCCATGCCGCCGACACTGTGTATGTAAAATCGCTCACCTATTATCCAGAGAAAACCAAGGCAGACAAAGAAAGAGCCTATAACAAGCAAGCCTCCATCTCCCTTTTTCCCTTCTTTGCTCTCTCTTTTTGTGTCCTGGGCTTCTTTTACCTCTCCTTCACTCTCCATTTTTGTGCCCTGGGTATCTTTTACCTCTCTAGCGCTGACATCTACAGCTTCCTCCGGCTCAAGAGGGACTATGAGCCAGCATATCAGATATGCTATTATACCTAACCCTGCAGAAAAGATGCACAGCAGGATCCATAGTATCCTGACGATGGCAGGGTCGATGTTGAAATACTCTGCTATACCTCCGCACACCCCACCAAGGACCTTGCTCTTTCTGCTTCTGTAAAGTTTTTCAGCCATAGATAAAATATCTCTTTTAGTATTTCTCTTTATCTTTCCATTCTGGTTTTTCATATAGTCTAAACAGAGTAAAGAGTGGTTGCGTATCTCTATTTTACACTCCACAAGAAAAGAGACTACTCGAGCCAGCTCTTTGATCTCTCAACAGCTTTTTTCCACCAGCGGTATAGCTCCTCCTTTCTCTCCTCTGATATTGTGGACTCAAAGCGCATATCCTCCTTCCATTTTTTCTTAAGTTCATGTGTATCCTTCCAGTAGTCCTGCGCTAAACCGGCAGCATAAGCAGCTCCCAGAGCTGTAGTCTCATTGACCTTTGGCCTTATAACCCTCTTTCCACTTATGTCCGCGAATAGCTGCATCAGAAGGTTATTCTTTGTTGCACCTCCATCAACCTTTATTTCCTTTATGGGAAGACCACAATCCTTTTCCATCGCCTCCAGAACATCCCTGCTCTGATAGCACTCGCTCTCAAGCACAGCTCTCACAATCTGCTCCCTGCGCACAAATCTGGTCAATCCCATGATAGAGCCTCTGGCGCTCATGTCCCAGTAGGGAGCGAATAACCCGCTGAACGCTGGAACAAAGTAGACTCCCCCATTATCAACATTACCTAAACTTTCTGTTTCATCGGCGGTTTTTATTATCCCAAGGTTATCCCTTAGCCACTGAACAGCAGCGCCTGTGACAGCCATTGAGCCTTCAAGTGCATAATTAACACTTCTTCCCTCAACCCCATAGCCAACTGTGGTGAGAAGGCCTGCATCTGAGAAAGCAACACCTTTACCTGTGTTCATGAGAAGAAAGTTTCCAGTGCCGAATGTGTTCTTTGCATCTCCCTTCTCATAGCATGCCTGCCCGAAGAGCGCAGCCTGCTGGTCTCCCAGAGCCCCACATAGCGGAACCTCTTTTCCTTCCATCTCAAAGAAACCGTAGATCTCGCTGGAGCTTTTTATCTCCGGCAGCATACTTTCATCTATGCCAAATAACCCGAGGAGCTCTTCATCCCATTCCAGCTTTTTTATGTCCATCAGCATTGTTCTGCTTGCATTTGTGTAGTCTGTAACATGCTCTTTCGTGAGGTTCCATATGAGCCATGAATCAATCGTTCCGAAAATGACGTCTTCCCTGCTCTTTATCACGTTGTCCAGCAGCCACTTCATCTTGCTGCCCGAGAAATAGGTGCTGACAGCAAGCCCTGTTTTTTCCCTTATAAGCTTTGCAGGAAGCTTATCGCAGATATTCTTTGTCCTTGTGTCCTGCCACACTATAGCATTATACAGGGGCTTTCCTGTGCGTCTGTTCCATGCTACAGTTGTCTCCCTCTGGTTTGTCACCCCCACGCCAACGATCTCCCACTCTCTGAATCTTCTGTTAAGGGATATCTGACAGCGCTCTATAACGCTCCTGGTTCTGTCTATGATCTCCTGTGGATCATGCTCCACCCAACCAGGCTTTGGGTATATCTGCTGATGCTCCTCATAAGCCTGCTCCACCACATTTCCCTCTTTATCAAAGACCATGAACCTTGTGCCTGTGGTTCCCTGATCTATTGCCCCAACAAATCTCTCCATTTTTTTCACCTCACCTTATGCCTCTCTCTAACTCCAACATCTCATCCAAGCTCATATCTCACACCAAACTCAGAAACAATCTATAAACCCACGCGCCTATGATCCCTCCAGCTATGGGCCCAAAAATGGGCACCACAAGGCCATAGCTCCAGTCTGAACCGCCTTTATTTTTTATAGGAAGCAAAGCGTGAGCTATCCTTGGCCCTAGATCCCTGGCAGGATTTATCGCATAACCTGTTGGACCGCCAAGGCTCAAGCCTATGGCCCACACCACGAAGCCAACTATGAGTGCACCGAGCGCCCCTATCTGATTGTTCTCATTCGTAACGCCAAGAACACACAAAACAAGCACAGCAGTGCCTATAGCCTCTGTTATAAAATTGCTCACAAAATTCCTTATCTGCGGCCCTGTTGAAAAAACAGCAAGTTTGACAGCAGGATCCTCTGTCTCTTTAAAATGATCCCTGTAAGCCAGATAAACAATAACAGCTCCAACAAAAGCCCCGGCGATCTGAGCAATAATATAACCAGGAACTAAACTCAGGGGGAATACACCTATGCTCGCTTGACCGATAGTAACCGCTGGATTTATGTGCCCGCCGCTTATCCAACCCGTTACGTAAACAGCTATTGCCACACCAAGACCCCATCCGGTGGTTATAGTAATCCACCCTCCATTCTCTCCCTTGCTCCTCTTAAGCACCGCTGTTGCAACCGCCCCATCCCCTAAAATTACAAGCAACATTGTGCCTATAAACTCTGCCACATAAACGCCCAAGTCTATTACCATAAAAAAATATGGTTGCGCTTTTATTTAAACTTATTTGTTGCCTAAGTCCTATTCCAAAATCTATGATTTTGGTCCCTTTTGGGCCAGAGATCTAGCCCCTACAGGCTTTGTTTTGTGCCCTTTGAGCCATCAGGGAAGGATTTCTGTACTGTATTACTGTATTAAGAGCAAAAAACAGAGCCATTGCCAGCGGTTTCCTTCATCCTGATCCATATTTCTTCCGGTAAAAGCCTGTTTTCATATCGTATAAACTAAACAGAGTAAAGGGTGATTGGACAAAAATCAAAAACAGACCCTGTACCCGGATGCAAGAGCAATATAAATCCTTGCCTCAAGCCCGTGCATGAAAAATCTATTAATTTTCATACTTACCCGGAGCTGTGAGCTGTTCGCGATAGATGCTCCGCTCTTCTTTGAGACAGAGATCAAAACGAGAGAGGCTGACAGAACACTGAAGCGCTATGGAGCAATGCCACCAGAGATCCTGAAAGATCTCTCTTTGAGGGGGACTGCCCTTGCAAAAGCTCTCATAAACGAAGGGAAAGAGGTGATAGAGGTATTTCCGACAGCAACCTCAAAGATTTTGAGCGTATGGGAAAAGGACCGCAGGAAAACGGCCAGAAAACTCGGAATAAAAGTGAGAAATAAGCATGAGCTGGATGCATACCTGTGTGCTCTAACCGGCAAGCTATGGGTGGAGGATAAAGCTATTGCTGTAGGTGATGATGAAGGAAAGATTGTGATACCTAACGGTAGTCCTCTCTCCTAACAACACCTCTTACCTCTTTACCTTCAATAAAAGCCTTTATATTTTCGCATGCAAGCTCTGTTGCGTGATCTATAACCCCCTTTACCATTCCCGAGTTGTGCGGAGAACCTATGACATTTGGCAGCTCAAGAAAAGGGTAATGCATTTCAAATCTTCCGTGCCTGAAGGGCTCAACCCACCATGCATCAATGCCTGCCATAAATTCTGGGTTACCCTTCAGGTGCTCATAAAGCGCTCCTTCATCTATTATCTCACCTCTGGCTGTGTTGACAAGGATAGCATTCTTCTTCATTAACTCCAGCTCCCTCTTCCCTATTATCCCGCTTGTCCTGTTATTTAAAGCTATGGTTATTGCAAGAAAATCAACGCTTCTCAAAAAGGGGTTTAGATCTTTTAGCGTGCCTATGAATTCTACCTTCTCTTCTGTCCTGCCCGTTGAGTTTATCGCGTATATCCTTGCACCGAAAGCTTTAGCCAATCTTGCAACAGCTTTTCCGTTTTCGCCAAAGCCAAGGATACCGCATATGCTACCCTTCATTGTTAATGTCTCAGAGCGCTGATCAAAAACCTCTTTCATCCTCTGATGGTTTACGTAAAGCCTCTTTGCCAGGGCTAAAAACATTGCCATGGTGTGCTCCGCCATAGGCTCTGCAAATGCGCCAACATTGCTCGCTATGGTTAGAGTCTCTGGCATCATACCTACTGGTATGTGATCCACACCGGCGCTCAATGTCTGCATAAATCCTGCTTTTATCTCTCCAAGTTCCTCTCTCCCCATCTCCAGAACAGGATTCCAGCTAAATAGTATGTCTGCTGATTGCAGCAGAGATCTATCTTCGCTCAAAAATAGAGCATCCCCAGGTATGCTTTTTATTATCTCCCTCTGGGTCTCTGAAGGATTGAAGGTTACAACTATTTTTACCATGAATAGCAGCGCTTTCCAAAAAGATATATTTTCCTTGGCTGATAAAATTCAAAGATGGAGAATTATTTAAACTACCAACCCTCTTACTTTTGAGGGGTAAAATGGAGAAAGAAGAACTCATGGAAAAAATAGAGAGCTACAGAGAGAATATGATAAGAGCACAGGTGGATATGTGCGCCATTAAGGCTATAAGCCCGGATTGTGGAGGAGAGGGTGAATTCGATAAAGCAGAGTACGTCAAAAAGCTTGTCAGCTTTGCAGATGAGATCAGAGAGTATGATGCAAATGATAAGAGAGCGAAGAATGGTATAAGGCCAAACATAGTCGCCAAGGTGTATGGAAGAGATAGGAGCAAAGCAATATGGATCATGTCGCACCTTGACGTTGTGCCTGAGGGCGAGAGGAGCCTGTGGAATAGCGATCCCTTCAAAGCTGTTGTGAAGGATGGAAAGCTCTATGGCAGGGGGGTCGAGGACAACCAGCAGGCCATAGTGTCAAGCATATTTGCAGCAAAAACGTTCAAGGATCTTGGTATAAAACCAAAGTATGACATAAACCTGCTATTTGTGAGTGATGAAGAGATGGGAAGCGAGTATGGAGTACAGTTTCTTCTGAAAGAGCACGGTGAGCTGTTCAATAAGGATGATATATACATGGTCCCTGACTCTGGTAGCCCAAAAGGTGATGAGATAGAGATAGCAGAAAAGACCATACTATGGATCAAGTTCGCTGTGGAGGGAAAGCAGTCCCATGCATCAATGCCAGATAAAGGGATAAACGCGCATAGAGCGGGCGCTGATCTTCTTCTAACCCTGGACAAAGCGCTTCATGAAAAGTATAATGCAAAAGATGATCTCTTCTCTCCCCCTGTATCGACCTTTGAGCCCACGAAAAAGGAGGCTAATGTGCCGAATGTGAACACAATACCCGGCAAGGATGTTTTCTACTTTGACTGCAGGGTTCTGCCCCAGTATGATCCGGAAGATTTGTTAAAGGACGTCAGAGACGTTGTTAATGAAATAGAGAAGAAGTACGGAGTAAAGATAAGCGTAGATTTTCCTCAGAAGGGTGAGAGAACCCCGGTTACAGATCCGGACTCAGAGGGTGTAAAGCTGCTGAAAAGAGCTATAAACGATGTGTATGGAGTAGAGGCAAAGACCATAGGTATCGGTGGGGGCACGGTGGCTGCTTACCTGAGGGCTGCTGGCTGCAATGCATGCGTGTGGGCAACAATAGACGAGCTTGCGCATCAGCCAAATGAATACTGCGTTATAGATCACCTTGTAGGGGATGCAAAGGTCTTCGCTACTCTAGCATTTGAATGATCGAAGCTATAAGTTTTGACTGTTACGGCACGCTGATAGACTGGGGAAGTGGCATAGTAAAGGCCTTAAAGCCGCTGCTTATTTCCAAGGGCATAGATGTAGAAGATGAAAAGATTTTGAGGTTATATGCTGAACTTGAGGCAAAGGCTGAAGGCATAGAATATATGCCTTACAGGGAGGTCTTAAGAACAGTAGTTTACGAAATGGGAGAGAGGTTTGGTTTTACTCCATCACGTAAAGAACAGGAATGCATAGCAGAATCTATAAGCACATGGGAGCCATTTTCTGATACTGTTGAAGCGCTGAATGAGCTGAAGAAAAATTTCAAACTGGTAGTGATCTCAAATGTAGATGACAGCCTTTTATCGCCAACTTTAAAGAAGCTCGGAGTAAATTTTGAGTGGATAATAACATCTGAACAGGCTAAAAGCTACAAGCCCTCTTTAAACAACTTCACACTCGCTTTGAAGCTCATTGGACTGCCTTCAAGCAATATTCTGCATGCAGCGCAGAGCGTTTATCATGACATAATACCTGCAAAGAAGCTTGGTATGAACACAGCGTTAATCCTCAGGAAAGGCTACAGCGCTGCGCCGACAGTAAGCGCAGAAGCGGATATAGAGGTAAAGGATCTAAGAGAACTGGTAGAAATTCTCAGGTGAATTATTTAAAGAAAAAAGAAGAACGTTGGGTGTGCGCTTATATCCAGCCACGATTGAAGAGAGTTCACAAGCAAAAAAGGTCATGAGTAGAAAACAGTATTGAAAGAATGGTGCTTCTTTTTTGAAGTCTATTAAAATGCGCATAGCACAGGGAGTCCATATTACTAATTTAACACTTCAGAAAATATCCATTGCACAGATCTACAACAAAGATATGAGATGAAAGGTATGACAAAAACGTGATGGGTTTTAAGGAAAATAGCTTGAGCTTCTTTGCTGCGTCATGGGCTGGATAATGCGTATTGTCTTTCTGGTACTGAAGAAGGAGAACAAATTTGTTTGGTTTTACACAATCGATTGCGCGTTTCTTTCGTTAACGGCGATAGCAACGCTATTTGCATGGATACTTTCATGTGAGGCATCCAACGCTGACAGGATTGTGACGGTAATCCCGTGGTTTATCATAATGTTAAAAGCATATCCAGGATCATAGTATATCAGGGAAAGATCTATGAGTATAAGTATAAGTTACCAGTTGTTGACGATTTTGCACTGGCGCTTTTAAAACTCACCGCTCTGTTTAATTCCAGAGTATTTTTCATAGACCTCCCTGAAGATCGCCGGAGCTACCTTGTGGACCTCTTCAAGCATCTTTTTTGCTAGAGATCTTATCTCCCACTGTGCATCCTTCTCCAGGCGCAAAGAGAAGAAATTTATCAGAGATCTGGCGTTCATCGTCACCAGTATGTTTGTTTTTGTAGCATTTGGCATTATATAGCGTGCATCTTCTTTGGGTATTCCCATATCCATCAGCTTCTCATAGGCTTCATAGCACCTCTGCAAGGCTTCTTCAAAGACCCTATTGGCTTCCTCGTTCTCAGCTATCTTTGGGGGAAAGACAAAGTCACCTGCTTTTACATAGCGCTGAGACTGCTGTGAGTAGCTGGCTATGCGATGCCTCACAAGCTGATGGGAGCATGCCCTTGAGATCCCGCTTATGCTGAATGTAAAGGAGGCGTGCTCTATAACGCTGGTGTGCCCCAGCTTCATAACATTGCCCAAAAGCCTTGACATCTCTTCCTCACTCATCTGCTCAACAAGTTTTTCCCCTGCAAGCTTTGAGTGCGTGAGTTTTGCTGCGGCAGCACATACTCTATCCGGTTCGGGCGTATAAGCTATCAGCTTTACCTCCTCGCTCATATTCCTTTCCTGTTCTTATCTATTAGCGATTGCAGGTGCTCTGCTGTCTTTCTGTAGTTCTCCATCGAGAGCTTGACATGAGCTTCGACGAAGTTCCAAGCTTTTGATAGATTCCCATACCTTATCCTGTAGCACTTTACTCTCCTGTTTCCATTCTCAGCCTCAACCTCTTCCAGGAGATCCAGAGATTTTAACTTGTTTAGATGCCTGTAAACCGTAGGCCTGGAAGTGCTGAGTATCGTTATCAGTTCATCTATTTTCCATGCTTTTTCTGGATTCTTCATAAAGCAGTTCATAAAGAGCTTGTATGGAACACTCTGCTTTATGCTCTCTGTATTCGTCTTTGGATCATACCCTTTTGGAAAATATCCTATCTGATGCAGGAATGTTATGGCAACAGCATCTATATCAGATATGCCTGTCATCGGGGTGTGATCTGTCACATACATCTCAAAAGGCATAAAAGAAATAGGAAAGGGGAGATATATACTTTGTGAAGGCTAAGTCTTTACTTCTTAAACCTTTTGTATGATACCTCTAAAGCCTTCACAGCCGGGAGCTCCTCGCCGAGCATGAAGGCTTCAAGAGCACCTCCGCCCGTGCTCACATATGAGAACTCCAGGCCCAATTTTTTAAGGGCTGCTGTGGTGTGACCTCCGCCTGCGAGCGAAAAAGCTTTGCCCTCCGCTATTGCCTCGAAGAGCTCCTTTGTTCCTTTGATGAAGAGGTTATCCTCAAACTTTCCGGCAGGACCAGAAACGACTATCGTCTTTGCCTCTTTTATATGGCTATTGAAAAGCTCTATGCTCTTCTGCCCAATGTCATAAACTATCTCATCTACGGGCAAAGCTTCTATAGAGACCTCTACCCTTTTTCCTTCCTTTGCATAGGCAAAATCAACAGGAAGAAGTATGCTCTCATCTATAAGCTTCTTTGCCCTCTCAAAATCACCCTTCAGGAGCTCCATTGTTTTGCCAAAATTTATGCCCTTTGCAGCAACAAAAGCCTCGCCGGCAAGACCGACCATAGCTGTGTGATCCGCTATCCCCTTTTCCTTCAGCTTTTCGATCATGGTTATCGCATCATCAAATTTTGCTCCGCCAAAGAAGAAGAGCGTTGGCCTCTCGGGGTTTTCAAAGACCTTGCTCAGGGTTTTTAACTCCCTCTCCATGAGCCTGCCAGCCATCGAAGGCAGCACATGGGGGAAACCGACGAGAGAGGCCTGCGCTCTGTGCGCAGCAGCGAAAGCGTCGTTAACAAAGTAGTCAGCTAAAGAACTCAGCTCCCTTACCATATCGCATTTAGAGAGCTCTTCCGCGCTCTTCTTTGCTGTCTCTTCCTTATAGCCCCTGACATTGCCAAGCACGATTATATCCCCGGGCATCATAGCATTTATGGCTTCTTTTGCCCTCTGCCCGAAGATGTCATCAACATATCTGACGCTTTTACCGAGAATATTGCCCATAGCTTTTGCATGCTTATCCAGTGGCACAAAGTCCCACTCCCCGGGCCTGCCCTGATGCGCCAGCACAACAACCTTTGCTCCCCTATCGGAGAGCTCCTTTATCGTCTGAGCGCATGCTTCCATTCTCGTTGTATCAATTATCTCCAGAGTTTTTGGGTCAAGAGGGCTATTTATATCCACCCTCACAAGCACTGTTTTTTCATTTACGTCAAAATCATCGAGAGTGAAGAACATGGTATCACGCCACGATCTTTATTAGATCCACAAGCCTGTTTGAGTAACCCCACTCATTGTCATACCATGAGAGGAACTTTACAAGGTTGCCAACAACCATCGTACTGAGACCATCTATCGTTGCGGAGTAGGGATTCCCTATTATGTCTCTGGAGACTATGGGCTCTTCTGTGTAATCCATTATTCCCTTAAGCTCATTCTCGCTTGCTCTCCTGAATGCAGCGTTTATCTCCTCCACGCTCTTAGGTTCTCTGACAGCAGCAACAAAATCTGTTATGGATCCATCGATCACAGGCACCCTTAAGGATATCCCTGTCATCTTTCCCTTTAGATGTGGCAACACTTCACCCACAGCCTTTGCAGCCCCTGTGGTTGTCGGTATAGTTGATACTGCCGCAGCTCTGGCCCTTCTGAGATCCTTATGCGGAAAATCATGAAGGTTCTGATCATTGGTATAGGCATGAACTGTTGTCATGAAACCGCTCTCTATGCCGCAGAACTCATCAAGAACCTTAACAGGTGGAGCTAAAGAGTTTGTGGTGCATGAAGCATTGGATATTATGTTGTGCCTGCTCTTATCATAGCTCTTATCGTTAACACCGATTACTATCGTTATGTCTGGCTCCTTTGCAGGGGCTGAAATTATCACCTTCCTCGCTCCAGCCCTTAGATGCTTGCTCGCTCCATCTCTATCCCTAAATATTCCAGTAGACTCTATCACAACATCAACACCCATAGAGCTCCATGGTAGAACTTCAGGATCCTTCTCTGCTGTTACCTTTATCTCTCTGCCATCAACCACTATCGCATTCTCTCTTGCCTCTACCTTATGGTTCAACGGCCCGAAAACGCTATCATACTTCAGCAGGTAAGCAAGTGTCTTTATATCCATGAGGTCATTGACAGCTACTATCTCAAGATCTCTACCGTAATCCTCCCGGGATATCGCAGCCCTGAGGACATTTCTACCGATTCTGCCAAACCCGTTTACTCCTACCTTTATCATCTTTTCACCCTCAAAAAGAGAATGCTTTTTATGTTTTATATAATTATGGATGGACCAGGATAAACGTATATAGATATAATAAGAAGGTGCTCCCGTCGGGATTTCCACGCCTTTCCGCACAGCGCTTTCTGCGAAAGGGCTGTTTTGAACCCGAGTCTTCGGCTCGAGAGGCCGAGATGATTGGCCGGACTACACTACGGGAGCCTGTAGTATAAGGAATGAGGTATCTGAATAAAAAAATTTCTGATATTGCATTGCTAAAGCATCAATATATTATTTATCTTCGAGGAACATTACAGGCTATGGAGCTTGTATTCCTTGGAACGTCTGCAGGAGCGCCTACAGTATTCCGGGGCTTGCCCTCTGTAGCTCTGCGATTTGATGATGGCTCCATATGCCTCCTTGACTGCGGTGAAGGAACACAGAGACAGATGATGCGGTGCAATGTGAGCTTCATGAGCGTGGAAAGAATAATAATAAGCCATTTTCACTGTGACCACCACATGGGCCTCTCTGGTTTGCTGCAGACTATGAATCTGAACAGCAGGGAAAAAAGCATAGAGATAATAGGACCAAAAGGGACAAAAGAGCTGGTAGAACATGTGCTTGAACCTGGCTATTTCAGATTGGGTTTTGATATAATGGTCTGTGAGGTTGGAGATAAAGACACTTTAGATCTGGGCAAATATACAATAAAAACCATAGAGAACAACCACTGCAAAAATTCTCTATCATTTTGCATAGAGGAGCCAATGAGGAAAGGAAGATTCAATCTCCAGAGAGCTGAAGAGCTGGGTATACCTGAGGGGCCATTGTATAGAAAACTTCAGAATGGTGAAAGCGTAATATGGAATGGAAAGAGAATAGAGCCGGATGCTGTTCTAGGCCCCCCAAGGAAGGGGAGAAAGATATGTTATAGTGGTGATACCGCATACTTTGAGCCTTTATCATCCTTAGCAAAAGAGTGCGATGTTCTTATACATGAGGCAACGTTCTCGGAGGAAGAGAGAAGTGGTGCTGAAACATTCAAGCATTCTACCGCAACCGATGCGGCAAAGATAGCCAGGCTCGCTCATGCCAAAAAGCTGTTTCTAACCCACATAAGCGGAAGGTATGGGGTGGGAAAGACACTTGAGAAGGAAGCTATAAAGATATTCCCAAACACAACAATAGCTGAAGATCTCATGCGCTATGATGTGAGGTATCCGGAGTAAAAACAATATTCCGAAGGGGAGAAATGGTGAGGGGCTCGCATTAAAAAAGCAAGTTTTTCCCTTCGGAACAGAATATCTGTTATGTCGTTCCTCCTATATATAAATTTCTATATAGATTATGTATGTGCATTTATGGATAGATCTCACTTGAGCTATCGATTGTAACGTAGGTATAGCTACCAAGCTGATAGACAGGCTTAACCCCCTTGAGCCTCCTGCCATCCCAGAGATCATTATCAACAGCAGCGCGCTTTACCTCTCCCACGAACAGCGTGTGATCGCCCAACTTTTTTTCATCATATAGCGTGCACTCCAAAACAGCATATGCCTGAGCTATGCTATTTGTGCCTATAGCTTTGCAGCCTTCTAGGGATATGTTAGCATTTGCGATCTTGTCCTCTTTTTTACCGCTGTGAGTGCCACAATAGTGCACCATCTCCCAGTAATCAAAACTGACAAAGTTCAGCGCAAACTCTTTTCCTTCCCTTATGATCCCGTAGGAAAATCTTCTGGGACTAACAGACACGCCGTAGAGCGGTGGCTTTCTTGATATTGGCGTGTGCCATGCCAGCGTTAT
>JAXHST010000084.1:0-2085 GCA_034190325.1 Thermoplasmatota archaeon
TCTCTGAATTCATCTCTGTTCCCATGATTATCTTCGTGTTCATGTTTGCGAGTATTTCTCTGGGTATTAGACTGCACATCTGTGTTATGGCTATCAACCCTATACCGAACTTTCTCCCCTCTCTGGCTATGGTTGGAAAAATGCCTGTTGCTTCGCTGAGAACCCTCGGTGCTTCTTCAATTATGAACGCCACCACAGGCTTTTCCTTCAGCGTGTCATCCATCTTATACTTTTTATATCTGTACAGCATCTCATCCGCTATCATATTCCCTATCAGAAGCTCCTGCGCAGCGGATATTTCGGATGTGTCTATTATCACCTTTTCACCATTCTCCAGAGCATTGCATATGTCTTTCAGAGTCGCTTTACCGACATCTTTAGAAAATACCCCGCTATCAATTATTATGCTCAGCCTTCTTATGAGGACAAGGATCGTTTCTATCCTTATACCGTGTACCATTCCCCTCTCTTTTTCTCTGTTGCTCAATTTATTCTCATCAAAGCTCAGTAGCCATTCGAGCCACCTCTCTTTAAACCTTGAATATATAGTGTACATGGCTTCATGCTGTGCCTGCGAAAATTCGCTGACGCTCTCAAGGTGGCCTGGCTTTATTGAAGAGAGATTGAAGACCAGGGTGCTCCTGCCGCGCATAGGGGCTATTGAGTAGTAGAGAGGCTTTGTGCCCCCATCTTTATCTTTTAATCCTGTAGAGTTCCGGCCGTAGTACTCGTCATGAGCATCCAGCACCAGAACACCGCAATAGTCTTTATCAAGAAGATCCCAGAGCATCACCTTAACCAGGTTGCTTTTCCCCCTTCCCGTGGTTGCGGATATGAGTATGTGGTGTGTCAGAGCGTTTTTTCCATCCAGGCACACTCTTCTCTCCCTTATTGTTCTGCTTCCATTTCTCAGATACCCTATAAAAAGATCCCTCTCCTCAAGGAAAGAGAAATCTTTGCTCTCGACATCCCTCACCTCTGTCAGTAGCTCCGGCAGCTTCTTGGGGATCCTGTTATCGCTCCTTATCAGAGGCTTTGCCTCCGCCAGTATGTAGTTGCGCAGGCTCCTTTCAAATATTTCAAACCCATGCCCCTCGCTCATCATCCCGGCCATGAATTCTATGCTCTGTTTCGAGAGCTGGCTTCCGTGCATCAGATTATAAACCTGATAGATTGTTGCGCCATCCTTTTCCTCACAGGCAATGAGAGAGCCCAGCTCCAGAGCGGCATCGCTATCCTTTCTTATAACGATCCTCTCGCTGTTACCATCAACTATCTGTCCGACTATCATTATCCCTCCAGGAAATCGTGCAGTTCTACATAATTTATGCCCTTTGCATACAGCAGAGCCCGCAGCTCCTTTACCTCTCTGCTGTCTATCTTTGCCCTTCTGTGGGCCTCCACCAGACCAAAAGGATAGCCCGGTATAAGGGGATCGCTTGAATAATATGCGGCGTATGCTAGATTGTCCCTGTCTTCTGTCTGAACCTCGAAAACAAGGTTTGTAAAGCTGTGCAGCCTGCAGACAAAATCATCTTTATTGATCTCATATGCCCATGTGCTAAACTCTAGCTCTTTTGCCCTTTTCGCCATTCTTCTTGTGTTTACTCTGCTGCTCTTCATAACCCCGCACATCGATTCTGTTTTTGGCGTGTCAAAAAAAGGGCTCTCAAGTGAGCCGTCAATGAGCACAGTGCCATTCTCTTCCTCAGCGCTCCTCCACTCCAGCAGGCTCCTGCTCATATCCATCGATGAGGAGTTTATCTCTTCCTCTCCATCATGACCTATAATCTTTGTTTCATTGCCATTGGCTATGCACAGAAAGTCCTCCAGGGTTTCTTGCAACCTCTTTCCTCCGTCAAACCTCTCAACTGCTATCCTTATCAGGTAAAAATCTTTTGAGGGGGTGCTCAATAGCTCATAGCTGCTGCCATCGATGAAGGATGCTCTGCCAGGTTTTTGCTTAATGGCAAAAAAATTTTCATCACTGACATCAGCATCTTCATCCTCAAGCTCTTTTGCAATCCTATCAGCTATCCCTGTGCTATCCACTCTTTCCCATAGCTCTCATACCTTATCATTTTT
>JAXHST010000085.1:0-3351 GCA_034190325.1 Thermoplasmatota archaeon
CCATAACACTAACGCCCGCTTATGCCGAGAGCGCTAACGTTGTCCGCATTGTTTTTACAGTTATGCTTTTTATCACCGCTTTTGTCTTCTGCTTCGTGTCCCTGAAAAAAATAACAGGAGTGCCGGACATAAAGAAAAGCATAGGGGATCAGAAAAAGCTCCTGCCTTTTCTGGAGGGGGTATCACAGCTCATAGGGGAGAGCACCATGACGATATACAAATATGGGATGGAGGACTATAAAAAGAGCTATCCCGCAGAGAAAGAGACAGAAAAAGAGAAAGAGAAGGATATGTATAATTTTCTTGTGATGTACTTCGAGAATTACATAGGGCCTATAAGCTCCAGGATAGCCAGAGATGTAGATAACAGGGTTGAAGAAAAGAAAATAGGTAGCGTTGAAGATAAACGGAACAATTAAAAACCAGACATCAGATACCCTTTATGAAGCTGTTCGGAACCAATGGGATACGGGGTGTAGCTAATGAGCTTTTTACCACGGAGTTTGCGTCTCAGATAGGCCTGACTCTGGCAACCTACACCAATGGGGGGCTTATTGTTGTCGCTCAGGATCCCAGGACCTCTAGCGGTTTTATAAAGCACAGCATAATTGCAGGCCTCATATCTGGAGGTTGTGACGTCTACAATCTCCACATGGTTCCTACGCCGGCACTTCAATATGGTGTGAAGCACTATGGGGCTGATGCAGGAATAATGGTTACAGCATCCCACAATCCTCCGGAGTATAATGGTGTAAAAGTTATAAGCAAAGACGGAACAGAGCTTTCCAGAACAGAGGAAGAGCACTTTGAGAGCGTATTCTTTTCAAAGAACTTTCGAAGGGTTTCGTGGAAGGATTTTGGAACCTTAACTTCAATAGATAATGCTCCGAGGGTCTACATAGATGCAATACTGAAACATGTTGATGTTGCTGCCATAAGAAAAAAACATTTTACTGTGCTGCTCGATTGTTCGAATGGTGCTGCGAGCTGTACTACTCCTTACCTTCTCGACAAGCTCGGTTGCAGAGTTATATCACTCAATTCCCATCCTGACGGTCTCTTTCCTGCGCATCCATCAGAGCCAAAAAGAGATAACCTGAAAGAAACCCTGGAGATCGCAAAGGCTATATCACCTGATCTTACCATAGCGCACGATGGTGATGCAGATAGAGCGATATTCATAGATGATAAAACAAACTACCTCTTCGGGGATCAGATAGCCGCTCTGGTGACAAGGGAAAAGCTAAAGGAGAAAAAGGGCACGGTTGTCACAGCAATAAATTCTTCGCAGGCAATAGAGGATGTAGTTAGAGAGAATCAAAGTAAGCTTGTTTTAACCAAGGTCAGCCCTATAGAAATGGCAAGGAAGCTCAAAGAGGTGGGAGGCATAATAGCGCCGGAGGAGACGGGAGGCATAATATTCCCGGAGCACCAATATTGCAGGGATGGCGGCATGACCATAGCCTATGTGCTAGAGATATTGGCTAAGAGCGAAAAAAGCCTTTCTGAGCTCATAGATGAGCTACCAAGGTATTACATAATAAAAGACAGCATAAAAACGAAAAATAAAGAAGAATTGGAGCGAGGGTTCAGAGAAGAGCTCCATAAAATAGAGGGGATAGAGAGGATTATGGACATGGATGGCGTGAGAGTTTACTTAAAAGACGGAAACTTCCTGGTGCGCAAATCAGGAACTGAAGATATAGTGAGGATCTTCGCAGAGTCCAGGAGCCGGGAAAGGGCCTCTGAGATCTTTCAGATGGTCAAAAAGAGGGTAGAAGAGCTAATTAAAGCTGAGCCCTGAGCTCATCCAACTTTCTCATCTTATTTTTAAGGCTCTTCTTTTTTGCGCCTAAGGATCTCTTCTTTGCGTTTATCTCCCTCTTTATCATATCGAGATCCGCTGAGCTTACAACTGTTTCGGAGCTTTCAGTTATTTCTTCAAATCTGCTCTCTTCCTTTTTTCCCTCTTCCTCATTCTCGGCTTTGTGCCCTTCCTCGCGCAGCTTCTCTATCTCTTCCCTCTTTCTCTCCAGAGTCTCTCTGATCTCATCTGCAAGTTCTCTTGCTTCCCCAACCCTTTCATCTTCTAAGGGCATTCTCTCAAGCTCAGAATTAAGCTCTTCAAACTCTTTCTCTAAAGCTTCAAATCTGCTCTCTTCCTCTTCTATCCTCTTCTCTTCATTTTCAGCTTTGTGCTCTTCCTCCAACAGCTTCTCTTTTTCCTCGCGCAGCGTCTCTATCTCTTCCCTCTTTCTCTCCAGAGTCTCTCTGATCTCATCACTTTGATTTACCTCTTTCTCTATCTCTTTTTTCTTAATCTCAAGATCCTTTATTTCATTGATGAGTGTTCTTATCCCTGCTATAACTGTTTCTGCTCCATCCTCCAGCTCAATCATCAGCTCTTCAGGACTTTTCTTCTTTGCCATTATCCTCAACCTCTGCCATCAACTCTTCATACTCTTTCTTTATCTTTTCATACCTTTCAAGGGCTAATTCCTTTTTCTTATTTCTCTCTTTGTCGGCTACCCTCTTCACCCTGCTCTCTCTCCTTATCTCAACCATCATACACCTCCTGCAAGAAATTCAGCTATGCTCATGTAGCACTTCAAAGCCTTGCTTCTCTTCAAATAGATCAAAGGCTCTCCAAAGGCCTGTGATTGTGGAACCCTTTTGTCAAATGGTACAATGAATGATCTCTCAAACTCCTTTGACAGCGCATCTATCACCTCCTTTGAGGTCTTTGATCTTCGGTTAACCGTAGACAATATTGCATACTTTATTATTTTTCCCTCTTTGCCTGCAAACTCTTTCAATAGCGGAAGGTTCTCTGCAGTAAAAATAGACTCATTGAGGGCCGCAATAGGGATATCACATGCTGCTATAGCCTCTTTAGGCATCTCATCAAAACCAGGGGGCGTGTCTATCATTATGAAATCATAGCTATCAATCTTTTTTATTTCCTTTGCCAAAAAACCTTTTTTTATCCTGTCGAATATCCCTCCTCTATGCGATGGGGCCAGGTGTATACCTGCATTCTCTACCTCGAATATAACATCCTCTATCTCTTTCTCCCCTCTAGCTACAGCCTGCATGGAGTATTCTCCAAACTCCTCTGGTTTTACCCCAAGATATGAAGTTGTGCTTGCTATTGGATCTAAATCTATAACCAGTACTTTTTTTTCTTTCAGGCATGCAGCCACATTGACGCAGGCTGTGGTTTTTCCTGTGCCTCCTTTATTGCTGACAAATGCTATTCTTTTAGTGCTCATTTTTTCACCCCTGTGAGCTTTAAAAATACATCTTCAAGGCTTGCCTCCATTGTCCTTATCTCAAAAACCTTTGCACCTG
>JAXHST010000086.1:0-2292 GCA_034190325.1 Thermoplasmatota archaeon
CTCAACTGCTATCCTTATCAGGTAAAAATCTTTTGAGGGGGTGCTCAATAGCTCATAGCTGCTGCCATCGATGAAGGATGCTCTGCCAGGTTTTTGCTCAATGGCAAAAAAATTTTCATCACTGACATCAGCATCTTCATCCTCAAGCTCTTTTGCAATCCTATCAGCTATCCCTGTGCTATCCACTCTTTCCCATAGCTCTCATACCTTATCATTTTTGTTCTTCAATTCAGTTAACTTTTTATTTGCTCCATTCTTTACATCAAATGTGATCTACGCTTTAACTGGAGTCCCCGGGTCTGGGAAGAGCTCTGTGGCAGGTGAGCTTGAGGGCAGGGGTTATGATGTGGTTAGGTTCGAAGATCTATCAGCGGGTGCTGTATCTGGTTATGACGCAGAGGCAGATAGCAGGATAGTTGATGTTGAGAAGGTAAAACTGAGGTCGAAGCCAGACATAGTTGTCGGGCATCTAGCTCATGAGCTTGACGTTGATGCCATCATAGTGCTGAGAGCTGATCCTTCACTGATAGAGGAAAGGCTCAGAGCCAGGGGTTATTCTGAGAAAAAGGTGAAGGAGAACGCAGAGGCAGAAGCGATGGATGTTATCACCATAGAGTCTCTTGAGAGGGGCAAGGCGGTTTATGAGGTTGATACCAGCGGGATGAGCATAAGAGAGGTTGCTGATCGGGTTGAAGAGATCATAAAGGGCGGGGTAGATAAGAGAAAGTATGCCCCGGGTAAGGTAGATTTCTCCTCATACATACTGGAGGGGTATTGATAAGATATGGTTCTGGATAGGCTGAGAGGTAAGATCAATCCTCTTTTTGACAGAATTGCCCTTCACATAAAGGTTTCGCCCGACGTCATATCCATAACAGCCTTTGTTTTTGCTCTTATCGCTCTCTTGCTCTATATAGAGAATATGCTTTTACCTGCGGCTATAGCCGTTCTGCTCAATGGCTTCTTTGATGGCATGGACGGCTCTGTTGCGAGGGCGCAGGGAAAAGCCTCAAAGAAGGGCGATATGTTAGACCACATCCTTGACAGGTACGCTGACAGCGTCATCCTTCTCGGCGTGGCTTTTAACTGCAATTTTTATCTGGCGTTTATAGCTATGGTAACGGTGCTGATCATAAGCTACCTCGGCGTAGAGGCACAGGCTCTATCCGGTAAAAGAGATTATGGGGGGCTCCTCGGCAGAGCTGACAGGGTGATCCTTTTAACTATATTTTCCATAATACAGCCAGCTTTTGTTATAGCTTCGTTAACCCCACTAGACATCCTGATGATCTATTTTATAATCGCCGGCACAGTAACGGTCATCCAGAGATCACACAGGCTGTGGAGGGAGCTGTCATAGGTGTGGAGTTCAATCAGAGATCCTTGAGAGACGGGAAGAAGAACATGGGGCGCTGCGCTACTCCTGCGCCAGAAATCTCTCCAGCATGACTAAAGCGTCTTCAACATCGTCCTTTCTCGCTATGCTCAAAGGTGCATGTATGTACCTGCAGGGTATGGAGCACACAGTTGCCCTCGATCCGAAGGCCACGCCCGCATCAGTCCCGCCATAAGCGGGCCTCTTTATCTGATATCTATCAGCGCACCCGATGAGCCTATCTACAAGATCTTCATCAGCAATCAGGCTCTTATCCATGACTGTTATCGCCGGACCTTTGCCCATGGACGCAGGCACGTCGCTCTCCCTTATTCCCGGCACATCCGCTGCGGTTGTCCCCTCCAGAGCTATCACACACTCAGGTTTTATCTCTTCTACCAGAACCCTCGCTCCCCTGGCTCCCACCTCTTCCTGTGTTGAAAAAGCAAAGTATGTTTCATAAACGGGCTCACCTATCCGCTCAATGAGCTCAAGAATGATCGAACATCCTATCCTGTCATCAAAAGCTTTGCCAGCCATCGTTTTGCCTCTGGATGAAAAACGCGTAGCAAAGTAGATGGGTATCCCTATCCTCATTCCCTCTTCTTCAGCCTCTTTTTTTGACGAAAAGCCAAAGTCCATAAAGATCTCTTTACCTGAGACCTTTTCTTTTACGTGCGGGGGATAGCTTCCTATAACCCCTCTTAAACCGTTACAAACAACCTCTGTGCCCTCAAGCAGAGAATCCTCTATGCCCCCAACCTTCTCAAATCGGATGAAGCCTTCTTCATCTATGTGTTTGACCATAAAACCCACCTCATCCATGTGCGCTACCAGCATGAGTTTTTTACCCTTGCCCTTCTTTGTGTAAAGGTTTCCTGCGTTGTCTTCACAAAAGTTCCCGTACCTTTTTATTA
>JAXHST010000086.1:2392-9226 GCA_034190325.1 Thermoplasmatota archaeon
TGTTTGACCATAAAACCCACCTCATCCATGTGCGCTACCAGCATGAGTTTTTTACCCTTGCCCTTCTTTGTGTAAAGGTTTCCTGCGTTGTCTTCACAAAAGTTCCCGTACCTTTTTATTATATCTCTGACAGCTCCCTCTCTCCCGGCTATACCGCAGGCGTTACTGAGCTCTTCCAGCTTTTCCTCAAACATACTCATAATGTGTTTTTCGCATATTTATAGCTGTGTGCTTCCTTGACTCTATCTTTTTCCCCAGAGATTCTATTCTATCACGCGCTTCTTTCATCAGCCTCTGGTATTCTGCGAAGTCCCCGCCAGCCTTCCTTGCACATTTTTCCTAGTCAATTACCATGGATATCGTTATGCACCTGCCCTCATTATCGTATACGCCCAGATAGCAGCACATCCATCCATAGCCTGTCCTCTCACCAGGTCCGGATATCTGATGGAGTGGAAGGGAGAGAGCAAATAGCGCCGGTAAGGTTGCTATCAGAATGCTTTAACACGGAATAAAATAGCCCCATGCATAGAAATCTATATATCCTACAAATCGGAATAACCATGTGAAACTTCTTGATGGAGAGAAGATAGAGATGGAGCTGAAGCCCGCAAAGATGGCTTTCATAAAGCATTACTCTGTGGCTGTCCTCTACGCCCTTTTAGCCTACGCGCTGTGGGAGTTGTTCAACTGGCCTTCTTTTACCTCTTTTGCCTCCAGCCTGCCGATAAGTGCCAGCGCTTTTGGCAGCATCGTTTTTTTTGCTATTTTTGTGCTTGCAGGTTTTCTTCTTTCCCTTGAGTTCATGAGCAGACTCCCGCTTGTAGCTAACGCTCTGGTTGCTGCTCTCGGGATATACATCAGCACAACGGTTGCAATCCATTCTGCTCTCTTCTTTCCTCTGTTCTCAGTGCTGTGCGGTGTTGCCGTTTTAATTTTCGTGACCGCTTATGCAGACAGCCATACCTACTATATAACAAATGAGAGAATAATCATGAAGAGGCGTTTTATCTCGCGTAAGACGAGGGAGATCTTTTATGAAAAACTCTCAGACATCTCCGTTGAGCAATCTGTTCTGGGCAGGATATTCAATTTTGGAAACGTTGTGCCCATCACGCAGTCAGGCTTCGGTTTAGGAAACACAGGCACATTTGCAGGTGCTGGAGCGGGTGCTGGCAGCAAAGGATTTTTCGGGGTGTTTGGCGGGGGAAGCAAGAACACCCAGGAACCAAGGGTAAGAAGCTACTATCAGCTCTTCGGTGTTGAAAACCCGTACAGGGTAAAGGACAGGATAACAAAGCACGTGCATGAGCACAGCCCCATACCATATCTCAGCAGCATTGAAGAAAAGCTTGATAAAATGTAAGTAAGCAATTAGCATAGTTCAGGCTTTTTCAGTCATCTTCTCTGCCATTCATATCCTGTCACTTCAGTAGCGTACACGATCTCTGAGGCTTCCTGACAGAGCATCTCTCCTGCATTCGGCTATAGTCCTTTCTATGGGCGCTAAGAAAAAAACAAATAGCAAAGATTACATAAGGTAATTTATGAGGAAGGTTTTTTTTGCGGCACTGCTGCTCATCACCGTATCTTTTGCTCAGGAGAGCACCATTAACTCGGAGAGTGCTATTGAAAAGATCCTTTTTGTAAGGAGCGATGTGCCTCTAAAAACTTCAGGCATAAACCTTGTAGAAAAGAATCTAACAGAAGCCTCAGGTGCTGTGGCAGCGGATTACATGAATTTTCTTGATTTTCCATCATATCTTGCCATAGGAGCAACAAACTCTGAGAGTCTGGCTTACAGTGGAGGGCTTTACGTCGCATCCGAGCTCTCAGCGCTCAACGTAACTCTGCTCTATGGTTTACGATTCGATAACATAACAAGCAAGGATACTACCATAGGAGCCAGAGCATTTGGCTCTGATAGCGCCCTGGTTTGTAGACTTGCCAGATCGTTTGCAAAGGGGGTTAGAGACGGAGGTTTGAGGTGCATAGGGATAGCATCCAACATGACAGAAGAAAAAGTGGGCTGTGTCCTGGGTATTGATGGGCTGGTGATGGATGATAAAAATGCCATAAAACCTCTCAGAGACGCAGGATTTGAGGGGGCGATAATAACACCTCTCATAACAGAAAATGTTGAGCAGAGCGTTAAAGACGCTGTTCTCTCAGGCTATGATATGGTTCAGATAAGAAGCACCGGTGTAGAGGAGGCAAAGGCTGGCATAAAAAGCGCAGTTGATGGGGGAGCAGACATACAGAGCGCTGTTGGGAGAGCAGCAGCTCTTTCAGAGAAGTTACCTGTAAATGCAAAAGCGGATAGCGATACACCTGCGAGGGTTGCCAGAAGCGCCATATCCCTTGTCATGGGGGATAAAGTTCCCATACCCCAGGACAAAACCGCAGGTGTGATAACAGATAATGAAAAGCTCATGTCCGAGATCAAAAAGCTAAGAGAGGATGTCTCTTTTTATGGTTACGACACATACGAGCTGAAGGATTATATGGTGCTCTGCATAGAGGGGGACAAAGGAAGAATGTTGATACCACAGCTTACCTCAGAGCTTGGAGACAGGCTTATAATCCTTTCTTTAGGCTTCCCGATGGATGTCTTTTACTATCCAGAGATAAAGAATTACGTAACGACGTACGGGAATGATAGCTGTTCTCTCAGGACCGCTGCTGAAACGCTCTTCGGTTCAAATGTGCCTGTGGGTAGATTCCCTCTCAGAGCACCGAGAACAAAGATAATGGATATAGATTATGCAACAGAGGGAAAAAAGGAGCTGAAGGCGCTTGAAGGGAGCTCCAGCGATGCGCTTTTATTCAATGCGGGGTATTATCCGGAAAAGAGAATGGTGAAGGTTGGGCTGTCTCCAGGCTCTGCGGGTCTGTTCTTTGCCAATTCAACAGTTGGGGCAAGCTTTCCTTCTCCGATGAAGAGCGGGAGCGCAAAAGTTCAGGTTGAGTTTAATGTGGGAATGAGGGGTATGATAGATAATGCTCTCACTTCAGGATCATTTGAGGTTATAGCGGGTATCAGAGATCTCACAACAGGTGAGAGCTATGGCACACAGGTGATCTACAGGAACGCAACGAAAGAGGAGATAGCTCAGAACTTAACAGCAACTGTGAATGCTACCCTGACACAGGGGCACAGGTACTTTGCATACATAGAGGCCAGAGCGAAGCAGGATGCGACCCTTCTGATAACAGGAAAAATAGATTTCTGGGGTGATGATTATGGAGTATGGTATGATAAGATAACTGTATGGGTGTGATATGGACATCATGCCTGTTCTCTTTGTTCTCTCATTTATAAGCGGCATAATGATAGGGGGCAACTGCACGTATGTCATGGCAGCACCATTCGGAGCTGGCGTGATCTCCAGGAAGAGAGCCCTGCTGTTCTATGCGCTTTTTATTTTCCTGGGAGCAGTTCTTGCCGGAAAAGGCGTTGCACAGAACCTCAACAAGAATCTTATTGGGGCAATAGATCCAATGCTTGGGGCAGTAGCGCTCATCTCCCTTCTTATATGTGTTCTGATAGCTAATCTGGTAAAAGTGCCTCTCTCCACAAGCGAGATGAGTACGGGTGCGATAGCAGGAATAGGAATTTTCTTCGGCTCTCTTATCTCTAGAAGTCTGCTTGATTTCTATGCTTCATGGATCGTCGGCGCTTTTATCTGCTTTTTTATCTCCTACGCGTCAACACGTGCCTTCGAGCTAAAAACTCCAAGGATTCCCTATAAGAAAGCTCTTCTCATAGCTGTAGGATGCTTCTTTGCATTTTCGATGGGCGCCAATAATGTAGGAAACTCCGTATTCCCTCTACTGGGCACGATCTCAATACCATTTGCGCTTTTTTTTGGTGGGATATCCCTGATAGCCGGGGGTTTTATTTTCAGTGGTAGAACCATGGAGAAGCTTGGGAAGGATGTAACAGAGATAGATGCGGTTAGCGGGCTTTTTTCATCGCTTGTTGCTGCAGTGGCGCTCATGGCTATGAGCTTTATGGGCCTTCCTGCTCCTGCCGCGCACTTCTACACCATGAGCCTGTTTGGTGTGGGGGCGGCAAAGGGCAGGGGAAAGGTTAGCTTGAGAGCGATCGCACAGATAATCGCAATATGGATCATTTCACCGGTCTTATCCATAGGGCTATCTTATGGTATAATGACACTTCTCTATTGATTGCAGAAAGTTAGATTAGAGAGATATCCCTTCTTATATCTATGTCTGTACCTGAGGTTAAGCACATGGTGCCCGAACTCAGAGGTAGGGATCTCATAACCTTACAGGATTGGGGCGTAAAGGAGATAGAAGAGACCATAGAGCTTGCCGAGGAGATAAAGAGCATGCACAAAAACGGGAGCTTTTTGTCTTTTAGCCCTCTTCTGAAAAAAACACTCATAATGCTTTTTTATGCGCCTTCAACACGCACCAGAAGCGCCTTCGAGAGCGCGATGACGTTGTTAGGCGGGCATGCGCAGCATGTGAGCTCATCGATGACGAGGGAAGGAGAGGGAGAGAGCAGGAAGGATGTAGCAAAGATGTATGAGCTATATGGAGATGCCCTGGGCATAAGGCTCCTGGATCATGCCACAGATTTTGTCTATGGGGAGGGAAACAAAATTCTTAGAGAGTTTGCAGAGCACTCTGAGAAGCCTGTGATAAACATGGCTGATGACATGTTCCATCCCACCCAGGCTCTTGCGGATCTGATGACGGTGAAAGAGAGATTTGCTTCTTTAAAGAGCAGAAAGTTTGCAATAACATGGGCTTATGCTGATGTGCCGAGGGGCTATTGTAGCATAGATGGGGATGCGCTTCTGGCCACAAGGCTCGGGATGGATGTTTCTATAGCTCACCCGAAAGGGTTTGAGCTGCCAGAAAATATTATAAAGATGATAGAGCGAAATGCCAGAGCTTCTGGAGCAAAGTTCGAGATCACAGATGACAGGCAAAAAGCGCTAAATGGGGCAAGCGTTGTCTTCCCGAGATCGTGGATAACCAGAAGAATAGCTGAAGAGGGCTATGCAAAGACATGGGAAGAAGAAAAAAAGGCATATGAGCCGTATAAGGAATGGAGGCTGAAAAAGGGGGATATGGATCTCATGGATAAAGATGCTGTAATAACCCACGTTCTGCCTGTGCTACGGGGCTATGAGGCAGATGATGATCTCATGGACTCCGAGCGCTCTGTGATATATCAGCAGGCAGAGAATGGCTTGTTCGCAAAGTGCGCTGTTCTGCTACAGGTGATGGGGGAGTAAGGATGAGCAGGAGAATAAATGATAGCTATCTTGTGAGGTTGTGCAGAGATCTCGTAGGGATAAGGAGCTATTCCTGCGATGAGAGAGAGATAGCGTACTTCATAAGGGACACAATGAGGGATCTGGGGTATAAATCGCGCATTGATGAATGGGGCAATGTGATAGGCGAGATAGATGAGGGGGATGGTAGAAACATCGTGTTTGAAGGGCATATGGATACCGTTACCGCTGATGAAAAAGAGTGGAAGCACGGGCCTTTTGAAGGAAGGGTTGAAGGTAACAGGATATACGGAAGGGGGACAAGCGATATGAAGGGGGCCCTCAGCGCTATGATCTATGGGGCAAGCATGGCTGAGATCTCCGGCAAGCTCAATGTTGTCTGCGTCCCTATGGAGGAGATGTTCGAGGGGATACTCTTTGGTAAAGCTTTAGACAATATGAAGCCGGATCTTGTTGTCCTTGGGGAATCAACAGAGCTCAACCTGAATATAGGGCAGAGAGGTAGAGCTGAGATCGTTGTTGAAACAAAAGGCATTCCGGCTCACTCCTCTAACCCGGAAAAAGGGGTGAATGCGGTCTATGAGATGATGCCGGTTATAGAAAGGATAAGAGATCTCAAGCTGCCGGAGGATCAATTTTTGGGTAATGCTGTGATTGAGCTGACAGACATAATATCCTGTCCATACCCGGGAGCCTCTGTCATTCCATACAGGTGCAGGGCAACATTTGACAGGAGGCTTATGCTTGGGGAGGACGAGATAGGGGTAATAGAGCATATGCGCTCTTTTATAAAAGAGGGTGATACAACGATAACGATAGCAGAGGGATCCTCTAAGACATACACTGGCAGGGACATAAGCGCCAGGAAGTTTTTTCCTGCATGGAAAGTGAGCGAAGAGAACGATCTTGTGAAGAAGAGCTTTGATGCTTTAAATGGCATAAACGCTGATCTAAAGCTATCGAGGTACTCATTCTGCACAGATGGGAGTGAGAGCGCCGGGAGAAGGGGGATAACTACCATAGGCTTCGGCCCCTCAAGGGAGAGCATAGCTCACACAGATGATGAGTATGTAGAGATAAGAGATCTTGTAAAATCATGTGAAGGCTATATAGCAATAGCCGAGGCGCTTTTGAGCTAGTTTTTTTTCGTATTCCTTTTCTTAATCACAATCCCGTTCAGCTTCACAATCCCGTTCAGCTGAGATCATCTTTCAAAATCCTTCATCAAAGGCTGAGCCTCTGCCTTGAGCATAACCTTCAGAGGCATGCTCAGATGTCTCCTTGCGCATGAAGGCACCTCATAAAAACCTGGCTTCAGATCTCTCTCATCTTCCTCTTTTTCCGCCATGATCTTCTTTCCGCACTTCTCACATCTGAAGCCTTTTCCTTTACCCATTGACTTCATCGACACGCCGCAGCACTTCGGGTTTTTCATGAGCCTTACCGTGCTCCTGACCAGCATCTTCTCTATGTTGAAGGTATCATATCTGTTCATGCCTCCATACAGCTCCACTCTATCACCGGGCATGAGCTTCATAACTACCTTTCGAAACTGTTTCGT
>JAXHST010000086.1:9326-15644 GCA_034190325.1 Thermoplasmatota archaeon
TTACCGTGCTCCTGACCAGCATCTTCTCTATGTTGAAGGTATCATATCTGTTCATGCCTCCATACAGCTCCACTCTATCACCGGGCATGAGCTTCATAACTACCTTTCGAAACTGTTTCGTCGGCTCATAGGCTGCGCATATCACTACATCCTCTCCATCGGTCAGCTCAAACAGCACGTGCCCCCCCTCGATAATTTCTGGCTTGTTCTTAACGATCCCTTCTATTATGGCTGAGGTGTGTCTCTTTACCTCGTTTATGCGCTTTTTTGTGAGGTGCTCATCGGTAGCCTGATTGCTCCGATATATTATCCAGCGCTCTATCCTCTCTGTGCGCAGCACCTCAAGAACGCCTGAGAGCTCTGGAGATACCCCCCTGACACCAAAGAGGACGGGGCATGGGGAGTTTGGAATTATGCATGCGTGCTCATTCTCGTAATCATAGTTATCAAATGTCTCTGGAAATCTTCTGTCCAGCTCCATAACGTTATCAACAAGCCTTTTTCTTCCCCTGCTCTCTCTATAGGCGAGAAGCTCATAGGTGCAGAACAGAGGCGTATATGCTATGGCTGCTGTCGCTCCTATGAGCCCCCTTCTATTCTTGTATCCTTTATAGATCGCATCCGTTTTTTTCAGGGTATCTATGGCATCATCCAGCTCGACAACCTCTTTCACGCATCGTTCATAGAATTCTCTCGAAGGCCTTTTTTCAGAGATCACAAAACCAGGATTTGTTTTTTCATCATCAAAGCAGGAGTGCTTTTCCACAAGCTCGCGCACGACATCAAATACTTCATCAGCAGAGCACTCCTCTTTGCTGTCGTAAATACAGTATCTGTCGCCTATTCTCTTCTTTCTGTCTTCATGCTCTTTGATCTTTCCTACGTGAATTGCCAGGGCTCCATTGCCCCTTGTTTTCCATGGTATGTTTGGGTTGAGCCTCACAAGTTCAGGGTAATCCACGAGCCCTATGCCACTTTTCTGCAGCTCTTCTATAATAAGGGCTGTTAAGTATGTTGTGCACATCCCTCTGTTCGAATCGGTGTCATCCAAACCAATGTACATTGAGTTAATAGAGAGGGGAAAGAATATATAAGAATTTTGAGATTACATTAATGCGTGTAATCCTTGCGATAACCGGAGCTTCAGGGGTGATCTATGGGGCAAAACTCCTTGAAGCGCTCGAAGAGAAGGAGATAGAGGTCTTTCTGGTAGCTAGTGAGATAGGCAAGAGACTTTTGAAAGAGGAAGCGCACATAGATTATGAGCAGATAGAGACAAAAACAGAGAAGAGCTATGAGAATAGTGATCTCTTTGCCCCAATTGCCTCAGGCAGCTTCCGCTTTGACTCGATGGTTATTTTGCCATGCTCCATCTCCACGCTTGCAAAGATAGCAAATGGAATAGCGGATGATCTCATAACCAGAGCAGCGCTCGTTGCTATGAAAGAAAAGAGGAAGCTCATAGTTGCGCCCAGAGAGATGCCCCTGGATGCCATAGCCCTCGCAAACATGGCTCTGCTGGCCCGTCTGGGGGTCATAGTATGCCCTCCGGCTCCGGCTTTTTATGGAAAGCCTGAGAAAATAGAAGATCTTATAAATTTTGTTGTCGGGAGGGTTATGGATTTGCTTGGTGTTGAAAACAATCTATACAAAAGATACCGAAATGAAGAAAAGATTTAATAGCATTCCCAAATATCTGTTTGATAGACATGAGCGAAGTAATAAAAGTCAAGGATCTTGCAAGAGTCCTCAGAGGTAGGATGGAGATAGAGGAGGATGAAGCACTGGCTCTTGCAGAGTTTGTTCTGGATATATTCGGATTTGAAGATAGAATCATTGATAACATCCTTTACCCCTCGGACAGACAGCTATTCTATTTTCTCGAGGGTAAAAGCATCCTATCCACTGGCAGGGAGACAATAAGTCTCTATGATGGAAGGGACTGGAGAATACATTACTGGGTGTTCAACAGAGATCTTGTCCGGCACTATCTCAAAGAGGAGGAAAAAAAGGGGAAGGAGAAAAAAGAGGAGGACATATACTCGGAGCTGCCTCCAGAGGCGTGGGCCCGTTGATTGTCCGTTTCTCTGAGTCTATTTAGACGCCCTGCTGTAGTCTTATAAAGACCGGTATCCTGTCAAGTGGTGCGCTGCAGTCTATCCTCTCTCCACCATCATGGATCTCTCCACTCCAGTAATCTCTCCATAAACCCTCAGGCAGGTATACCTCCCTTGCTCTTGCTCCCTGCTCTAACACGGGCGCCACAAGCATATCAGAGCCCAACAGGTACTGATCATTTATTGAATAGCATTCCTCCTCATCAGAGTATTCGAAAAACAGGGGGCGAACAACAGGCATGCCTGTCTCTGCTGCTTCCTCAGCAAGCTCTGCTAGATAAGGATAGAGATCTTCATGCGCCCTCATGCACTCTGCTGCTATCCCCTGTGCTTTTTCACTCTGATTAAAGAAATCTGTTGAGAACTGCATGATGGGCATGAAGGCTGCAAGCTCAACCCACCTTATGTATAGCTCTTCGTCATACTCTTCATTGAAGAACTGACCACCTCCGACAGCATCGGGCAGCACATATGGGTAACCCAGCATTGATAGGGTCAGTGCTTCCGGTATTACGCTCTTTATGCCATTTTTTTCATCCCAGGAAGCAAATTTATCATATTCCCTTGCCCATCCACCATGGCTCTGTGAGAACCATCCGCTTCTTATCTCATAGTACTCAAAGCTCTCTCCAACTTCAGTGCAGAGATCGGTATAATCGTTTACTGTTATGTTAGCATAGGTAACTCCCTTTTCTGGAAGGAAGGCAGCTTCACCCTGATCCATCTTGAAACCATCAATGCCATAAGAGTCTACAAGAAATTGCAGATTCTTTACATACCATTCAAAAGCCTCCGGATCGCTGAGATCTATAACAGCAGAGCACAGAGGCTTTGTTAACTCCCCTGCTGCGGTATAGAACTTGAAGTGCAAGGCATCAAGGACTATCTGAGCAACGTAGCTCCATGGTATATGTATGGGTAATCCGTAAGGGTTTTTTATAAAATATCCATTATCGAAGCCCTCTCTGTAGTTCTCAGAGGTTGAAGAGACGTAGGGCACGGTCCAGAGTATAACCCTGAAGCCCAGGCTATGCAGCTCATCTACCATCGCTTTTGGATTCGGGAAACGCGAGAGATCGAAGTCCGTATCACCGTGCTCTCTCTGCCAGCCAACATCTATGGTTATCACAGAATGGCCCAAATTGCTCTCCGCTATCTTTCTCGCATACTCCAGCACCTCCTCCTGATCAAAGTCAGTTCCATACTGTGATCCTATCGTCCAGATTGGCGCCCTTATAACATCCAGAGGAATGACTTCAGAAGGCTTCCCGACCATGCTGATAAAGCTCATGAATATGTCCTCAGGCTCTTCACCCAGGATTATTTTCGCAGAGTAGTTGTGCACTCCCAGGTTTAAAACACTATTTTCGATAGAATACTCTATGGGCTCAGTTGTGTTGAGAAATACCCCGAAATCTCTGGATAACCAGAAAGGGGTCTGAAAGTTGTAGCCGAAGGGCCTGGTGATCATGAGATCGTTCTCAAGTCCCATAAATGCTGATAAAGCAGGGGGCGCAAAATGCATGAGGAACGGGAATATTCTATCGTATAAAGGGGGCAGTGCTCTGTCCATTGCGGGCATTATGGGTTTCAGTGGATCTGGCAAAGCCTGGAAGATTATGTCACTCAAAGGATTTAGCTCCACGTTTTTTAAAGGAAAGCTCTGGTTAAGCAAGGAGCCGCCACCATACCAGAGGTCTGCACCCGAGTATGAGGTTTGGACGAGATGCGGGGAGCTCACATTGAACCAGAGACCATCATCAACAAACGTTACATTAACCGTATTTTGCTCTCCAATTTCAAATGAGAAGCCATCTTTTCTCTCTGAGACGTTATCGTATCTCTCTGCTTTGTGCTCAATCTCCCATATGCCCGGAAGTCTTATCTCTTTGAATGAGAGGTTGCTTATGGTTACGATCTCCTCCATGCCCTTACTCAATGTGAGCCCGGTCTCTGAAAGCATTAGATCGTAGTTATCAAAGGAGAAGCTTTTGATCTCATTCACCCCTCTAAGAGGAACTGGAACCAGCAGTAAAGCAACCAGAAAAACAAGCTTCTGCATGCGCTGTATTTGCTTTGTTTTATAAAAATCTGGTGCTGCTCTGGCAAATAAGTCCTTTGTTTCAGCTCATTGGAGTAGTTCGTAAATGGGCTAGTTTGTAAGCGCTGTATGGCGCTACGGAGATCTCTCTGTTTGAGCCTTTGAGCCGACCATAAGGCAGTGGCTTTCTAAGACTTCCCCCTGGAAAGCTGCGTTGACAGGCTCTTCATAATGGCTGGTAAGCTGCAATCGCGTATTGTCATGATCTCTCATCATAATAGACCTCAGCACCTCATAGGGCTCATCATCTTTCAGCTCAGCTTAATTTCATCATTGGTCTATATTTATATTTATATCCATTCATAAATAGCTCAAGCTTTATTTATTATTTCTGTTTGTCTTGCCTGTATTTTATTGAAGGGCGCGTCTGGCTCTTTATTCTCGCCTCAAAGTCAAAAAATAACAAAAGGTATAAATAGAACAAGAACCATATAATATATTGGAGCTTGAATGGTCGGAGAAGCCCATTCCACCCCTCATTTCTTTTGTCTTTTTGGCCATTCAAGCTTTTTGTTTTTACATTTTATTTTGTGTGCTTAATGTTATCTCGATCCTGTCTCCATCGCGGAGCTCATGCTCCAGCCCCACAAGCTGTCCATCAAATTTTACGCTGCTACCCCAGACCCGGGCATATCTGAATCTGCTCTCAAAGTCCCTGTGCAGCTTCAGGGCAAAATCCCTGACGGTAGCTCCCCTCTTCAGGATCATTGGCTCCTCAGCACCTATAGACGTATAAACCCTTATGAGCTCCAGTTTGTCGAATATCTGCTCTTTGAGTCTATCCAGATTTCTGCCAGTCTTTGCAGAGATGCACACATCAAAACCCTCCATCTCTTCGCCCTTATCCGCTTTATTCAGGATCCACAGAGCTTTAGGATACACAGTATTTCCAGAAAAATGATCCACTATGCCCTCAACCGTTGTTCCCCTACCGACATATATGCTGGCGTTCAATATGCCAGCCTCGCTTGCTATACCTTTTACAAACGCTTTATCGCAGAAACCATGGACCTCTATGCCACCCCTATCCCTTTTTTTGACACTTATGTCTGGTTTCTTTCTGTTTAGCCTTATGCCCGAAGCATAGAGCTCTTTCTCTATACTCTCTTTTTCTTCTGCTCTATCTACATCAAGAACTATCAGCAGAAGATCGCTGACCCTGAGGGTTGATAGGATCTCTTTACCCATGCCTTTGCCCGAAGAGGCCCCCTCTATAAGTCCTGGGGTATCAAATATCTGTATGTGTGCCCCCCTGTAGATCATTGTCCCTTCAATAACACCTGTGGTTGTGAAAGCATAATCCGCAACCTTGCTCTCAGCATCTGTGATCGCAGTCAATATCGTAGATTTCCCGGCACTCGGAGGGCCACCTAGAGCGCATGTCGCATCTCCATTTTTCCTTACTCCAACCCTTCTAGCACCCTTGCTCCCCTTTTCCTGCAGCTCCCTTAGCCTTGCTATCTTGGCTTTTAAGAGCCCTATATGCTTTTCAGTGGCTTTGTTGTACTGTGTCCTTCTTATCTCTTCTTCGATCTCATTTATCCTCTCTTCAATTGATCTCATATTCAATAAGGATGAGGATGGAGATCGTAAGAGCTCATATCACTGCCTGGACCCTCTCATACCACTTCAGCTCTCTCTTCTTAAAAACGCACGTGTTATTGCCCTGAGCAGTGCATTTTTCTTCATAATACACATAGTTGAGGCCCATGCCCATGCAGAGACCGTGTATTATGCCTGAGGTAAGGTTGCATACAGGAACAGGAGACTTCCCTATAGCGTTTGCCTCGAAGGAGTCCTCCAGGTATATAACATCCTCGGCTAACCTGATCTTTCCTAGACCGAGCTCTTCTATTATCTTCAGAGATTCTTCGAGCTTTGCTTTTCTGTTCTCCCTGCGCAGGGACACAGCAGCCTTCTTGCCGAAGTCACTCCCTGCTCTCTGGAGAGTGCCTGCTGAGACATCCCCTATTATCTGGCCCATGGATTGAAAGTATTGTTTGAAAACTGAGCCCGGAAAACTTATGTATCTCTCCTTGAGCTTTTCTGAGATTGGCATATAACTTATAGTATGCATTCTTGCCCTATATATTTTTTGTT
>JAXHST010000087.1:0-40267 GCA_034190325.1 Thermoplasmatota archaeon
ATGCTTCCAAAGGCTTCATTCCAGTAATTATTCCAATCCTCAAGCTTTTCTGATCTCCAGTGCTCAGCCTCAGAAGCATAGAAATCCACCTCTGGCTTCTTGTCTTCAGGTATGAAAGGAGTGTATGGATTTGATCTCTGCAATTTGGCCCAGAAAACACGCCGTTACTCAATAAAGAAAACAGTTGAAGTGCATGAGGAAGCGAAGCAGCCAGGGCACCAGTCATCATTGTTCCACGAACTGTCTGTATTCCCCACTGACCCCTTCATATTCCTGATTCAGCAGAGAGGTGCAGGTAACGATCCTTCGGAGTAGTGTCGGTGCACGGGCCTTTTCCTATCCATATCTATAACGAACTCAGCGCTGGACTAGTTTCCTATAGGTGTAAGCATCGCCTTCGTAAAAGCAGTATTTAACTGTGCGAAAATCTTTTCTTAATTCTCTAACATCCCTCTTCACCCCTTCGGGATCTCTTCTATCGATTATGGCTTCTTTAAAAAGCTCAGCAACATACTCAAGTTCTTTCTCTCTCATGCCGCATCGGGTTAGCTCCTGAACACCGACGCGCAGACCGCTCGGATTCCTTGGCTTTTTCGGATCATCATATGGCAGCATGTTCTTGTTCGCTATTATCCCGCAGCGCTCTAAAAGCTCCGCTACCTCAGTACCTCCCCCAAGCGCTTTGACATCAACAGCTATCTGATGCGACTGAGTGAATCCTAAGTTTTCTCCAAGGACCTTAAAGCCAAGCTCATTCATCTTTTGCGCAAAGGCTTTTGCGTTTCTTACAATCTGATCCGCATAGGCTTCACCGAACTCCATCTCCTCTGCAAGAGTTACAGCAAGGGCCGCAAGCCTGTGTAGATGGTGGTTGCTAACCAGTCCGGGAAAAACGGCGCTATCCATCTTCTTTGCTTTTTCCTCATCGAGGTTACCAAGGATTATGCCCCCCTGAGGTCCTGGAAATGTCTTATGGGTGCTACCTGTGAGCAGGTCAGCGCCCTCTTTAAGGGGATCCTGAAACTTCTTGCCCGCTATGAGCCCGAGGACATGAGCTCCATCATATACCACTTCAGCTCCCACCTCCCGGGCGGCCTCGGACAGCTCTTTCACTGGCAGAGAGAAAAGAAAGAGAGACTGTCCTAAAAGAACAATCTTTGGCTTTTCCTCTTTTATGAGCCTTACAGAGCCTTTGACATCTATGTTGAGCGTTTCTAAGTCGTAAGGAAGATGCACAACCTTAAGCCCTCTTATTCCTGCAGCACCGATACGCTGATGACTTATATGAGCTCCCACATTTGTATTTAGAGTGGTCAGCACATCGCCTGGTTTAGCAAAGGTGCTGAAAACCGCCAGGTTGGCCAGGGTACCAGAGATTGTCTGGACATTAATGTACCCGCAATCAAAGAGTTTTTTACCCATCTCCATTGCCCTTCTTTCAACTTCATCAATATACATACAACCCTGGTAGTACCTCTCTCCAGGCTTTCCTTCAGCATACCTGTGCTCGAAGTCGCTTATGAACATCTCAGTTGCTATAGGGCTCATAACGTTTTCACTGGCGATCATGGGCAATGAAGATCCAAAGAACTCGTTGTTCTCCATTGCCATTTTTCTTATGTACAGAACGTCATCCATGGATGTCATTGGATACACCATATTAAAAACTTTTTAATTCTCCGATAACTTATTGATCCCTTGCATCAAATCTACAAAAAAGACTACAAAAATGAATAAAAGAACTTTTAAATACTCGAATGCCCCTCTCCGTTATAGAGGGAATATGATATACGATCTGGAAAAGATGGAAGTAAACTATGAGCCCATAGCTAAGCTAGAGTTCAGGGCGTTGGAAGAGAGCAGAAAAAAGATAGCCCCAAAATCAGCATAATGGAGCAAAGGCTGTAAAATAGATGCATTACTAATCTTAGTATCGGTTTTTATCCTTTTTACACACTAGCAAAGTTTTTATATGGAGATTTCTTTACAGGTGCGGTGATAATGTGAGCACAGAGTATGAAGATGCTATAGAGGGGGTTTTTGCTGCTTCTCAGCAGGAGATTGAGAATATAAACAGGCTTAATGATGAAGCCCAGAGACTCATGGACAACGAGGAAGTAAATGATGAAAAGATGGATGAGATATCCTTTGAAATGGAGAGAAATCTCTCTCTTATAGAAGAACGCATATGCCACGCAAGGAATGAGTTCTATGCAAAGATTGCCCCCAAAAAGGATAGAATGGAGCAGCTTGAAGCTTTTGAAGATTATCTTGAAGAAAAGCTAAAGGAATATGGTCTACAGAGCGAAGAGGAAGAAGAGCAATCATAGTCATAGAAAAGGCGCTATAAGAAATGGCAACGTGGTTGTTATTTCCCCATAGAGCGTAACATGCTTCCCCTTTTCCTTTATTTTCCCCCATGAAACAGCCTCTTTGCTTCTTGCACCAGATAAACTTCCATCCCACTCAACTGCAGTTGTTATGTATACTGCATAATCAAGACCATTTTTGAACTGGTTCCACCATATAGTATGGTGTTTTGATATCCCTCCACCAAGAATCAAAGCTCCACTCTTTTTCGAGTTAAAAACAATCTCTGCAAGGTCATCCTCATCTTTAAGTAGGTTTATGCGAAAATCTCTATGCTGCTGATAGAACATCCAGAGCTGAAAACCAAATGCTCCATCAAATAGCCCAGGAACAAATACTGGTATTCTGTTCTTATAACACCAGTATAGGATGGTGTTTCTCTTCATCCTCTTTCCCATCTCCCATACTATCTCTTTACCTGAAAACTCCTTCCTTTCAGGATAGACTTCGTTAAGAGCACTCTGAACAAAATTTTCTACAGGCTTGCCATAGTTGTCTCTGGGTATAAACTCATTGCCAAGGCGCATTATGTTCCTTTCATAGAGCTCATTATCATCTGCATCAAAACTGCCCATATAATAGCTCTTCATGCTTCTGGCTATGTCATGATCCAGTGTACCGCAGGTTGTGATTATCGCATCGAACATCCTCTTTTTGGCAAGCTCTGCGATTATGCCTCTTATGCCTGTAGATATTATGCATGCTGGAAAAGATAGGAAGCGGAAGCACTCTCTGTCCTCAAACATCTCTTTCAATATGTCGTACGACTGAGCAAGATTCATTGCCATAAAGCCACCGCACTTTGATAGCTGGCTTATTATATCTGCTGAGGTCATTTTTCCATTTACGGTTATGTCCTTTACCCTTTCCATAAAATTAAAGAAACTCCGCGTTTAAATGCTTTAACTTTTTTGCGCAGCGTAGAATGGTGCTTTCTGGAACACCCATACGTGGCTGAATTTTCTATATACGCCAATAACCCCTCCCGCCCATTAGGAACACCAGAATAGAATAAAAAAAGAAATATCCAGAGATCATTTTGTATAAGACGAGATGCACGAAGCAGTAAAGGAGATAGTTTCAAAGCTTGATTCAATAAAGACAAAGGAGGATCTTGAGAGAGTTAAAAGAAAGACAGCAAGGAAATATCATGTTATGCTGGGAAACGCTGACATATTCGAATGCCTCAATGAAGGAGATAGAGAAAAGTATAGGGCTCTATTGAGGATAAAGCTCACAAGAACCGCTGCTGGAGTGAGCGTTGTTGCTGTTATGAGCTCACCATCACCCTGCCCCCATGGGAGATGCATATACTGTCCCGGGGGCGTAACAAGCCCGCAGAGCTATACCGGCAGCGAACCTGCTGCTCTAAGAGCTGCGCAATACGCCTACGACCCATTCGCTCAAACGAGAGCAAGAATGGAGCAGCTTGAGCGCATAGGGCACACAACAGAGAAGATAGAACTCATAATCATGGGTGGAACATTCACAGCCAGGCCAAAAGTTTACAGAGAATGGTTCGTGAAGAGATGCTATGATGCAATGAACATGAAAGATAGCGCAGATCTGCAGGAAGCAATAATGGTAAACGAGAGAGCAGAGCATAGATGTATTGGCATAACAATAGAGACCAGACCTGACTTTTTTATGGAGAATGAGATAAGAGATGCTCTATCCTTTGGGGCAACAAAGGTTGAGCTCGGGGTGCAGACCGTCTTTGATGATGTTCTTGAAAAGATAGGAAGAAGGCATGGAGTTAAAGAGATTGTAAGATCAACAGCGCTGGCAAGAGATGCGGGCTTTAAGGTCTGTTATCATATGATGCCTGGTCTGCCCTTTAGCGATGACGAAAAGGATCTGAGATCTTTTAAAACAATATTTGAAGATGAAAGGTTTAAGCCAGATATGCTAAAGATATATCCAACTCTGGTTATAAAGGGAACTGAGCTCTATAACATGTGGAAACGGGGGGAGTATGAACCTTTAGATGATGAGAGAGCTATATCACTGCTGGCAAGGATAAAGGCTACAGTTCCACCATGGGTGAGGATACAGAGAATAGAGAGAGATGTGCCTGTAAAGAACATAGAGGCGGGGATAAAGAGATCTGATATAAGAGAGCTTGTGCATGAAAGAATGAGGGAAGAAGGGAGGGAGTGTAAATGCATAAGGTGCAGGGAGGCGGGGTTCAAAAGATCTTTTAAGCCTGGTGCAATAGAGCTGAAAAAGCTGGAGTATAAAGCATCTGGAGGCAGGGAGCTTTTCCTTTCCTATGAGGATGTTGAAAATGACATCATCTTTGGATACCTCAGGTTAAGGTTGACAGAAGAACCTGTAATAAGAGAATTAAAGGTTGTCGGTGAGTCCCTTCCCATAGGGAAAAAGAGCGATACAGCATATCAGCATAAAGGCTATGGCAGAAAGCTTGTGGAAGAGGCTGAAAGAACATTACAGGAAGAGGGATATGATACAATAAAGATAATATGCGGGCCTGGAGTTAGAGAGTACTACAGAAGACTCGGGTACTCTCTGAAAGGATACTATATGGCAAAGAAGATTAGGGGTTAAATCAGAATTGTAGAGCGAACCATGATACTATAGCCTCTAAGAATTCAGCCTCATGTCCATCCGCGCCGTGGGATGCACCCTCTATGAAAAACATGTCCTTCGGGTTTTGAGCAAGGTTATACATATCTACTGAGTCCTGCGGGTTTACTGTATCGTCAGCAGTTCCATGAACGAACCTTATGCAATCAGTCTTCTCTGCCTGTGCTATTGGCTTGTACTCGGGCAGTTGCGATTGAGCAAAGAAATGGAGTAGATCGTTTATCGTCGTATGGAGATTTCCGAAATTCACAGGCACTGAAAGGCGCTCCATCGCCAGGTCTGTGCCGTAAGCTTTGTTTATCGCCATGAGAAAATCCTCTTCTGTTGGCTCTGCTCTGAGAACGCTGCCCAGAATCCATGCGATCGCGGAATTTATGCTTTTAGGCGCAGCCCACGCAACAGTGCATTCAACCCTCGGGTCATAGGCAGAAACCAGCACTGCTATCATCCCCCCCATTGAGTGGCCCATAACGCCTATGCGATCAACGCCATAGCTCTGCAGCACTGTAATAGCGCTAATTGCATCATCAACGAGGTATTCAAAATCGAAGGTGCCTGTAGATTGATCATGAGCTCTGTGATCGTAGGTAAGGACAGTATAGCCCATATCTGCAAGGCTTTGCGCGATCGGTAATTTATCTGAGTAAAATCCCTCACAACTGCCACTAAACCCGTGATAAAGAACAATACCCTTCCCATTCTGCTCATACGGTATGAATACCCTGCCGACAAGCTCTGCGCCTTCGGCGCCCTCAAATGTGACATCTTCATAAATAAGCTGCTCAGAGTAAAAAGGATCACTCCTGACGGCGGGTAAAAGAAGAACAACCAGCGCTAAAAGCGCAAACATCTTTGGGTTCATGATAAGGATTAATTTTCTTGTATATCTCGTTTGTTGTCAATTGACTAGTCATCTTAAAAGGAGCTTAAACTAAAAAGAGCTCAGAGCAAAATAGTAGAGCCAGCAGGCAAGAACCCGGGGATACGATGGATAGATGGGGGGCTTAAGAATAACATAGTTTTCATAAAAGAGGGGGAAGTTAAGGTAAGTTTTGCCAAATAGGTTTGTATAGCCCTCACCTAGATTAAACAGGCTGAAGCCCCTGTATAACTGATTCTCTGCGGTTATGGAAGCCACATCTTCAGCCTCTTCGGTGAAGCCGAGGGCATAAAGCTGTGCTGCAAGAACCCACTGCACCCCGCTCCACACCATGGTTGAATAGAGAGGAAACCACGCAAACATATCTATGCATCCTCTGGGAAAAACGCCGTTTATCCAGCCTAGTTCCCTGTATCTATCGAGGTTGTTTTCGTATACGAAAAGAGTTGCGCTTTTGCTCATATTATAAGGCAGTATCTGCTTGTCTAACAGCTCTGCAAATAGCACCCCTGTAATCTGCTCCACATGGCTCGCTTTTCTATCAAGTATCGGAACTTTTATTTCTATACCTCTTCGCTCGAGCCATGGGAGATTTCCAAAGCGTTTTGAGCTCAGGTTGAAGTACTCTTCATTCCATAGCTCATCAACAAAACTTTTCTGGGCCCTCTCGAAAAGATCCTCAAAAAATACGGCATCCTCTTCTATCCCTAGCTCTGAAGCAAGGTCTGAGGTCAATCTAAGAGCCAGGAGCCAGAGGGAGTTTGTATAACTCATTGTTGGGGCGCTCCACATATCATAGCTGTGGTCTGCACCTTCATTATTTATCAAAGCATCTTTTCCCACATCTTCGCCCGATCTGAAGAACATAGCTTTCCTCACATATGGATAGATGAGCTCTGCGAAGCTTCTGTCATCCTTAGCGCTCATGTAAGCCATTATCACAAAGTAGGGCTCCTCATGGTTCTCCGCATAATCATAAAAAAGACTGTGAGGCACCCTTCCTTCATCGCTCATAGAATATGCATACTCCAGCACAATGTTTCTTGCTATGTCTGGAAAAAACTCAACAAAAAAGGGCTGGGCATAAAACATAACATCTATTGTGTGCAGAAGCGTAAACTCTCCCTCTATGGTGAAAAAGAACCCTTCTTTTGAATAAAAGCTCTCTGAGCCCAGGATATGCAGGGAGTTGAGGAGTAGCTTTGCAACCTCCGGCTCTTTTACCTTGTTAAAGACAGCCTCGCTCTGGGATTTTATTATCTGCAGCCATTGCGCATAATTTTCCATTGCATAATCGGCGATCTCTCTGGAGCTATCAAAGAAATTCTTCCAGTACCATTCAAAGTATTGACTGACCTTCCAGCTTTCATCCCAGTCCTTGCCATACTGCTTTCCCCCTGGATTGAATAACGGAAAGCAGGTTGCTACAATAAAAGGTATCTCGATGCTCTCTGAAGGGCTCAGGGTTACCCGCTTTTCCACCTTTGCTATTTTTCTTCCATCAATCTCCCCCTGGGATAGCGAGCAGTCCTCGCTTGTCTTTATTGTGATGTTGCCAAGATGCTCTTTTTTATCGAGCGCTCTCTTCTTTTCTGCATCATAGGTCATATAAAATCCGTTTTCTATAGGGATGTTCTCATTTCCATCTATGTTCCAAGCGTTATCCCTCCAGCCTATGTCATTCTCAAAGTTCAGGGATAGAGAGAAGGATAAGGGTTTATCATAAGGGTTTTCAGCCATAAATACGAAGCAATATGCAGGCACCGTAGAGTTGAAAGTGTCATAGAACATAAAGGGCGAGAATGCTGTCAGATTCAATCTTACAGGCACGTCATAAAACTCATAGTATGCTACAGGGAAAAGAAAATGCTCGCTCATCTGCGCGCTCTTCAACCCGAGCGATTCCAATCCCTTTTCTTGCAATAGGTATTTTTTGTTCTCACCTTCAAACTCAAGAGAGAAGAAGTTGTAAAGCTCAGCGTCACCCAGAGAATATGTTCCCCCAACAGAATCCCAGTAGTTGTTATAGATGGCGTTCTTCTCGAAGCCTCTTTTCCCGTAGCTCAGAAAAAAATTACCGAAGTTTCCTAGAGGCATGGGGTATTCTGTTTCTGTGGGTTGATAACCGTAACTGTTAGCGTAACCTGCGGCTGAAGCAGGTAACAATAAAAGAAAAGAGATTATAAAAGCTCTGAGCATCAGATTATCCTCAGGCTTTTTCCCTCCATATAGGGCTTCCCTTCCTCCAGCCTTACGACTCCTGAGACTATAACCTTCCTTCCGTGATCGCTTGCAGGGTCTAAGGGTTCTGGATTTAGCTTTGTAACATATATTGCACCGGTTTCATCCTCTACTATCCAGTCGCTTCTGGTTATCATTGGTGTTACGATCTCATGTTGCGGTATAGACCATCCTGTAAACTTACCTTTTATCATGACCTCTTTGCCCTCATACTTTTCCGGCTCCGCTATCACGCTTCCTATTTGAACGTAAGAGCCCTTAATCTCAAACTCTGCTTCTCCTTTAATCCCTGCAAAAGAAGCCTCTACGCTATACATTCCTTCTTTTATCTGCTTACCATTGTTGTCTATCTGATTCCATGTGAAAGAAATACTCTCATTGACCCCCAATTTTCGGATAGTCTGCATCATCATCGGGGAATACACCTCCTTGCCTGAGCTATCATATACAACATAGCTCGGTGTGCCTTCCAGCACTGTTGAACCTGTATTCTTTATCGTTATCACAACCTTTTCCCCGATTGCGTAAACATTTTTATCTGTTGCAACCTCTATAGCTTCAGAGCTTCCGCCCCTCACCCTGGCAAAAATATCTCTTATCCTATTCATACAACCTCCCTGAACACCCCCAAGAAAAATCATAGATGCAAGGATGAGCACAAACAGCTTCATAATATGATAGCAGAGAGGTTTTATTTAAAAGTTTCTCATGCATTTTTGCCCCCGATCATGTTCAATATTCTTTCCCCGTTCTCTTTTGTTGTTGTCATGTAGAGAATGTCCCCTGCCTTCAAATGTGTATACTTACCAGGATTGTAATACCATCTGTTTCCTCTCTTTACCGCTATAACCCATGCTCCAAACTCCGAAGCTAGGCGCAATTCACCAAGGGTTTTATCACAGAGAGATGAAACATCACTTAAGGTCTCCCTCAGGAAGATCTCGTCCGAGCTCTCTATGCTAAGCTTCAACACAGGATGCAACTCTATATCTCTGAGCTCCACATCTGCTATTTCCCTTGCCCCATCACACATTTCTTCAAGCGCGGAAACAAACCTCAAAAGCGCCAGGGTTTCATTTACTGTGAGTATGCCTTCTTTCGAGTCTTTTGTTATTATCCTCTGAAGTTCCCATGCTAATGCATCGCTCTCCTCCTCCAGCTCGTAGACCTCATTTGCTAAGTCTGCATTATCATATATGAGTGAAGAGTAGGCTAGATCTATCATCACATCAGCATTTTCTTTCAGCTCGAGGAGCTTTTTCCTTACTTCTTCCTCACTCATCTCATTGTTCCCCCCTCAATAATGCTCTAAGCTTCTCGATCCCTTTCTCTGTTCCCTTCACAAGCGCAACGTCTCCTTCGACGAAAGGTTCGTTCTTCGGAGCGAAGATCCATGAGATGCCCCTCCTTATGGCTATCACCTTGCATCCAGTTTTAGAGCGGATGCGAAGTTCAGAGACACTCTTTCCACAGGCATAGGGCTCTATTCCTATTCTTACTAAGAGTTCATCAGATTGTTTAAAAAGAGAAGGAATAAGCGGATGCTCAAGCTTCAACTTTGTGATCTCTGTGACATCAGCAGCAGCGTTAGATATGGTTTCTGCGGCCTCTGCGACCTGAAGGATGCCCGCCAGCTTCTCCGCATCCTCTGCATCCCTTGCTGCGAGCATTGCTTGCATTCTTATCTCATAGTTAAGGGTGTCCATTCTAGCCTCCAAATATCTTACTTCCTCAGCTAGATCCTCATTGTTGAAAAGTATCGCAGAGTAGCTCAGATCTACGATTAACTCGGATATGTCCTTCATCTCTTTCAGGATCTCTCTGACGTTCCTAGCCTCATACTCCACCTTTCTTCTCTCTTCCTTTCTCCATATCCTTCCAAGTTTACTCATAGACCCATCAACCTCATTGACAGAAGAAGAAATACTATTCCTGCAAAATCGGCAATGGTTGTTATCAAAGGGACAACAACGTTATCTGGATCCATCCCTAGCCTGAAGGAGAGAAATGCTATAACCACAGTTAGTGGCATAAGGGAACCAACAAGCATGAAACCTGCCAGCACCGGTATAAGCGCTATCTTCATACTCACTGTTTCACCATAAAAATATGGATTGGTAGCATATAAAGTTAACGCCATAATGGCAAAAACGGCAATAGCCACTATGACAAAAAGCGCAGTGCTTCTGCGGAGTTCTTTACTGTTTACTGCGTTTACTGATCCCATGTGAATTGCAGACCCAAGCCTTGAGCCGAACACACTGAGGACGTTGCCCCCTATCCCATTTATTACGGGTATGTATGAAAGTAGCAGAGGGATTGTTATAAAACTTTCAATCCTGCTGTTCAGCAAAAGCCCCCCCGTGATCCCTATGGCTATTGAACCTAGGTGAACAGGAAATTCTTCCTTTATGATGCTCTTTGCTCTGTAATAGGTCATGCTACCACCACCGTGAACAGAAGAAGGCTCAATATGACCACGAAATCACCCAGGGTTGATAGGATCGGTATGGTGATATTGTCAGGGTCCAGACCTGCTCTGGAGGCACCATATGTGACCAGTATCGAAAGAATGCTTAGCACTATGCCAGAGGTCAGGCCAGTGCACACAGCTATGAACAGAAGCTTAAGAAACTCTACAGATGGTAGAGCAAGGAGGTAGCACACGCAGAATGTGACTGTCGCTATTATTGCGGGCGCAACGACGCTCATCAACAACACTGCCTTCAGATTTTCTAGGATCTCATCACTGTGCTTGAAATCTATTGTACCCAGATGTATTCCGCTGCCGAGCCGGGCAGCAAAAGAGCCATTGATATCACCCCTCAAATCGAGCATTGGTGGCACCATTATGATGAGCCCGGGGAGGCTCTCTAAAAAAGACTCCATCTCCCCTAAAGTGGTGCCCGCAAGGATCTCAATGAGACCACACAGTAAGAGGACAGATAGAGTCTCATAGACAAGTCTCCTGGCGTTCACACACATAATGAGACATATAGCTTTTAATTTTTTGCACTACATTAACCTATCACTTATGCAGGACCTTTGTATGAACTGTGCCAGATCTATACTTTCTTATCTTAGCTAAATTAAAAATAAAGAACTTTTCTCCAGTGCGAACCAGGCATATTCTTATAAAATGAGAAAGAGATAAGGGCTGTGAAAAAGAGCTTTGTTTTTACCATCCTCTTTCTGATTGCTACACAATTGGTAGCTGTATTTGTCGCCCCTTCATTCCGTGAGCTTGGTTTCTCTGCATTTGAGGATCCTGACGCTTCGATAAATGTTCTGCTGCTTTTCTTAATGTTCCCAATAGCTCTCTTTGTTATGGTGCTCCTGATGCGCAGGAACAGGAAAAATACAATAAATGCGTTGCTGTTTTTCGCGATATTCATAGCTATGGTCTCAACATTTTATGTTCTTTTAGAGCCTATTGGTGCTGCGTTGTCCCTATCCATTGCCTTCTTTGCCTCTCTGCTCCTTCTCTATTTAATGATAAAGAAAAAAAGCTGGGTAATGGCAGATCTGTGCGGATTCATTCTCGCTGTGGGGATAACAGCAATGCTGGGGATCTCTTTAACCCCTGTGCTGATGCTGGTGCTTCTGATAGCTCTTGCGGCATACGATTTTGTCACCGTTTATGTGACGAAGCACATGGTATCTATGGCCGAAGGGGTCATAGATCTTAGTCTTCCCGTCATACTGGTATTCCCTGAGAACAGAGATTTCAGAATAGAGAATAGAAATAGGGATAAAGATGGAGATGGAGATCATGAAAGCGAGCCAAGCGCATTCTTTCTTGGTCTGGGGGACATAGTTTTGCCATCGAGCTATGTTGTGTCCCTTTCTATCTTCTTAGATACGGGCATAGCACTATTTGCAGCGACAGGCACTGTTGTTGGGGTGATAGCACTTCTAATAGCAACGACGAAAACAAGGGCAAATGCCGGGCTGCCATTTCTGTGCTCTTTTGCCATTGTTTTCTCGCTTATTGGCGCTATGATCCTTTAGTGCTCTTTTAACAGAAGCTGGAACTCATTAGAGAAGAACTATGATCCCATTTTACCAGAAGGAGATTTTGTACATCTAGTCTGTTTATCTGACTTATGGGTTATAAGATCATATACTCCCTGAGAAAGAGCGCTATTCGTAGAAAGGTGCTGAAATATCTTGCTACTATACACCTTCAGGGTAGCTATCCTGCAGAGATAGCAAGAGCTACAAAAGAGAATAAAGCATAAATGGCGGTCTGAATCAGGATTGGAAGCGATATACGGGCGTGTGAAACACTCCCTATATAAACCGTGTTTTAACACGGTTGTATACCCAATCTGATCAAAAGATTATTAAGGGCACAAAACATATAAAGTTGAGAGTGATAATCGTGTGTTGTCTGAAAAGGAAGATATAGGAGGTGAGCGCAATGAATCATCGTAACATGACTATAGCCATTATAATCGGTTTGTTGTTAACATCACTTGTTGGCTTTAATGTAAGCTCACAGAGCATCCTCGGGAATATGACAGGGCTTAAAAAATACGATAGCACAAAAAGCTACGAAGGATATACCTACTTTAGCATCATGGATCCTTCAAACCCGAGGACGGTGCTTATTGATATGGAAGGAAAAGAGGTGCATAGCTGGCCACTTAGTGGTGTGCCTTCCAGGATGCTTCCAGGGGGTTCTCTCATAGGGTCACAAGGGATTAACATGGCAGGCTTGGATGCAATATCTGTGGTTCAGGTTAGCTGGGATGGTGAAGTAGAATGGAAATTTGACGGCTGGGAAGAAGTAACCGATGGAGATGGAAATAAAGTTTTGGGAGCCAGACAACACCATGATTTTCAAAGGGAAGGCAGTCCTGTGGGCTACTATTCTCCTGGGCTTGAGCCAATGGTTTACGGCGGCAAAACCATGATACTGGCGCACAGTAACGTACAGGTAGAAGAAATAAGCGACAGCATGATCATTGATGATGTCATATATGAAGTGGACTGGGAAGGCAACATCATTAAAGAAGAAGATGGAGGATTTTTCTGGAGGGCTTCAGATCATTTTGACGAGATGGGATTTGACGATGAGGCAAAAGAGGGTATAAGATGGATCACATCTATTGACCAGATACCGGGTGATGGCTTCGAGTGGTTGCATCTTAATAACGTAAATTATCTGGGACCCAATAAATGGTATGATGGTGGCGATGAGCGTTTTCATCCTGAAAATGTCATTATAGATTCTCGTCATGCAAATTTTATGGCAATTATAAGCAGAGAAACTGGAGAATTTGTCTGGAAGGTGGGACCAGATTTTTCACCCGGCAACCCGGAAGATAAACTCGGCCAGATAATAGGACTGCATCATGCACACATAATACCGAAAGGTCTCCCGGGTGAGGGCAACATTTTAGTTTTTGATAACGGTGGACTTGGCGGGTATGGGAATAGCGAGCTCAGTATGTACTCGAGGATTTTGGAGTTCAATCCAGTAACTATGGAGATAGTCTGGGAATATAAAGACAGGACAGGATTGTATCCATTACCACTTTCCGGAGAAAACCACCATTTTTTTTCTTTCTTTATAAGTTCTGCCCAGCGTCTTCCAAATGGCAATACTCTAATTACTGAGGGCACAACAGGCAGGATTATAGAGGTTACGAAAGACAAAGAGGTCGTGTGGGAATATATTTCTCCACATATGGCGAGCGCCGCCCTGGTACTTCCTGTGCCTCTTCCAGTAGACGTCCCCATGAATGTGGTGTATCGTGCTTACAGAGTTCCTGAGGACTGGCTTCCAGAAAATTGGAGTCTTTGATCTCAAAGAGTTGTCCAAAACAATTTCAGATAACACAGCATATACGCTGCAGGCTTGCGCCCTTGCCCTTCGGGACATTGCTCCCAACGGTTGCAATGTCGTAGATGCTCAAAACGTTATCGGAAATTGTGCCATATAAATTTGAGGTGAAAATATGAAGGACAAATTGGAAAAATAATAGGTATCAAGCACGTTTTAGGTGGAGTTACGTTTCATGGCGCTTTACTTCTGGAGCCGGGACACGTGAAACATACTGGAAGTGGAAAAACAATTATAGGGGAACTAAATGGTAAGCTAATAGATAGGGCGAGGGAGATAAAAGAAATTCTTGATGGGTCGAAACGGAGGTTGCGACGGGGATAAAGAGAGAACTTTGGAACAAACTCATCATAAACGTAGGAATAAATGCCATCACCGCGATAACAGGCCTCGAGAACGGTTATATCTATAGGATGAAAAACTTAAGAGAATTATCGAGAAGATGGTCTAAAGATCCTTGGAGAAAGACTGAAGGACGATCTTTCAGGAGAAGATATCCACAATATGATATATGAAGTGGCAGGACTCAAAACGAAAGAACTCTTTGAAGCTATTTATATCCCTATTGGATAAAAAAATCTGGACCGAGAGCCGGTTTGTTTATAAAATCTGTTGGAATAGGTTTTGTGAAGGAGAGATTCGGAGAGGTTTCGAGGAATGAAGGTTAAAGATGCGAGAAGAACGGCAACCACCATAATTGTGAGGTCGAGTAATGGCAGCAGGATATCTCTCTCCATGGGATCCATGCTCTACAGGACAATGATCCTTGAAGAGAGCGCGGATATAGAGATAATGGTAATGGCGCTTCTCACGTTTCTGCTCTTTTTCGTCTGCACCGCCATAGTGAGAAAGGGTTTTAAGAAGAGATAGACATTAGACCTATGCTTGTTTACAGTACCCTGAGCAGAGAGAAAGAAGAATTCAAACCGATAAGGGGCAGGATCGTTAAGATGTTCGTATGCGGACCCACGGTCTATGACTATCCTCATATAGGTCATGCAAAAACCTATGTGGCTATGGATGTTGTAGCAAGATACCTGCGATTCAGGGGTTATTCAGTTTTTTATGTACAGAACATAACAGATATAGATGATAAGATAATAAACAGAGCCAGGGAGATGAACATAAAAGCTGAAGAGCTCGCTGACAGATTCTTAAGGATATACTATGAAGACATGGAAAAACTCAATGTGAAGAGCGTAAATCTTTTCGCAAGGGCAACCCAGCATGTTGAAGAGATCATAGAGCAGACAGAGATGCTGATAGAAAAGGGGTTTGCTTATGAGAGCAACGGAAATGTATACTTTGATGTGTCAAAATTCTCAGATTTTGGAAAGCTATCAGGGCAGAAAAAAGAAGAGCTGATAGCAGGGGCCAGGGTCGAGGTGGATGAGAATAAAAAAAGCCCTGAGGACTTTGCCCTATGGAAGAGCATGAAGGAGGGCGAGCCTTTCTGGAATAGCCCATGGGGAAAAGGGAGGCCTGGATGGCATGTAGAGGATACTGCGATCTCTCTTAACTATCTGGGGGAAAGCTATGACATCCATGGCGGGGGCATAGATCTCATATTCCCACACCACGAAGCAGAGGTGGCAATAGCGGAGAGTTTGACTGAAAAAAAACCTTTTGTAAGGTACTGGCTTCACACCGGTTTCTTGCTTGTAAATGGAGAGAAGATGGCAAAATCGCTGGGCAACTTTCTTACTATAAGAGAGATACTGGAGAAATATGAGCCAGTGGCTCTCAGATTTTTCCTTCTTTATGCCCATTACAGAAGCCCTATTGACTTCAGCTATGAGCTTTTGAATGAAGCAGATGAGGCCTATAAAAGGCTTGATACAAGCTTCAGAAGAGCTCAGAGATCTGAGGGGGAAGATAAAGAAGGAGTGGAGGACAGAGAGCTGAAAGAGACTTTGCTCTCTTGCAGGTATAGGTTCTTTGAAGCAATGGATGATGATTTCAACACCAGGGAGGCGATAGCAGCGTTGTTCCCCTTAGCAAAAGCTATAAATGTGAGCCCACTTTCAGATGTTAAAACAGTCAGCGAAGTGAGGGGCTTTATAAAAGATGTCTCCGAAATCCTCGGGCTCTTTGAGAGTAAAGAGGAAAAAAGCATAAAGCCTGAGATAATAGATGCAATCCTTGAAATCAGAAAGATGCTCAGAGATGAAAAGCGCTATGATCTTGCAGATAGGATAAGAGCAAAGCTCTCTGAGTGCGGTATTGAGATCGAAGATTCTGGTAAAGAAACAAGGTGGAGAATCAGCTAGAGATCCAGTGCGTTATGACCTTTTTCTCCGCCCTCTGTATAACCTCATTGACGGTGGAGGGACTTTTACTGACTCTGGTGGCTATATCTCTTATCCTTGTTCTCTTTGGGGTCTCAAAATAGCCCATCTCATAAGCAAGCCTGAGGATCTCTTCTTCAGTTTCTGTCAGCTCAGCCACCTCTGAGAACTTTTTTATGGAGACTATCTCAGCACCCAGCTTTTTCAGTGTTTCTGTGTTAAAGGACTCATCAACAACCAGTAGTCTCCATATCATATATTTCTCACCCTCCTTTTTCGCTTCAAGCAAAAAAGAACCTTTTGCTATTTCACAGATTGCGCACCTGTTCAGGACTATGGAGGCTATTGGTCCAGCAACATCCATTTTCAGAACATTGGGATCTCTCATGATCTCTTCTATCTTTTCTTCATCAAGATCTTTTACTCTAAGCAGGATCTTGCCACCTTCACCCTTGGATGGCACATAGTGTTCTACACGCACGTTTTTACCTACATCAAACTCTTTAGGTATTGGGACCTTCACGGTAACTACAGTCATTACCATAAATTATGTTATCAGTTATCCTCTTAAAAAGTTTTTGTTTCTGACATTCTTATCAGCTATGATCTCTGCGATAATGCTTATCGCTATCTCTGCAGGTGTTTGTGATCCTATCTCTATACCTGCAGGCATCCTTACCCTTTTCATCCTATTTTCACCAAGCGCTCGAGCAAACTCAATAGCCTTTCTTTTGCTGCCGATAACCCCCAGGTATAAACACTCTTTATCTATAAGCCGCTTCAGAACCTCAAGGTCTTCATCATGCGATTTTGTCATTATCACAGCATAGTCCTTATCAACCGATAGCTTTTCAGCTACTTCTTCGCATCTGCCAAGCACAGTCTCACATCCTTCAAAACTTGAGAGAAGGCGCTCTCGATCATCAACAACCCTTAGACTAAAGCCTGCCATCTTCGCTATCTCTGCAAATGCCTTTGCTACATGCCCTGCACCGAACAATGTTATCCTTTTTTTTGCAGAGAACTTCTCGAGGAGGAGCTTTACACTTCCACCACACATCATTCCCTCTTTCTCCAGGTTTATATCCTCTAGCTTTATCCTCTCTCCATCTTTAAGCATTCCCTTTGCGTCATCTATAGCTTTCTTCTCGAGAGCGCCCCCACCTATCGTGCCAAAGATCTCATCCTCAAAGACTAGCATCTTGAACCCAGGCTTACCGGGAGTAGAGCCAAACCCTTCTATCACCTCTACCATAACGAACTCTCTGTTCTCTTTTATGCTTTCTGCCATTCTGCTGAGTATCTCTTCGTCCATAGTTTTTATTCTTATAGTAATTTATCCAATTTTTGCAATCGCTCTATTGTATTGAAATTCATAACGATACCCTCATCTTCTACGCTTACCTCTTCTGTGATTTTTGTATGTATAAATTCGTTTAGATCTCTGCCCTCAAAATTTTTTAGCTCATCAAACATGTTTTGCGGAATGATCACGGGGTGCCCTCTCTTACCTTTGAACACCGGCACAATCACATGATTCTTCTCGCGCTCAAGAGCTTCTATGAGCATATCTATTGTTTCTACTTTCACAAGAGGGTGATCTACAGGAAATATGAGGTATGAATCTTTTTCCTTCAGACCACACTTTATTGAGCTCAGCATCTCTTTCTCATATTCTGTGTTAACAACCATCTCAACATTTTCTTTTATGGCTCTCTGGACCTCCTTCCAGTTATGCCCCAGGATAACCCTGATTTTATCCACCTTGGTAGCGAGAAGTTTTTTTGTGGCAAGATCTACCAATACCGTACCATGCACAGGATAGAGCTGTTTCATTATGGGTAGTGTCCTTTTTGATTCGCCCGCTGCAAGAAGAAGAGCTATTACCATATTGTCACCATATCACTATGTTCTTCACTCCCTTCACCTTCTTTATCTCCAGTATCTTTGTGCTGACCCCAGCCAATATACCAGGCATTCGGGAGTCTTCGGGCGCTATCTCTATGGCACCTCGCTCTATGAGGGGAGCGACCTCCTTAAAATTTGCGATTGGTTTAAGCTTGGAGAATATAGCGCTTAGCTCTTTATCCTTCTTTATGGATTCAATGGCAGCATTCACAGCTCTCCTATCAATGCCTAAGGCTCTGGCAACAGCTGAAACGGAGAGCACAATATCAGAACACCATATTTTTCCTCTTTCTATGCTCAAATCCAGCTCTAAAGCCTTAAGTGCAACCCTGAGCTGCGCAGGGTGTGATGACATTTTGTTCAACATATCTGTGAGCATAGTATATTATCACAGAATGACAATTTAAACTTTGATGTATACAAAGGTACTATAAAGTACATGAATGCTATATAATGCTACACTAACATGAAAGCTATCGTGTGGATCCGCCGAAGTATCCGAGAACTAGAGAAATCATAAAAGAAGAACATCTCCGCCCTCTCTTTGCCAGGGAGCTGATAAAACAGGAAATGAGCAAAAAAAAGTATATAAAAATTCCTGATGAAGTGCGTGAGATCTATCTATATGGAGACCTACTCCCTTGGTCAGGGCAGAAAGATTGGAAAAAGCGCTCGAAACGCCAGAAAAGATTTCTATAAATGGGGGGTAAGCCCGCCAGGTCCTCACAAGCCAAACACTGCCGTTGCACAAGCGTACTGTAATGCAGAGGAGATCATGAGCTATTGCAAAGAGAAGCTTGCTGGCTATAAAGTGCCAGGGGATGTTGTTTTTCTGGACGAGCTACCGAAGATCAACGGGTGGAAGTTGATCAGGAAAGAGCTGGAGAGCAGATATGGTAATGCTTAATGGGCTCTAACAAAATATGATAAATAAGCATATATATAAAGTATATAATCTATTTCCTGTGTGTCAGAGATCCTGTTGGTCTCCCCATACTTTTACCCCCACGTTGGGGGAGTGGAGAACCATGTGAGATACCTTGCAAGAAATCTTTCTAAAAGAGGCTTAAATGTGACTGTGATAACCGCGCTGATTGGTGGGTTAAAGGAGGATGAGGACTTTGAAGGCTATCACATTCATAGGATAAAACCGCTAATGACGCTTTTGCGGACACCTATAGCCCCCGGAATAAAAGGATACATAAGGGAAAGAGAAGAAAATAAAAGTGAAAAAATATTTGTTCATGCGCATTCCCCTCCACCTCTGCCCGCATATTACGCAGCAAGGGTAACAAGCAACCTTGTACTCACATACCACTGTGATGAGGAACTGCCAACACCCATAGGCTCTTTCATAGTGTGGCTATATAGAAGCGTATTCGGGAAATATACCGCCAAAAAGGCAAAGAGGGTAATAGCCTCTACAGCTTCTTATGCAAAGACCTCAAGGCTGCTGTGGAACAGAAAGGTGGATATAGTGCCTATGGCTGTTGATACAAACTTCTTCAAGCCAGAAGATCCATCACAGCTACGCAATGAGCTTGTTAGCAAAGGGGTTATTGAAGGTGGAGATAGAGTTGTACTCTTTGTGGGCAGGCTTGTGCAGCACAAAGGGCTTGAGGAGATCATAGCATGTGCGAACTATGTAAATGCAAAGTTACTCATATGCGGAAACGGCCCACTGAAAAATAGGCTAGAAAGAGAGATAGAAGCACAGGAACTTAAAGATAAGGTAAAGCTTCTTGGAAGCATAGATGATGAGCTTTTACCCTACTATTATTCATTATGTGATGTTTTCGTTCTCCCATCACACTCAAGGCTTGAAGCATTCGGCATAGTTCTGTTAGAGGCTATGGCGTGCGGTAAGCCAATAATAGCAAGCGATATCCCGGGATCAAGGGAGATCGTTGTGGAAGGATACAACGGTCTTTTAGCAGAGCCTTTGAATGCTAGGGATCTTGCGGAAAAAATAAATGAGATCCTGCGGAATGAAAAAAGCGCAAAAGAGATGGGTAAGAACGGAAGAAGGTTGGCAGAAGAGAGATACAGCTGGGATAAAATAACTGATGAAATACTAAGAATATACTTCGAAACTTTCGGAGAGCTACATTGATCTTTTTTGCGTTTTTACACGTTCGCGTCGTGAAACAAAATTATTAAATACTAGAAGTTACATAAAGCTATAGGGTGAAAAAATGGTAGCACTTTTGCAATATTGGGAGAGGTTTGTTGATACCTTTATGGAATACGCCCCGGGCATAATAGGAGCGATACTGCTAATTCTGGTGGGCTATTTCATATCTCGCGCAATAAAAAAGCTTATAATAAGGATTCTGGGGCGCGTTGGGTTTGATGGTCTGTGCGACAGGATAAAGCTGACACAGGCGCTGAATAGGATTGGCATAAAATCTATATCCTCGCTGATAGGAACGCTTGCATTCTGGGCTCTTTTCATACTCTTCCTTGGCTGGGGTTTTGAGCTTATTAATGTCCCAGAGCTTGTCCCCATCCTTGCAACGATATCTTCTATAATGGCAAGGATCCTAGCCGCGGTAATCATAGTGATCGCGGGCATAGCGATAGCTGATTTTGCCATCAGAATTATAAAGGGCGCCTTAGAGAGAATAGGGATACAGAAATACCTCGAGCCAGTGGACAAAACAATAGAAAAGACTGGGCTCACATTCCTTGACTTCCTTTACTACTCTATAGAGGCTCTGATAGTGCTGTTTTTCGTTCAGGGAGCCTTTCAGGTTCTGAACGTTGAGATCCTCTCCAGGTTTATAGAGCCAATACTGCTCTATGTGCCAAGGATAATCGTAGCGATATTCATAGTCATAATAGGACTTGTTATAGCAGAATTCATTGTGCGCCTTATTAACGGGATCCTCAACTCAATCAACTTCTCATCGATAGTGAAACCTATAGAAGAACCCATGAAGAGGGAAGGGATTATAACAAGGATAATAGATCTCGTACTTAGGGTTTTTATAATTATAATCACCCTTGAGCTTGCCCTGGACATACTGGCAATCCCGCTGCTTATAGAGTTCCTGAACGCCGTTCTCTACTGGCTGCCCAGTCTAATAGCTGCAATAGTCATAGTTGTTGCTGCCTGGTGGTTCGGCTCATGGGCGGGGGATAAAGTAAGCGCATGGTGCAAAGAGAACAATATTCCCTACACCACAGTAATCTCTGCAGGCATAAAATATGGCATAATAGCAATAGGATTCCTTGTGGCGATAGATCAGATAGGAATAGAGGCCCAGGTGCTCAATACCATAATCTCCATAATTGTCGTAGCGCTCATAATCCCAGTCGGTGTTGCGCTGGCATTTGTCTTTAAGGACTATGGTTCTGACATGGGAATGGGAATAAAGCTGAAGCGCATAGCAGAGGAGGGTGATGAGATAGAGGCAGAAGGAATAAGCGGAACGATAGTTGAGATAGGGAGCTTCGCCACAACAATAAAAAGCAAAGAGGGCAAGGTGGTAGTGCCAAACACAATGTTCAATAAAGCTAGGATAGTGAAGAAGCGCTGAGCTTCTTCACAACCTTTTCCATTCCGCTTCCATACTGCATCGCTTTTTTCCTCTGAAGCGCTATTTCTTCTGGCAAACCCAAAGAAATAGCTAGGGAGTGAAGGAACTTTTTCCCGTCTCTTTCTTCTAAAGGCAGAGAAAAAGCGAGATCCTTTAAGGTAATGTAAGGGAATATTATTTCTTTATCAAAAAGGGCGAAGATCCTCTTCTCTATTCCTTTTTGAATCCATCTCTCAAAATCATCTCTCGCTTTTATCACCTTTTCTTCGGTGCTCATCCTTGCATATTTTGCATAGCCTAAGAAGAGCTCATCTGCTCCCTGACCGCTAAGAACCTTTTTTTCTCTTATATTTTTAGCAAGTATGTAGTGCGCTATATCAAGAGAGTTCTTTGAAAGAGCAAAAGCTTCTTTTATGTCATCAATCGTAAAAAATACAGGCTCAAAATCCAAACCAAGAAGCGATGCGCTCTTTTTAGCATTTATGAAATCATAGCTGCGCTCCGTATAGCACAGGGTGTAAAGCTTCGGTTCTACAGCAAAAAAAGCTATCAGGCTGCTGTCTAAACCTCCTGAAAAAAGCACAGCAGGAGCTCTAAAACCTCTTATCCCTTCTTCAAAAGCTTTCCTATAATCCATCCTCAATCCATCCAACCTTCAATCAATCCGATCGAAGAAAGGAATCTCTCCTTTGAGTAATATTTTGCTTTGATATCGATATCCTTTACATTCAATTGCTTTTTGAGTCCCAGGGTAAAAGAGAAGATAGCCCCCGGGTAGGTGGGTATGCATGCATAATAGGTATAGACATGTTCAAAAGCTTTTCTCATATTGTTTATCGCTCTTTTATGCGCTTCTCTATCCGCTATAGGGCTCTCTGTCTGAGCAACAAAAACATCGCAGAGCTCTGCTGCATTCCTGTAGAACTCTTCGGAAAAAAGACCCTCGGCAAGGGGAGTGGGGTCTGTGGAATCGACGATAATCACATCTCTCTTCTCCCTGCTACTTCTCACAAACTCAACCCCATCCTCTAATCTTATCTTTACCCTTGGAATAGCAGAGGAAATCTCTGGAAGAAATTTCCTGCTGGTCTCTATGACCATAGGATCTATCTCCACAAGCTCCACATCAACCTTCCTACAGGCTCTGAAAATCTCCTTAGCAACTCCTCCATCACCACCACCAATTATCAATACAGAGCCCGTATTATCAGAGTTTGCTATTGCGGGAAGAACTAAAGATTCATGGTATATGAACTCATCTCTCTCTGTTGTCTGGACTGCTCCATCAAGCACAAGCATATTGCCCAGATGCATTGTTTCATACACCTCTATATGCTGGTATTCCGATTTCGCATCAAATACCTTAGCCTTTACGGGTATGAGGGGGGCATAGTCACGGGCCTCAACAAAGTGCTTCAACAGATATCCCTCTCTTAATCTCGTTCACCGTCATCCGCTCAGGGCTGAAAAATCTCTTTATTACCTCGATGGCATTGTAAGGGTCTACATCCTCACCGCATGTGAAGATATCTATAGCTGCATACCCATATTCTGGCCATGTATGTATTGATATATGGGATTCTGCTATAACCGCTATCCCGCTTATCCCATGGGGGGAAAACCTGTGTGTTTCTGTTGAGAGTAACTTAGCCTTGCACGCTTTCACGCTTTCCTCCAGGAAGTCTTTAACACTTTTTTCATTGTTCATCTCTTTGCATCCCCAGGCATCTATCACAAGCTGCCTGCCCAAGGCGTTAACATTCACCATTTTTATTACCTCCCAGAAGTTTATGGTTAATAAAGGTTTAAATATTTTAATATATCTATCGATCTATGAGAACAAAAGCGCTCTTAACGCTTTCAATTATTGAGGTTTTGCTTTTTGGGTTATACGCATACTCTTTGTCCCCTTTGCCAATGACATGTGCGGAAGCAGAAGATGGTGCCTATGTAAAGATTGAGGGTTTCGTTGAGAGCGCTAGTGAGAACAGCTTTGTTATCGATGATGGTACCGGAAGGGTCATTGTTCTTGGTGCAACATTTCCGAAGGGCAATGGCGTTATTGCAGAAGGAAAAGTATTTGTTCGCAGCGGAATAAAGTTTCTGAACTGTGATAAAGCAGAAATTGTAGCAAAGGATGGTATCGCAGTAACGCTAAAGAACCTTGCAGAGAACCCTAATGAATATGCAGGAGAGATCATAGAGGTCAGCGGTAGAATTGAAAGAGCTTCATCAAACTGGTTCACCCTGGAGGATGAAGGTTTTGAGATCACAGTTCTCTCGGATACAAAACCGGATAAAAGCGCTAAAGTGAAAGGATGCTTCTTTTATGATCCTCTGGATCTGCGGTATAAGATAAGGGCTGTGGATGTTTATGTTCTATGAGTTCCTAACAGGCATGGTAAAGGGCTTGCTTTCAGGTGCTGTACCCGGGATGCATATAAATAACATAGTCAGCACCATAAACGATCCCGCAGGGATAGTTGCGTCATACGCATCTTTCATCATATTTTCCTTTGTCCCCCCAATATACCTCTATTCAATGAACATAGATATCGGTGTGGCGATGTTCCCTTCACAGAGAATGGCACTGCAGGGCAGGAGCAGAGAAGCACTAGCGCTCAGCACCTCAGGCGCTCTACTATCTTTTATGATTATGGCATCTCTTCTGGCAACCAACATTGTTGATCCAATTTTCAATCTTTTCTCCAATGAGTACATAGCTCTCGCTATTATCCTGTTCATAATCGTAGCGCTTTTCATAAATCAAAAGAGATTGTTTTATGCTCTGTTCATATTCCTTTTAACAGGGCTTCTGGGAATAGCATCAATGAATATTCAGAATGCTCTCATGCCAATGCTCTCTGGCTTTTTCGGTCTTCCAGCGCTGCTGCAAAAAGGGAGCGAAATAGAGCTCCCGGAGAGCACATCCAGTGGAGGAAGAACAGTTCTGCCGTTTCTGCTCGCTTCTTTTTTTGGATTTGTAGCCGCATCAACCAAAGCGGTTACCCCAGGGGTGATCTCAATACTTCTATACATCTGGCTCAGAAGTGATGAAGAGATGATGCTGGGGATGGGTGCTCTTGTCGGCTCTAATGCGGCAGCAACAATAGGAAATTTCTATGTTACAGGGGCTTTGCGCAGCGGTCCTGCAGCGCAACTGGCGCGTATTGAGCTCTCTATACCCCTAAGCAAAGCGCTCTTCCTTCTCCTCCTATCTGCTGTGCTATCTTTTATCCTTCTGCTTCTACTTTCTAGATATCTGGTAAAAGTCTACAGGGCAATAAACAGATGGAAAACAATTTTTATTGCGCTTCTATTGGTGCTGATCTTTTTGTTCTCCGGTGCCGGCGGGGTTTTTTTGTTTTTTGTTTCAAGCACCATAGGGATTCTTACCATAAAGCTGAGGGTAAGAAGAATTAATTGTATGGGCTGTATAATGATCCCGGCTCTGATAGGTTTTCTATAAGGTAGTTCACCTGGCGAATTAACTATAGATGCGCATATAGATTCAGGTGATCTTTGACCCCTCTTGTAACATCAAACTCCTTCATAGCTCTCTCCTTGCCCTTTCTTCCCATCTCATTAGCCTTCTCAGGATTTTCCAGTAGCTCTAGAAGTTTGCTCGCCAGTTGTTTATAGTTGCCAGGATCAAAAAGATAACCAGTTTCGCCATCCACAATCTGATACTTTATGCCCCCGACTCTAGAGCCTATAACGGGCTTGCCAAACATCATTGCTTCCGTCACTGTTAAGCCAAAACCTTCCATTATGCTGGGTTGTATAACAGCAAAGCTCGCTGCAAAGCTATTTTTTAGATCCTCATCATCCACATGACCTGTGAATGTTACGTTTCTGCTCAGATTTTTCTGTCGAACCAGTTCCTTCAATCTTTCTACATAACCCCCCCTTGTTTTGCTGGATATTATCTTTCCGGTCATGGATCCATTGCCAACAAAAACAGTCTTTGCATATGGGAACTCCTCAAGCACATATGGTACAGCTCCTATGAGTGTCGCATGCCCTTTTCTCGGGTCCATCCTTGAAACACAGAGCAATATCGGAGGCCCCTCTAGGAACGGCGTCTCTGCTGGTTTTTGTCCATAAAGGACATAGTAGACCCACGATAGAGCATCGCTTCTTGTCTGGGGGTGCTGGGTGATTGCTTGATCCCCCGCCCAATCGAGTCTGAATTTCTGCCTGAAGGCTTTACTATCTCCGTAGTTGAACCTTGCGGAATCAACGAATGGCATTATGCAAAACGTTTTATCTCTATCAAGACCTGCCTCCACAGCAGCTTCTACATACTCTTCGGTTGAAAAAACGCAGTAGTCATAATCATTCATATACTCTATAAAGAAATCCTTCCACTCATCCGGCAGAGTTTTCAGAAAAGGTACGTGCCATGTATATACGATCGGGCAGGTGATGTTCGCATCTTTCATCATCCCTCCCAGAGGTAAAAACTGAAAGTCGTGCACATGTATGATATCAAAATGCTCTTCATCATTCAGCTGCTTTACCTCCTTCAGAGCCTCTTCATTCAGCTTTATATATTTCCTGTATCCGAACCTCTCTCTTCTCGATAGCACATCCGGGCGAACCCTGGTTCCATGGCATACCTTTAATATGTTCTCCTTGAAAATGCCATACTTCGAAATTGTATCCTGGGAGCCCCCTCTGTAAAACCTGTGGACATCAATGCCATCAACAACCTCATACCTTAGCGTCTCAGGTGTGCTCAGCGTTACCTCGTGTACTTCATAACCTTCTTTTATGAGTTTTTTACCAAGGTCCAGGAGATAATCGGACACCCCGCCAGCGTATGGATAAAAAGATTGCGAAACATAACATATCTTTTTCATATACTTGTATAACCTAAATCCTATTTTTTAGTTTCGATAGCATTTGGTTTTCTGTAGAGCTCACTCCCGGGAGCATTGAGTGTGGAAACTGCACTCCAGTTATGAGAGCATAGTTTATACCTTTCTCTAGAGCCCATTTGAGCTCTACATACCCTATTGAATATGGTATGCTTGATAGAACAGCCAGGGTATCAAGCACAAGCGTAAAAGCCTTCCAACAAAGTGTAAAGATAGCTGTAATGGCTATACTTTTACCATCAAGATTTTCTAAATTGATCCTTCTATGCAGAAGCGAACCAATTTTAAAAGAGTACAAAGTATCTCTCTGGCGGATAAGGCTGTTAAAGGAGATCTCTGCCCACAAAAGCCATAGTATAAATACAAATATGACAAATGCTCTTATTCTTTAATGATCGGGGAGAGAGAAGCAGATACGTTAGAGAAGCTCGATGAAGAATGGAGAGGTGTTAAAGAGGTTGGGGGAGGCCTGGTGCCGTGGCTTGAGAAACAGGGTTTAATAGAGGTGAAAGAAGAAACTCATACAGACTATGATCTCACAGAAGAGGGAAGAAAATACCTCACAGAGGGATTACCTGAAAAAAGAGCTCTTGCTTATGTGAGAGATGGAAAGATAAAGATCTCAGAGATACCGGAGGTAAAGATAGCAACAATATGGCTGAAGCGTTTTGGGGCGAGAATAGAAAAGGGGGGTATCCTGATAGATGATGCTGAAAAGATAGCTGCAAGGATAAAAGAGCTTGAAGTGGCTTTGAGAGATCCCTCAAAAGCCCCAAAAGATGTGATTGAGATCCTTATGAAGAGGAAGCTACTGGTTAAAAGGGAAACAGTAGAGCGTTTTGTGAGGATAACAGAGAAAGGAAAGGAAGCTCTGGCTGCGAAGGGCGACAAACATGTCGTTACAAGGTTGGATAAGGAGATAATAAAAAACTTTGAGGCTTACGATTTTAAGGAATATGATATCTCAATGCCTGTTAGGGAGAGCTACTTTGGAAGAAAACACCCATTAAAAAAAGTTATTGATGATGTGAGGGAGATATTTGTGTCTATGGGGTTTGAGGAGAGCACAGGGAGCTTTGTTGAGCCCAGCTTCTGGGATATGGATGCGCTCTTTGTACCGCAGCAACATCCTGCTAGAGATCTGCAGGACACTTTCTATGTGAAGGGATCAATGGAGGTGGAAGAGAAAGAATTTGTGGAAAAAGTCAAGGAGGTCCATGAGAATGGTGGTGACACTGGCTCAACGGGTTGGGGGTACAGATGGAGCTATGAAGAAGCAAAAAGAGCCCTTTTAAGGACGCACACAACCGTGTGCTCCATAAGATATATGCACAACAATAGAGACAAAGACAGCTTCAAGGCATTTACCATAGGCAGAATATTTCGAAGAGAGAATCCAGATCCAACACATCTGCCAGAGTTCACTCAGATAGATGGTATAATGAGCGAAAAAGGTGCAAGCTTAGCGATGCTCATAGGGGTACTTAAAAAGTTCTACAGGGAAATGGGGTTTGATAACATAAGGGTAAAGCCTTCTTACTTCCCATACACAGAGCCCAGTCTGGAGGTTGAGGTCCTTTATAACGGAAAATACCTTGAGCTCGGTGGAGCTGGAGTTTTTAGAGCTGAGGTTACCTATCCCCTGGGGGTAAAGGCTCCCGTTCTTGCATGGGGACTGGGTGTTGAAAGGCTTGCGATGCTTCTTTACGGACTGGAAAGCATAAAGGAGCTCTATATGAGCGATATAGAATGGATAAGAAGCACATGTTTGAGATAAAGGATAGAGATGGGCTAGCGAGGTTGGGCGTATTAAGGATAGGAGAGAGGCAGGTGGATACGCCCTTACTTATGCCTGTAATAAATCCAAACATCTCTATGATAAAAGCTTCAGATATGAAAGAGATGGGGTGCGAGATGGTTATAACCAACGCATACATACTCAAAAAAAGCGGCATAGAGAGAGATGTTCATGATGTTCTCGGTTTTGATGGCCCAGTTATGACAGATTCAGGAACCTTCCAGAGTCATGTTTATGGTGGTATCGAATTTTCAAATGAGGAGATGCTCTCATTCCAGCAGGAGATAGGGAGCGATGTGAACACCATCGTAGACGAATTTGTTGAGCCCGGGGATAGCTATGAGGTAGCGGAACGCAAAACAATGGAGACGATATCAAGAGCAAAGAGCGCTTATAACACCCGTAAAACGTTGGCTTTACCGGTTCAGGGTGGATTGTACAGGGATCTAAGAAAAAAATGCGCTAAGGCTTACTACAATTATGAAGCTTTGTTTCCTATAGGCGGCGTGGTTCCGCTGATGGAGTCGCAAAGATATGAAGAGCTCATAGATGTGGTGCTTACATGCAAGCGTTATCTGAATCCCTCAATGCCGGCCCATCTATTCGGTTGTGGGCATCCCATGCTTTTTGCCATTGCATCGCTCTTTGGATGTGATCTCTTTGACTCAGCGGCTTACTCCAAGTTTGCTGCAGAGGATAGATTTATGTTTGAGAATGGAACCATATCTTTAAGCGCCATAAGTGAGGATATCTGTAGCTGTCCTGTGTGCTCAAAACATGGGATAGAGAAGATAAAGAGCATGGAAAAAACTGAGAGAGTTAAACTGATAGCGGAGCACAACCTTCGCACATCTTTTCAGGAGATAAGAAGAGTCAGGAATGCTATAAAAAATGGGCGCATATGGGAGCTCGCAGAGATCAGAGCGAGAGGAAATCCTGCTCTTCTCTATGGTTTTAATGCTATCAAAAAGTATAAAAAACTCCTTGAGCACTATGAGCCCTTGAGCAGGAAGAGCTCTCTGGGAACCGGAGCGGAGAGCTTTTATAGGCCAATGGTCACAAGAGCTGTTAAGAGAAGTAAAGATTGCTACATCTCAGGCTTTTATCATCAATCCTTTGTGCCTTGCCCAGCGGAGTTAAGATACACATACCCTTTCGGGCAGGCGATTATGCCATATACAAAAAGCGCAAAAGCAATGGAAAATCTGAGGAAGGGAGAACCAGGCGATGAAGAAACTATCAGGGCTATAGCCAGAATGCAGTTTGGAGCGGACGCTGAGAGAGCGCTGCTAAATGGTGAGCTAACCTTTGTTAAGTCAAGAAAAAATAACAGAATCAGAAACGTTATGTGCGATGGGGAGCACATACTATCTCTGAGAGCGGAGGATGGTTATTTTACACTTAAGCCTGAAGGAGGAAGAAAACTTCTTGATCTACCCTATCCCAGAATGAGAGTTGTTGTGAACAGAGATAGCGAGGATCCTGTGAGGGAGGGGAAAAATGTGTTCGCAAAGTTTGTGGTTGATGCTGATGATAAGACTATCATAGGAAATGAAGTTGTGGTTGTTAATGAAAAGGATGAATTACTTGCGATCGGCAGAGCGCTTATGGTAAGAGAAGAGATGCTTGCTTTCAAAAGAGGTATAGCAATAAAAATAAGATAAGAGAGGGTAGCTCACTCTTTCTTTTTTCTGTGTGTTAGAGCTACAGCTGCTCCAGCAAGCCCTATCGCTCCAAGAGTTAGGCATGCTTCAAATCCTGGGGCCCTCTCCTGTCTGGTTCTCAGTTCCCTGCTCAACACAGGCAGACAGAGCCAGAACTGCCATTATGGCAAATATTGCCATTATCTTTTTTTCTGGTATTTTCTATCACCAATTGCTTATTTGCTTCTATTATACCTAAAGTTTTCTTAATTCCCACCGTAAACAAATTTTAGATTACTATCATTGTATAAACAGGCGTGATTTTTTAGTAATCTACAGATTACTGAATGGAATATAGAGTGAAATAAAATAGCAAAAACACCACAACAGCAATAATGATTGAAAAGATGGGAATGATCTGATAGCTGTCGGTAATTGAGAAAATGTATATCGCAATAGGCATCACGATCATAAGGACAACTATGTATTTGAAAAGACCTTTGATCTTATCCATGATCTTTAATACCTCTCTATTATATCTCTCCCTTTCTTCCGACAACTTTTCTTCTACATTCGCTATACTCATCGCTGAATTATACAAAAATGTTCCTAAGGGTACCCCCTCTTTTTCTGCAAGCTCTTCTATTCTCTCTTTTGCTTCTCTATCTATTCGAAATGTTATGGCAGGTTTCCTCTGATTATACCTCTCCTGTGCCTCTTTTATCTTTCTTTCTTTTTCCTCTTCAGACATCAGTTTTTTTGGCATTGATGTTTATGAGCTTGTCTTTATATAACCTTATCGATGGCGCATGAAAAAGTCTACGAAAAAAGTATGAATCCGCAGAACAATGATATCTATGGTAAACCATTATAGTGATATAAAAGAAAAACCTGTTGATGGAGCATATGGCACACACATAAGGTGGCTCATCACCCCTAGAACAGGGGCAAAAAGTTTTGCTATGAGATATTTCAGAATAGAGCCGAATGGCGCTTCACCACTGCATAGCCATCCATACGAACATGAAGTCTTCGTGCTTAAAGGAAAAGGAGAGCTCCTTGTAGGAAAGGAAACAGCCCTTTCTAAAGAAAGCGCTGTGCGGAAAGAGAATATATCAGAGGGCTATTTTGCGCTGATAGAAGAGAATGAGATCCACCAGTTCAAGAATGATGGAGAAAAGGATCTAGAATTTCTCTGCATTATCCCGATAAAAGAGGAAAATATACCGGAAGAGGAAAAAAATGTTTAAGTTCAGACATTGGTTAAGGCCATGGGGCTTATAATTGTACCGCACCCAGAAAAATGCACGCATTGTAGAGAATGTGAGCTTGCATGCTCTCTGCATCATGAAAAGAAGGTAAACTCTAAAAAACTAGAATAAGGGTTATACGGGCTTCTTATGACCTCTCTGTCCCCTCTCTGTGCACCCATGGTTATGGTTGTGCCCTGGAGTGTGTTGATTCCTGTCCCATGGGGGCCATAGAGGAGAACAATGGCTTTGTGGGCATAGATGAAGAGCTGTGTGATGGATGTGGTGCATGTGTGGATGTTTGCCCATTCAATGCCATAAGGCTCTTTGATGGAAAAGCAAAAAAGTGTGATCTGTGTGGAGGCGAACCGGCGTGTGTATCCCTCTGTTCTCAGGGTGCGCTCACATTTGAAGAGGGCAAAACTGTAGATAAAAGGGTTTTCAACGAGATAAAAAAGGTCGTTGAGGAAAGGAGGGAAGACTATGTACTACAGATATAAAGCATTAATCGTGGATCTTGATAGTAAGGAATTTTCTGTTAAAGAGCTGAATAAAGATCTTGTTAGAAAAACCCTCGGTGGGTGTGCATTGGGCGCAGCTCTCATGTGCAGATTAGCTCCGAAGACCCCCGATCCCCTGAAAGAGAATGTTGTTATAATGGCCCCTGGCGCTTTGACAGGAACACCGGTACCAACGGCAAGTAAAACGTCATTTTTTACCGTATCCCCTTTAACAGGTGGATGGCTTGAAAGTATTACCGGTGGCAGCATAGGTTTAGAGTTTAGGAGCTGTGGTTTTGAGGCTCTGGTGATAAAGGGAAAGAGCGAAACCCCATGCGTCATAAGGATTACAGATCAAAATTTCTCCTTTGAAGATTCTGATTGGGGTAGTGATGCTCTTGATACAGCAGAAAAGCTCTCCAAGGGAGGCTATTCTACCGCATGTATAGGCCAGGCCGGAGAGAATCTGGTCAGGTTCGCGGGTGTAGAGTGCGATGGCAGGCAGGCTGGCCGTGGGGGCTTAGGGGCAGTTTTTGGATCGAAGAACCTCAAAGGTATCGCTATAAAAGGCACAGGCGATATAGAGCCGGAGAATCCCGAGGTTTTGGAGAGACTGGTAAAAAAATGGTATGATGCTTTGCTGCAGCATTCAAGCTATAGAGACGATACAAAATATGGCAGCGGAGAGTTTCTTGAATGGATGAATAGTGAAAGGGGCACCTTTCCTACAAAGAACTGGCAACTATCTGTATTCGAGAACAGGAAACAGATAGATCCTTATTACTGGGCTCCTAAATACTCTGTAAAGAACAATGGATGCATATCCTGTGTGAAGCCATGCGGAAAAATGTTTGTCATCAAAGAGGGCAAATATGGTGGAACAAAGATTGATGGACCAGAATTTGAGACGCTCTATGCTTTAGGGGGCGATGTTCTCAACGGTAACATAGAGGCTTTAGCCAGGGCGAATGAGCTCTGTGATCGATATGGTATTGATACGATCTCTACGGGCGGCACAATAGCTTTTGCCATGGAGCTATATGAGCGCAACATAATAACAAAGGATGATGTTGGTTATGAGCTCAGGTTTGGTGATGAGGATGCTTTATTGAAGATAATAGAGCAAATCTCTATCAGAGAGGGTTTTGGTAACGTGCTGGCAGAGGGCACCGCTAGGGCTTCTGAGCACCTGGGAGCACAGAGGTATGCTGTTCATGTGAAGGGGATGGATCCCCCAGCCTATGATGCAAGGGGTTTGAAGGGGATGGCTCTGGCTTATGCAACAAGCCCCAGGGGCGCGTGCCACCTTAGAGCTGGTGTCTATGGTATAGAGCTGACAGGCAAATGGTGGAAGTATTCGGATATAGACAGGTATTCAACAGAGAAAAAGGGTGAGATCGTAGCTACTATGGAGGATCTTATGAGCGCTTATGATACCCTGAGTATATGTAAATTTTCAAGGCACGTTTACCTCGCAGAGGGTTTACCAGAGCTCGTTGAGGCTGTCACAGGTATTAAATACAGTGTAAAAGAGCTCCTTGCAATAGGGGCTAAGGCAAATTGGATGAAGAAGTTGATAAATATGAGGCAGGGCATTTCAAAGGATTCTCTACCACCAAGGATGCTTCTTGATCCCATAGCAGAGGGTCCTTCTAAGGGAGCGAGGGTTACAGAGGAAGAGCTCTCAATAATGCTAAAGGATTATTATAGAGCAAGGGGATGGAGCGAAGAAGGAGAGCTTTCAAAAAAACAGATAGAAGAGGTTGATGATCTGACAAAAGAGGTGTTTTTCGGCTAGAGCTAAAGATCCCTTTATAGGAGGTAAAGTAAAGGTCTGTATGCATATGCGGTTAGCAAACAAGATATAGAAGGACAAATATTGTATATCGGTGATAAAAATGGCAGATATAACCCCATGGGATGAGTTTGAGAGAGCAATGAACGAATTGAAAGAGGCTATGACAGAAATGAGGAAAGCATTCCTCAGGAGACCTAAGGAGCTGGGAGAGCCTTACATAGACATTATCGATCGTGGGAAGGAGATAGAGGTGGTAGCAGATCTTCCAGGGGTGCGCAAGGAGGATATAGACATAACAATAGACGGGAATCTTTTAAAGATCTCTGCAGAGAACAAAAGTGGAGCTGAGGAAAAAGAGGAGAACTACATTTATAGAGAGAGAACCAGCAGGAAATTCATGAGAAAAATAACTCTTCCCGCGGATGTGGATTCGGAGAACGCAAAATCCAGTTTCAAGGACGGCATCCTTAGGATAGTGCTACCGAAAAAAGAGAGTAGAGGCAAAAAGATAAGGATTGAGTAAACTATAAATAGCAACCCTCTTTTCCCTTTTTTGTGCTATTTGACTTTGAAGTTCTCCATATGTGCGCGATGATCGCCCTCTTTGGAGCGATGTTTGTAGGTAGCAACGCACTTTTGAGAAAAAAATTTGGTTTTGCTCCGGCGCTTATTACTTCAATCGTTTTTTCTTTGCTGGTATTACTGGCAGCCGAAGGATTTGATATAAAAGAATACTCGGGAGGTACGTATGCCATATTGAGCTCTATCTTCAGGATAGAGCACCTGTACATAATATTGTTCGGACTTTTGTGCCTTGGGATCGCTATGCCTGTTTCAAAAGTTATAAGCTCTCAAGCATATAGATCAATGTATCACATGCTCATAGGAACAATACTTCTCCTTTTTGTCGCATATGGAGAAGAGTTTACGCTAGTAGTTCTGGTGGTGCTCCTAGTAGCCCTGAGCCTTGCAGAGTACTTTCGTTTGGGGGAAAACAATGCACTCTCTCGCTTTATAGAAGCTATTCTCTCCCCAGCCTTTAGAGGTGATGAGGCCATGGGTTATCTTTCTGGCTTTTTCTATCTTCTGGGAGTTTTTTTCGTCATTCTTTTTCTACCAAAGCCGATAGCAATGGCTTCTGTATCAATTCTCGCCTTTGCCGATCCTTCAGCAACTCTTATCGGTAAAAACTTTGGGAAAACAAAATGGAGCACGAACAAAGACAAGAGCATAGAGGGCTCTATTGCCATGCTTATGGTCTCTATTATTGTTCTCGTAATGTTCCATCTCTTCTATGGCCTTGAGATAAGTGTTATCACAATAATATTTGTTGCAATTGCTGTTACGCTGGTAGAAGCTTTGCCCCTGCGCGTTGGGGACAACATTCTTATCCCTCTCTTAGGTGCAATGATCATGGCAGCAGGATCCAGTGCCCAGATCTCAATTTTGTGGCTTATTCTGCTTGTTATCCTTGGTCCTCTCGTGTACTACATGAAGTTCCTTGATCTTTCTGCAACGCTTGTGGCAGTATTCTTCGCCCTCGTTATACTCATTTCATCAAATCCAGTTTTTCTTGTGGCATTGATAGATTTTTTGATCCTTGGTTACCTTATCTCCAGGTTTAGATACGATGAAAAAAAGAAAAAAAAGGTTGCTGAAAAGAGAGCAGGAACAAGGACAATAAACCCTGTTATCGCAAATGGCATAGCTCCTGTGTTTTTTTCTTTAGTCTACAACCTTGATTACTGGGCAGCAATTCTTCTTTTTACAGGAGCGATCGCTGGAGCTCTGGGAGATGTATTCGCAACAGAGATAGGATGCCTTACAAACTGGGCTTACCTGCCCTTTTCTGGAAAAGTGCACGTTGGGGAAAGGGGAGCAATCTCTATGCCAGGGGAGCTTGGTAGTGTTATAGGGGGCTCGCTCATGGGGCTTGTCCTTGCGTTTCTTTTTTCAGATTATAGACTTGTATTCTTTTCCATACTCGCGGGGTTCATAGGGTCAAATATTGATAGCATGCTGAATGCCTATGTCCCTAACATAACAAGGAGTGAGGTTAATGTTCTGGCGACCCTTGTAAGTGGCATAGTTCTTCTTTTCTTTTATTAGGGCTTTTTGATTAGAACTTTATTAGAATTTGCTTTTATGAAGGCTCTTTTATAGTCTTCCATAGTGTTTATATTTATAAAAGCCACCTCTGGATCACAGAATTGCTTTGCCTGAATAAATCTCGTATTTACGCGCTTAAGCATGGAATGGGCACTAAAACTTTCCATCTCTATGCACAGATCTATTGCTTTCAGACATCTCCTGGAATAAATAGCATGCAAGGGTTCTATGCCCTTTTTATGGATGGGCACCAAAGCATCATATGCATCATTCATGCCCAGCATTTTGCATATCAGTTTTCGGCTTAAGAAAGGTGTGTCACATGCGAAGATGAAGCATTTGTCTGTTGCTGAGGCAATGAGAGCCGTGTGCACACCTATGAGCGCTCCATCTTTCTTCGAAGAGTCATCAATGATCTTTACATCGGCAACATTTACCTCACTCTCAGGCTTTTTAACTATCATTATTTCACTTTCTGGTGATATCTCTTTTCTAATCTCTCTTAATCTGTTGACAACCGCTTCTAAAAGAGTGCTCTGCCCGAATGGAAGATTAGCCTTTTCTGCACCGAATCTTCTGCTTTGTCCACCAGCGAGAATAGCAAAGTCTATAGTCATTTTCTTCCCCTGAACTCTTTCTGCATTTTTTATTTTTCTTCTACCACATCACGGAGCTATAATGTTAAAGATATATTATTTCATATGTATATAGTATTGTTTCCGATTATTTATGGATCTACAGAGGACTTTGCAAACCCCCCCAAAAATAGGCGTAGATAGGTATAAACAGGCGTAAAGTGGGTGAGCTATGGGTCTGAAAGAGAAAATAGGAGGATTTAACTCAAAAACAGTGAAAAAAACACGAAATAACAGTTGAAATGGCAAAAATTGAAGTTATTCAAAATCCTCTATACGTAGTATGGTATACAGCAAGCCACATCAAAAATATTGCCCATGCCTTTTTATGAGATGGCGAGCAGCAATAATAGCGCTCCTGCTCATCCTGCCGCTCAGTGCAGGGGGCGATGAGCTTGAAGGAATGGAGATTTACTTTGACTTTGGCAATCTGCGCAGCCACACATCAACATCATATTCTGATGGGGAAGGTACTCCGGAAGAAGCTTTTGCGAGGTCTTATGGGCTTAATTCCGTAGATATTATAGCTCACAGAGGAGCAAGTGGATATCTGCCAGAACATACATTGGAAGCTTATGATGCAGCATACTTCATGGGTTCAGATTACATAGAGCAGGATCTTGTTATGACCCGAGATGGTGTTCCAATATGCTTGCATGACATCTATCTTGAACCAACAACCAATGTGGAAGAGGTATTTCCAGAGAGATGTAGAAATGATGGCCGCTGGTATGCTGCTGATTTTACACTTGAAGAAATAAAGAGGCTAAAGGTTCATGAACGAGCTGTAAACAGCAAACCAGTTTTTCCAGATAGATTTCCCTATGGGTTTTCCGATTTTGAGGTTCCAACATTTGAAGAGGCTATACAGTTGATCCAAGGGCTGAATAAGAGCGCTCGCAGGAATGTTGGTATATACCCTGAGATCAAGCATCCAGAATGGCATAGAGAAAATGGCCTCCCAATGGAGGAAAATGTGGTTGAGATTCTGAAGAAGTATGGATATGATAGCAGGGAGGACAAAGTTTATCTTCAGTGCTTTGAGGATGGAGCGCTGCAAAGAATTAGAAAGCAAAGCAGTCTGAAGCTTGTGAGATTGATAGGTCTTGATGAAAGAGCGGATGAGAAAAAGATGGAGAGCTTTGCTGAATTTGTTGAGGGGATAGGAGTTCAGAAAGAGCTGATAGCTTTGCAGCCAGAGATGGTTTCATTAGCACACAATTACGGGCTAGAGGTGCATGTGTGGACCTTCAGGTATGAGAGTTCTGAAGAGATTAAGAACTTCGTGAGTTCTTATGATATAGATGGATTGTTCACGGATTTTCCTGATAGAACCTACTATGCGCTCAACTCTTAGCTTAAGCTCAGAGCTGTAGCTGCAGATGAGAAAAAAGTCTAAAAAATGATCAAATCTTATAGCTCTATATTTAGAGAAGATTTTCACGGTTTTCCATCTTTAAATGTAGAGGAGCACAAGAGCTCTGATTCCCAATACCGGCTATAATAGCAATTAAAAATAAATAGTATAAAGGAATATCGTATATGAGGTGATAAAGTGGTTGTAAAAAGAGAGATGACAAAGAAGTTTCTTGAGGAGGCGTACGCTGGGGAGAGCATGGCTCATATGCGCTATGCAATATTTGCAGAAATTGCAGAAAAAGAAGGGCTGAAAGATATAGCTAACCTTTTCAGAGCTGTCTCTTATGCGGAACTGGTGCATGCAAGGAACCATTACAATGTGCTGGGGCACGTTCAGGAGACTGAAAAGAACCTTCAAATCTGCATAGATGGAGAGCACTATGAAAACACAGAGATGTATCCTGTGTACAACAACACCGCAAAGCTTCAGGAAGAGAGCGAAGCGCAGAGGAGCACACACTATGCTCTTGAGGCAGAGAAGATACACGAAAAGCTCTACACTGAGGCAAAAAAGCTTGCAAACGATAAGAAGGATGTAGATTATAAGAAGGTTTACATCTGCCCTGTGTGCGGCTACACAGTTATAGGGGAAGCGCCAGAAAAGTGTCCCGTATGTGGAGCTCCTAAAGAAAAGTTCAGGCTCTTTGAAGCCTAAACCTCTTTTTTTTTGTTTCCTATGCTAACTCTGGAAAGTTATTTATTTCAGCTCATTGTTAATTTTCAATGGATTTTAAACTGCTTGAAGCATCACTTGGAAAAAGGCCGTGCGACCTGATTATAAGAAACTGTAAAATAGTAGATGTTTTTTCCTGCAGTAGTTTTGAGAGTAACATAGGGATATACGGAGGGATTATAGCAGGATTTGGAGATCTTGATGGAAAAAAGGAGATAGACGCCGAAGGCAGAACAATAGCGCCCGGCTTTTTCGATGGACATGTGCACATAGAGAGCTCTATGGTAGAACCTGCAGAGTTTGCCAGGGCTGCAGTGGTTAATGGCACGACATCCATTGTGGCAGACCCTCATGAGATAGCTAACGTCCTGGGTCTTGAGGGGCTGAGATATATGCTTGACTCCTCTGCAAACCTTCCATTAAACATATTCTTCATGCTGCCCTCATGCGTTCCATCCACAGATCTTGAGACCTCTGGCTCTAGACTTTATGCAGAGGATTTAAAGCTCTTTTTAGAGCGTGACTGCGTTCTGGGTCTCGGAGAGGTGATGAACTACCATTCTCTTCTTATGGGCTCCAAGAAACTGATGGAAGAGCTTGAAACCTTTAAAAGCAAGAGAATAGATGGACATGCACCGAAGCTATCAGGAAAAGAGCTTGATGCTTATTGCGCTTCAGGCATAGAGAGCGACCATGAATGCGTTAGCGCTGATGAAGCTGAAGAAAAGCTCAGAAAGGGTTTGAGGATAATGATAAGAGAGGGTAGCGCTGCAAGAAATATGAAAGCTCTTCTTCCTATGGTAGAAAAAGCTCAGACAGACCGTTTCATTCTCGTTACAGATGACATCAGCGCTCTTGATTTGCAGAGGGGATATATGAATAGGGTCCTATCAAAGGCTGTATCTCTGGGCATTAAACCTGAGGCTGCCATAAGGATGGCAACTCTAAACACATGTGAATACTTTCGCATAGAGGGTTTAGGTGCAATAGCCCCTGGATATAGAGCTGACCTTGTTATCCTTAAAGATACAAGAGATTTTGAGCCTGAGATGGTCATAAAGGATGGTCTTGTTATAGCAGAGAGTAAAAGACTTCTCATTCCCATAAAAAAGAGAGAGGCTGATGTCAGGGCAACAGTGAACGTTAAAAAAATGACACCGAGAAGCTTTGACATCAAATTTAAAGCTACAGATACGAAGAGCGAGAATATAAATGTCATATCTCTCATGAGGGATGAAATAGAGACAGAGTGGATAAGAGAGAGAGCAAAGGTGTTAGAGGGCTCTGCTGTGAGCGATACTGAAAGTGATATCCTCAAGGTGTGTGTTGTAGAGAGGCATAGAGCTACTGGTAGGGTTGGGAAGGGGTTCGTCAGAGGATTTTCATTGAAATCTGGAGCTATAGCTTCTTCTGTTGCACACGACTCGCACAACATAATAGTTGTTGGTGCAGATGATAGAGATATGCACAGAGCTCTGGAGGCAGTGTCTGCATATGGTGGAGGCTTAGTTGTTGTTGATAAAGGAAAGGTGCTTGGTGCTCTGAGACTTCCGATAGGTGGTCTTATGAGCGACAGGAGTATAGAAGAGGTATCAGAATCCATGCAAAACATAAATGAGCATGTTGCATCATTGGGTTGCGAACTTGATGAGCCATTCATGACACTTTCCTTTCTTACAGTGCCTGTGATACCGAAGCTTAGAGTTACAGATATGGGTCTAATCGATGTTTCAAGACAGAAGCGCATATCACTTTTCACAGAGTCTTCGTAATTTTTGAAGTTTAGAAAAAGGTGAAGAAAATGGGCAATAGGTTGACTGGCGAGCTGGCTAAAAGCATCAATATAAAGGCAATTCTATCCTATTCAACAGA
>JAXHST010000088.1:0-5591 GCA_034190325.1 Thermoplasmatota archaeon
GAGAACCCTGGAGGAATGCAGAGGGCAGGGATCTTAGGGAAATAGTTAAATAATATTCGCAGAGAAAAGAAAAACCTGCAAAATCGGCCTTTAGAAGTGTGCTCTTAACACCCGAAAAAGATGCTTGGAGCGAAGGTTCGTCATAATCATAATTTATATATAACGCCAGACATATTAAATAATAGGTGAAAAATGAATGAGTTGAGGATAGATCTTGGAGAAGAATTCGCCCCTGTGCTGGGAGCTCGCGATACTGTCGATTACATTGACCAGAAGGTGGGTGAAGCAGTCCATGTTATTCTCGATTTTAAAGGGGTGGAATTCATTTCCCGCTCCTTTGCCCACAGGCTGTGGCTCTACGTTCACAATTCTAAAAAACAGATAGAACTTGTACACATGTCCCCTTCCGTTAAAAAAATGTGGGAATTGATAGATCGCCAGTTGACTACAGGCAAGGCCGGACCAAAAGAAAAGCTCAGGATAAAAAAGGTCATAAGACTGGCCGACAGGATATAAAAAAAGTCAGTGTGGCAGTACCGCAGGGTGAGCGTTTACAGGACCAGCTGTACTCTTTATATTCGACCTTTAAAGAGGTGGCAGATTCATAATTGACGCTTTGTTGCCAAAGCTTGCAAAGAACAGCCTGATCATGAATTTTATTTTTCCCTGGGCATATCCAAAGATCCTGGAGATCTTTTTGTGCCTCTGCCGGGGGATGAAGAATAGCATCAAGTCAATGAAAGTTTCAAAACAAAAAAAGAAAGAAAAAAAATATATACTACAATATACATATATAGAATTGGTAAGTAAGTCCTTCCGAAAGGATGAGGTCTGCGGACGCAGTCTGGGACGAGTAGGAAAGGGTTCACCACTTAATTTTTCCCCACGAGTTTCTGAAAAAGATTTTGTCTTTGAGCGTGTCGTAATAGGCAGAGTCATTCCTTTCAAATTTTCTGAACGCTGCCCCCGCGATATAATCTGCCGCCTGAATACAGGGATCATCATAAGAGTTCTTATGATTAACTTTTACTCTACGTGAGGAATAGCCCATATTTGAGCTTACCCATTATGTTTTCTTTTCAAAATATTTATCAAACCGTTCTATAGCTTCTTTTGCCATAGATTTGTCTATCTGAATCGTTATTGAAGTTGTTTCAGGCATCTGCAGCGTCTGTAAAGCAGAAAGGATATTGTTTGTAACAGGGTCAACCACAAGATAATTATAAAGAATTTTGGGCTTGTTTCTAAGTGAACTCTTTACCGCTGATTTATCGATAACCACAAGCCCTATCTTTATAGGATACTTGGACAATTCCTTAAATACCTTCTGCTTTACCCTTTCACTATCATTCTTAAATTTAAATTCTGGTTTATTATAGCTTTTTTTGGAGAGAGTTTTCTTGTCTTATCCAACTTTTTTCGAAGCACATTCGGACGTTCTGGAATTATGTATGCTACTACAAAGTTTCGTGAAGACTTTGAGCTAAAGCCCAGATCTCCAGATTCATCAATAAAAATCTCCACGTCATCCATATCTCAAGAGAATTGTTAAATGCGTTATATATTCTTGTTGCAAGAGGCGATGCCTGGGCAATCATGATTCACTCGCTTGTAGCTCGAATGAAGTCTGTTTTTTCCATGCTTGGAGATCTGGAGAAATTGCTGTCAGGTTATGACATGATCCTAGGGATTATAAGTCAGAAGTGAGAGACATGTTATCACAGGAAGGATCATTTTACATGGTTTTTCCGAGTTATCTCGATCGATATCTGAGAACCCTGACGTTCATAGCGGCAACTGTGGTGCCTCTGGCGGGATCAATAAAGTTTGTGCAAAAAGCTTCCTTCGGGATCCTAGAGAAATAAGCTTCTTTGACTTATGTCTTTGCAGGAATAGGTTATTTGTAGGTGGTCTCGCTCCTTCTCTCTATCTTTACCACCAGAACTTCATTTCGCTGTTTGTCTATTGTATAAAGTATCCTGTAGTTGCCAACTCTCTTTCTTCTTATGTTTTCATAGCCTTTTACCTTTATTGTTCCTCTATGCCAGGGATCATTGCCAATTTCAACGATCGCTTTCTTCACTTTTTCCTTAAGCTTCTCATCTAATGATCTTATCTGCCTGTTGCTTTTTGGTGAGAATATAACTTCAAAACTCATTCAAACACATCATCAATCGTATAGTATTTTCCTTTTTCTCTCTCGCTCCTCGCTTTTAGAATATCCCCCATATCCTCTTCTGTTAGAATTTCATCTCTATTCAATATCTTTACTTTTACAGTATCAGAATCAATTCTGGCAGGTTTTACAATTCTGAGTTTCCCTTTTTCATATATTGCCTCTATCTCTTCCATTTTTTCTCTCCACAATTAATCTATTCTTTTCTGCTTTATTAAACTTTGTCTTTGTGTATCTCTCTTGTGTGTTATCATCTGTTGAAGTATCACAAACAATAGGCTCCCATGTTGCATTTCCAAAGCTTTCAAGATCTATTATTGAAGGTTCAGAAGGTACATAGCTCGATTTGAATTCTGTCTATAAACCTTACTTTAGCAAGGTTGTATACGACCGAGCTTAAGCTCGGTCTATAAACCGTGCAAAGCACGGTTGTATCATGCCTGCGATATCTGCCATAGTTCCTCTGGTGGGCTCTGCCAGGTTCCTTCAGAGGGCAGGGATCATCGGGAAATAACGAATAACGGATAGCTAATTATTTATAGTAGGGATTTTATATTAAAATTGATCATAAAAGGGCGAATAAGATGGAAACAGAAGCAAAAAAACTGGATGAGCTGGAAAAGGAGATCGAGAGTTTAAAGGCCTTGATGTTGTTTAGAGAGGATACACTGCTTGAAAAAAAGCAGCTGGTTTCATTGAGAAATATGAGCAGACTTCTGGTTTCAGAAAAAGATCTGGAAAAGGCAATTGACAGAGCGAAAAAATCTTTATTTGCCGGAGCTGAAGATGCTGTAAGTTAGCGATGCACACGCTTTAATCTGGTACATAGCCGACGCTTGCCTGAAAGCACCGCCGCGGTATTCAGGTCAGCCTAGGTGGGAGAATCAATAATATTCATCCCAACGATAGCGCTGGCAGAATGTCTCAATCTGATAGAAAAAATGGAGAAATAGAAATGGATTTTGGTGAGCCTCAGAAAAGCTTTGAAAGATCATCATAGAAGTCTCTTCTGTGCCCAATGAAAAGGTATATAAGGAAAAAGATATAATAATACTGGGGATATTTTGTTCAGAATTATTGTGATGGGCATAGTAACGTGGCTTTTCAGGGGTCTGGAGCTCAGCAGGTTTGGGATCATCTCAAGAATCTATGACTTTTTCTGGGTTTACATCACCAGGAACGCCATACAGAGGCTCTCTGAGATACCTGCCATAACCAAGCTGATGCAGGCGATCTGGGCCATAATCGCATGACATTTTCAAGCTTTTTCAGCTTCAACCCATATCGGACTTATCCATCCAGCGCTACCATCTGACTGAACAACGCGGATATAATAGTAGTCCTTTCCCTCTGTGCCTCTCTCAAATCCGCTATACTCATCCCTCCATAAAGCACCGCTCACAGGCTCTGTATCAGTAAAAGAAAACTCTGTTTTATAGGTTGATAGATCCTGAGCATTGCCATCTATTTTTGCAGAAAAAATAGTTTGATTGTTCTTTACCAGAGCCACACTTGAGAGAGGAGCTGTCCCCGCAACAATGCACTCTATTTTCCTTGGTGAGCTTGCGTTTGGGATCTTTACGCTCGAACCTCCGCCTGCAGTCTGCCCATTAACTGTGAGATCTATGATCATTCTTGTGTTGCCTCCGCTTACAGCGATGCATCTTCTATCCTTCAGGGCATTAAATATGCTCTCTCTGGTAAGGTTCTCTGCCATCACTCCGGTGAGACACAGGAGATGCTCTGGTGTTTCGCCGATGCCATGGTCATCCGTTCCTGCCACAAATCCCATCGTGTAGCCCATAGCCAGCGCATCCTGAACGGTGTGCCCGGGCTCTGTCATAGCTCCTGAGAAGGGCAGAGGATTACCCAGATCGTTTCTCATTTCGCTTGAGCCCCTGGACTGACATATTTCTATAAGAGGGACAAGATTTTCATCATAATAATGGTAATCCCACCCGAGTGTGGGGTGCTGCAGGTGATGTGGTATCATGAAAACGTCCTTTCCTGTGTTCTCCTTCCACTCCTCAAGCATCCGGAACATCTTGTATACTCTGTTCGTGGGGTCGTCCAGGCATGAGTAGAATTCTGCTTCATCAACACAGTCGTAGTATATGTTGTAATGGCCATCATGATAGGTGTTGTATGCCTCAGAATCCTGGGTCCACTCCTGTGCTAATAGCGTTACAAACTCGCCCTCTTCATAGTTATTTTTCACTGCGTCCTTCTCCTTCTCCCAGCCATATCTCTTCATAAACTCATCTGTGTACCAGTTCCCTATAACACCAAATGGCGTCTGCACAACCCCTTCCCAGCAACAGTCATGATCTGTTACAGCCGCAAAGTCGAGCCCTGCAACGTATCTATAGTACCTGTAAGCATCATCCGGGCTTGTACACACGGTGGTGTACCATCCATCAGAAAACCATGTATGGGCATGAAGCTCCCCCCAGTACAGCTTGTATCTCTGCTCAGCCTCTGTCACTCTCACCGGGTTACTGACAGCTCTGATGGTGTGTTCTCTATTTTCTGCGATTACGTAATGTATGCCTGGTGTGTTGAAGGTTATTGCATTCTTTTCAGCTCTAACGCCACTCACTTCAGCAGGCATTTTAGAAAGGTCTGCAGCTCCATCTGTTGATGAGAATGAGATGCCCTCCAAAAGTCCCCTGGTTATTCTGCCATCGCTATCCATAACATTCAAAATAGCCTCAACAGGCTGACCCACCACAGCGTTTGATGGCAATATCAGATTTATTCCTGCTACATCTTCATTTAATGATGCTTTCCTTACAATATCCTCTCCATCTACTCCAGTTACAGGACTTAAAAGCACTGGCGCAAACAGAGAAAGAAGGACCACGCAAGCAACTCTTTTTTTAAAAAAAGTTTTCATGCTCTCCTCTCGCATTACAATTGCATTCCTTCTATATATTCTTTACAACAGATCTGGATAATGAGATCAAAAAAGGTAAAATATAAAAGCTTACATCTTTTTGATTAACTATGAAAAAGATGCTGCGGGTGCGAGCAGCACCCGTTATTATTGCTATTGCCGCCATTTTTATAATTTCCGCGCTTATATTCCGCGCACCTGAGTCCCCCCAGATTTCAGATCTATTGTGCCAGAGACAGCAAAACCCTTCGAGCATCATGGATACCACGCCCGAGTTCAGCTGGAGATTCAGAGGTGCTGGGGCTGATGATATGCAGGGTGGTTACCAGATACTTGTTTCTTCAATTCAGAGTAGACTTGATGATGACTATGGGGATATGTGGGACAGCGGTAGAGTATATTCCAAGGACAGTGAAGTTGCTTACGCAGGAAAAGCCCTAAGCAGAAACAGAGAGTATTTCTGGAAAGTTCGGGTCTGGAACAGCAAAGGAGACGCAGGCTTTTATTCTGAAGCACAAA
>JAXHST010000089.1:0-42025 GCA_034190325.1 Thermoplasmatota archaeon
GATAGAGGAAGAGCCGCTGATGCTTGAGGATCTCGAAAAGCCCGAGCCTCATGGTAAAAAGGTCAGGATAAGGGTAAAGACGTGCGGGGTATGCAGAACAGATTTGCATATAGCTGAGGGGGATTTGCCTGCAAAGAAAATGCCCCTGGTTCTGGGGCACCAGGTTGTAGGGCACATAGATGCTCTTGGAGAGAGGGCTAAGAGGTTTTCATGCGGTGAAAGGGTTGGAGGTTTCTGGCTTGCAGGCGCATGCAAAGCCTGCACCTTCTGCAGGAGCGGCCTTGAGAATCTTTGCGATAGTGCTGAGTTCACGGGCTATACTGTTGATGGAGGCTATGAAGAATACATGCTCGCTGATGAAGATTTTCTGGTGCCTATACCGGAGAGCTTTTCAGACGAGCACGCTGCCCCGCTTCTATGCGCCGGCATAATCGGTTACAGATCGCTGAAACTGAGTGGAGCAAAGAAACGCCTCGGCATTTTTGGATTTGGTAGCTCTGCGCACATAGTTATTCAGCTCGCAAAAGATATGGAAACATATGTGTTTACGCGAAGTGAAGAGCACAGAGAGCTTGCAAGAAAGCTGGGCGCTACATGGGTTGGTGGCACAGAAGATAACATAAAAGAAAAGCTGGATGGCGCAATAGTCTTTGCGCCTTCAGGCAAAGTTGTGAAAGATGCTTTGCGATTCCTTGAGAAGGGAGCAACTGTGGCGATAAATGCTGTGCACCTGAGCCCTATACCCCCGATAGAATATGATCTCATATATGGGGAAAGGAAGATAACGAGCGTTGCTAACGTAACAAGAAAGGATGCAGAGGAGTTCTTTGAGCTAGCGGAGGGAATAAAAACAGAGATAGAGCTGTTTTCGCTGGATGAGTTGAACAGCGCGCTCAGGCTCTTAAAGGGGAGCAGGATAAATGGATCTGCTGTTGTAAAGATAGATTAAGTAGATGGGTCTGATAGGGAGGGTTATGTGATATAATAAACTGGAAGCGCTGAGCTTTAGCAATTTTTCTTTTCTATCATTCTAGATATACCCCACTTATTTCTCTCACACTCATGCTCTCAACCATTGTGGGGCTCTTCCTCTTCTAATAGCGCTGCATGTGTATGAGTCTGACGATCCTTTAGCCCTCATAGCTATATTTTTATAGGAAAGTTGAAATATTCTCAAGGCCCTTATTTTTATGAATGTTTCTATGGAAAACAATGATGCAATAAAGTCATTCATGCTTGCGGGGCTGATAATAGTCTCTCTCATCGCTGGTGTAGCGCTAATATTTATAGGCATCTCAAGGTTGTGGGGAGCAGTGCTGCTTGTTCTGGGGGTTGTAGCTCTGGTGCTTTTCTTCAAAAGTTATTTTGCTAGAGAAGATTTCTGGAACTCTGTGATGGCTTTTCTGTTGATGCTTATAGGCCTTGTGATAGGAGGCGCTATAGCAGGACTTTTTGTTCTTGTGGCTTTGTTCTTCCCTGTGATATGATAGACGATATTTTAAAAGAGGTTGAGGAATACAGAACGATAGCGATCCAGGCACCGGAGGGCCTTAAGCGACTCGCAGAAGAACTGGTGGGGAAGCTTGGAGAGGCCTTTATCTTCGCTGATCCATGCTATGGCGCATGCGATATAAAGGATATAGAGGCAAAAGAACTTGGTGCAGAAGTATTGATCCATTTAGGGCACAGAGATTTTGGGCTAGAGCATTGCCTCCCTGTTCTGTTCTACCCTTACTATTATGATATCGATGTAAAGGATAAGGATATAGAAAGGATATCCGAAGCTATAGGCGATAACGCATTCTCAATATGCTTCTCAATAAACTTTGAGAGAGTAGCGCATAAGGTCGCTTCAGCCCTTGAATCTACAGGGAAAAAAGCCTCAGGCATGCGATGCGTTCTCGGATGCAGTTTTCCTTCAATAGAGGATGTGGTGCTATACCTTGGTGATGGCAGTTTTCATCCGCTCGGCATAGCTCTAAAAAGCCGTGTTCTTGCCTTTGATCCTTTAACAGGAGAGCTAAAAGATATGAGCGCGGAAGGAAAAGCGCTTGATAGGAAAAGGAGGGGGAATCTTTTAGGGGTTTTGAGTGCAGAGAGAATAGGGATACTGGTTAGCACAAAGAGGGGACAGCAGAGGATGAAGGAAGCAATAGAGATGAAAAAAATGCTGGAAAATAAAGGGAAAAAGGTGGAGATATTTGTTATGGACAGGATAGAGGAAAGCAGCCTCACAGGTTATAGAGTGGAGGCTTATGTAAGCACAGCCTGCCCGAGAATAGCGCTCGATGATGAATTTGAAAAACCAATTGTCAATTACACAGATCTTATCGATATTGAAAGGAAAGTGAGAGATGAACAGACGCGATAGGAAGATAAAGAAAAAAGAGCTGGAGATGATCCTGCAAAGGGTGTATGACTTCCCTGATCCAAAGCCAGAGCTTGAGCAGTATCTTACCCCGGCTTCCATAGCAGCAGATATCCTGTTTAAAGCCATAGAGAACATAGATGGCAAAAAGGTGGTAGACCTGGGGTGTGGTACAGGGATATTCGCTATCGGTAGCGCCCTCTTAGGTGCAGACGCTGTGGGGGTGGATATTGATGAAAAGGCTGTAGAGAGGGCTGAAAATTTCTGTGCTGAAAATGGAATAAACGTAAGGTTTGTATGCTCAGACATATCTGATTTTTCAGAGAGGTGTGATACGGTGATAATGAACCCCCCTTTCGGGGCGCAGAGAAAGCATGCAGACAGAAAGTTCATGGACAAAGCAATAGAAATAGCAAACGTAATATACCACCTATGCCTTGATGGAGACTTTGTGGAGAGATATTATAAAGATAAAAGCAAAGAGACGCAGAAAATTGGTGGATACTCCTTTGAAATAAAACACAGGTTCAATTTTCACACAAAAGATAAAAGGGAATATGAAGTTTCACTCATAAAGGTGATAGCATGATGGTATTTCCTGGAGATGAGATCGGATATTCTGAGGAATATCTATGTGGAAAAGGGTGTTATGAAAAGGATGGAAGAATAAAAGCCAGCGTTTTTGGGGAGGTGTATATAGACAATAACAACAAACTTCTTGAGGTAAAGTCTCTTAAAGGTGAACCAGTGATATTGCACCCTGGAGACATAGTTTTTGGGAGAATAAGTGATGTGAGGAGCAATATGGCTATTGTAGAGATAATAGCAAAAGAAGGAGAGGAGAAGAGATCTATATCTGCATTAAAGAACGCGACGCTTTTCGTTTCACAGATAAGTGATTCTTACGTAAAGGATATAAGCGACGCTTTTCGCATAGGTGATATCATAAAGGCAAAGGTTTTGCAGGCAAAACCATCCTTGCAGTTAACGGTGAAAGGGGACAACCTCGGTGTTGTGAAGGCTTTCTGCAGAAGGTGCAAGGGCACGATGCGGGTTGTCGGCTCAAGACTGCAGTGCTTCAGATGCAAAACCTTTGAGAGCAGGATAAAGGTATCAAAGGACCATTACAAACCTATAGGGATAAAGGGGGTAGAGTGAGAGTGATAAAGACAAAAGTGAAAAACGAGGAAAAGGAGCTTGTGATTGAGATGGATGATGAGAACTTTATCAACCCATTGATAGAAGCGTTGGTGAGAAATGAAGATGTTGAGTACGCTGGCAAAATAAAAGAGCATCCTCTGAAAGATACAGTACGGCTTGTTGTAAGGACAAAAAAGGGTAGTGCAGAGGCGGCTATAGATAATGCAATAAAAGAGCTGAGAGGAAAGCTCGGAGAGCTAAGGGAAGAGCTTGATTGATCTTGGAATTGAAACATACCTTACAGAAACTGAGGGCATAGGCGGAATTATAAAAGAGGAGCCTGAAGACTTTGTTGTGAAAGAAGCTCCTATTTCTCTCCCATCAGGTAATACTTACTGTGTTTTCTGGATGAAAGCAAGGAACTGGGAGACAAATGCTCTGCTCTCCCTTATAACCAGAAAGCTCAGGATAGATAGGAATAGGATACATATCGCCGGCACAAAGGATAAGAGGGCTATAAGCGAGCAGCTAATTGTTATAAAAGCGAAGAGAGAGGATGTTGAGAGACTGCACATAGATGGAGTGGAACTGAGATATCTCTACAGCACGGATAGGAAGCTTTACCTTGGCAATCTGTATGGAAATGAGTTCTTCGTGAGGGTTAGACACTGCAATCCTGAGAATGTCCCTTTGATAATAAAAGAGATTGAAGAGAAGGGTGGTTTTCCAAACTTCTTTGGAGTCCAGCGTTTTGGTATTTCAAGGCCGAACACCCATAGAATAGGAGAGAGGATAGTTGAGGGCGATTTTGAGGGTGCTGTGCTCACATACATATGTGAGCCGGGTGGATATGATAGTGAGGAGCTGAGATTGGCAAAGAAGCTTGCCATGGAAAAAAGGTTTGAAGAAGCTCTTGAGATCTTTCCATGGAACCTGGAATTTGAGAGAATATTGCTAAGAGCTCTGGCAAAAAAGGAAGATTATGTCAATGCAATAAAAACCCTGCCGATAAACCTGCGCACAATGTTTGTTTATGCATATCAATCCTATTTATTCAACCGCATACTATCCGAGAGGATAAGAAGGAAGTTAATAAACCGTGTTTTAATGTATGATGTGATAAAACCCATAAAAGAGAGCCTTAACCCTGAGGATGAGGATATACCGGTTACAGAGAGAAATATGCAAAAGGTGGAGAGAAATTTCAGAAAAGGGAGGTGTTCTCCGACGGGAGCTGTACCAGGATATGACAGTGTGCTACCCCGGGGAATTGAAGGGGATATAGAGAGTAAAGTATTAAACAACATAAATATGGAAAGGTTCTGGATATACAGGATGCCGGAGCTGAGCGCCAAAGGGCTCAGAAGGGCTCTGCAGATAAAGACAAAAATAAGCTATAATGTAGAGGATGACAGCGCCGTCTCTTTCTCTTTTTATCTCCCAAAAGGCACATATGCTACATCCCTGCTCAGAGAGATCATGAAGAGCGAGGATATGAGAGCCTATGGCTAGCGATGTGTAAGTTTTGTGGTAATGCTCTGAAGAGCGGGCTAAAAACTTCGATCCGCATTAGCACCTTTTTCAAACCAGAGGCTATTCAGGCAACAAAGATCTTGCTTATGCTTATACTGACAGAAACTACCTCTTTGTGTGGATTCTCCAAAACGACATACCACTCTTCCTTAAATTCGTGTGGTGCCTGGAATGTATATTCTCCCTCCACGACATTATAGTGATAATGTTCCGCACGAATCGCCTCATTTGTCGTGTACTCTGTGTAAGACTTTTTATTAAGAACATATTCATTTATCGTTTTCCCGTCAGTTTTTATTGAGATCAAAAGAGCACTGCCTGGTTCCATCTCATAATTGGCTGACCAGTAGTTTTCTGCAGCTATCTTGATCTGGCCCTTGAATAACCGCTGTAGCTCCCCTTTTTGTTTTTTCTCTTTTTCTTTTTCCTCTTTTTTAGGGAGGATCATGATATCTGTGAAAGAATAGCTCTCTAAAAATAGCATAGAGCGATATTTTATGTGTATCTTCACCTTTGTTTGTCTGGTAATGTTAGGAGCCTTCACCAGGGCAACTCCATTACTATCTGTTTTTGTAGGCTCTATGACGGCGCCTTCAAAGGTAAGCTGTGCTTTGCTGGCAGGATATTCATTGTAGGTAACGATTACCTTGAATGTCTCGCCCGAGAGCACTTCTGTTGGGACTTCGATCCTTAATCCCTTTGTGCCTGTGGACATAGATGGGTATAATCGCTAATGATATATTACCTTTGTTTCAAAGAGGTATGCAATAAAATACTATTGAATTGATAGTTTTGGTAATTATGGAATAATAAAAAATAAAACCACAGGATAGGCATACAGTTAAAAGTATACAAAAAGCACAACAAATAAGTAACGTAAAGATATACCCAGCATTTATAGTAAAATTTCAGGAAGCGAACAGAAGGTTCTCTTTCTGTGTTTGGAGTTGTATATCTTAATTAAAGGAGTTCTTGAAACCTCTTAAAAAGAGTTTTCATACTATTCGCGTCTCCTTCAAATGAAAAAGAGTTTTTACCACAAATAACCTCAATAACACCCTTTTTTGGAAGGATCCCCTTATCTCTATATTTTACGTCTTCTATCTCTCCTATTTTCTTCGAGATTATGTTTTCTTTTTTTAAAAAACTAAAGCCCTTTGTCTTGTATAGAAGTAGCCTTTTATTTGTTAATATTACTTCATAACTTTGGCCATCTTGGTATTTAACGTAGGGAGTACTTTTATATGTAATTTCTTCGCCAAGAAAAAGATAATCTTCAAGCGCCATATTTTCTCAAAAATGATAGTTTTTGCTTTATTTAAATTTTTTCCTTTTTGTGCTGTGTCGAATATATCATAAACTTTAAGCCAAGAAGATCGTACTACCATTGTCAGGAAGGGATGCAGTATGAGCGATAGAAATTGGAGAGAGTATAATGAAAAGCTCGTAAAGAGGGGAGAGCTACTCATCTCTTTAGATTTCTTAGACTCCTGGGATGAGGAACTGAAAGAGATGGATGTAAAGAAGAGAGGAAGGCCATATGAATTTCCAGAGAAATTCATCCAACAGCCTTCGTGCATGTGCTCTTTCTTCCATACAGACAGATGGAGGGCTTTCTAAGAAAGCTCTCTGATTATATACCTCAGTTGAGAAAAGCAGATCATTCAACCTTGCACAAAAGAGTACAGAGGATGGAGATCTCTTTACCTCACCTAGAAGAAAAGAGAGATCTTATAATAGCTTTAATCAAGGAGTTAAGGTAACAAATATCAGTGGATGAGAGAGAAGTGTACATAGCAGTTGATGTAAAAACCAATCAGCTTCTGAGAATAACTGATGAGAGGACAGGGGATAGTAAGGAGTTAATACCTTTAAAGAAGCAGAAAAGAGAGGAAAGGTAAACAAAGTTTTAGGGGATGGAGCATATGACTCTAAAGAAAACTATCTTGCATCAAATGGAATAATAGCTGCCATAAAGACGAGAGAGAACAGCTCTACTTTATCCAGAGGATCTTGGAGCTAAATGTGTTAGAGAAAAGAAAGAGATAGGCTATGATGCATGGAGGGATAAGTACAGATATGGGGAGAGGTGGGCTGCAGAGAGCTATTTTTCTGCTGTGAAGAGGATCTTTGGAGAAGAGATAAGAGCTACTTGAAGGAGCAATGCAGGAAGCGGCTATGAAGTTCATGTTTTATGACGTGCTCACAAGGATAAATTGAGATAAGGGCTTCAGACTATCAGTGAGAGGTAGATTCGTTTATTTGTTCGACACAGCACTACAAACAAAAAGCTCAAGTACAAGATCTCTGGAGTCTATATAGAGCTCATCTTTGAGCTTCTCTCCAAGAGCAGGCATAGAGGCGTATTTGAAAGAGCTTATAGCGATACGCTAAGATTCCTGCGTGAAGAGATAAAAAAGAGAGGGGGATCTCTCAGGGGAGTGGAGCAAGAGTTCCTACCGCAAAGCCGGTACCGCTGAACAGCCTGTAGCCAAGATATATGAATATGGGTATCAACAGTAGACCGATGGCAAGCCCGATTCCTCCAAACAGGATCCCGGGACCTATGCTCATGGTAGCTGCCAGAAGTATTGCAGCGATCACTCCGATAACCGCCCCAAGGACTAGTCCAACCGCTCCGAGGATTAGTGCACCGATTATAGCTCCTAGGGCTAACCCGATAACTGCTCCACCACCTGCGAAAATAGCACACACCCCAACGGCTGCAACTCCCCCAATGATTACTGCAACAATCGAAATAGGCAACGTAAGTGGTGAGGATAGAGCCGCCATTGCAAATAACGCTGCCACAATTGCTACGATCGCTCCAGCTACTATTCCAAGCACTATGCCAACTATAGCTCCAACACCTAAACCTACAAAGAGCCCACCAAGAAGACCTAGGACTAGCCCTATGGCCCCAAGCCCCAGCGTAGATATCACCAATAGGCTAAGGGCTACACCAACAAAGATTGCCAGAGGCCCTCCAAACCCTAGAGTAAACCCGATAATTCCCGCCAATAAGGCGAAGAAGAGGGTTCCCAGTGTTAGTATGAGGGTAAATGTGACCAGCGGACCTATTATGAGCCCAGCTATCGCCCCAGATATTATCGCAATGGCTATAATTAAAAGATCCATTGGCGCAAGGGCCGGGACAGCAAGCACGGAGAGCGGTCCTGTCAAGGCGACTACAGCGCTATTTTTAAGGATGATCAGAATTATCGCTACGATCGCAAATAATATCATTCCAACTATCGCCCCTACGGGGATTCCAACAACCAGCATCGCCAAAAATCCTATAACTACGCATACGATCAACCCTAAAACAAGTCCTACGATTCCTCCAGCAAAAGCACCTAAAGCACCGAGGAAGATGGCGGTTATAAACAATCCTAGAACCGCTCCAAGGAACCCGAAAGCCAGCATGACCATCACGCCGGCAACCAGACCAAGGAAAGCACCCATAATGCCCAAGGGAATGCCCAGAGCAAGGGCGCTGAGCAATCCTCCTCTCGGCTCTGTTACCGCTCCTTCTACCATATTTTCCTTTTCTTCAAGAGCGTTTACCCTCACGGGCAAGCTAAAGACAAGCCCGAGCAGCAGTGCTGCAATTCCTATAACCAAAAGCTTTTTCATTTTTTTCACCACGGAGTGATCGCATCTATAAGTCTGATGATAAAGTCTCCTATGTCGTACGGTATAGTTGCTATCCCCTCACCAAAGCCAAGTATAAATCCTATGGGAGATCCTATTATCAAGCACAGTACGGGCAGAACGAACATGAAGATCAGAGAAAGAATTAAAAGGGAAATCCCAAGAGGAGCAGTGATAATCGCGATTATAAACGCCCATCCAAAAAGCATCATGAGGATGCCTACCACAAAACATAATAGCGCAGCCAGAGGTCCGAGACCCATTGCCCCGAGCAGACCATTGGTTACAGGATTGACTCTCCTTAGCTGTGTTACCGCTCCTTCTACCATATTTTCCTTTTCTTCAAGAGCGTTTACCCTCAACGGCGCGCTCAAAACAAGCCCAAGCAGCAGAGCTGCAATTCCCACTGCAAGCAGAGTTCTCATCTCATTCACCAATTCCAACAGACTTCATACTATATATATTTATGTATATATGTGGAGGTAGTGTGTAGTCCTGTTATTATTTCGGTATTGTCCTAATCTATAGCACCTAATGGAAGTAAAAGAACTTATGCCAACTCCATGGGTGGTCTGTTAGTTCTTCAAGCATAGCTGGAGTATCCTTTTTGGATATTTAAAAGCTTCATCCTTGGATGATGCTTAATTTCTTTTGTTTCCCATGCTTCGGCACTTCTGCGTGTCCTTTTTCCCGTTTCAATAACCATAGAAGTGAATTCTTTCCCGCTTTTCAGGTGCTCTATAAACCTCCTATCTGGGTTGTTTGTAATGCCAAAATATTTCTTTTGCCTTTATTTCTTAAGGAGTACCTATATGTGTCTCTTTTTTTGGTTCTTGTTATATTACATAAATCTATACTGCTCTTATTCTATAAGGAACTTTGCAAAACCCCTTGGAAAATACCCAGTATTCTCAGCATACCGAAGGAGTATGTGAAATGGGAGCATTGGGAGAAAGGAGAAGAGCTCCTCATAGGTTTCAATAAGAGAGGTAATCTGAAGATCAGAGAAGTAGAATAGATACTAATTCAACAGTTTTTCATCTTAGGGCTCTTTTACAGGATCTTTTGTAAATCGTTCTTTTTATAGGGCTTTCAAAAACACCTTTAACTTTTTAAAATGGTTTGGATTAATTATTTATATGAAAAATGAGATAGGATCTTGTGACGATAAAAGTCGTTGTCTTTGTTCTCTCCCTATTTTTGATTGCACTATGTATGAGCGCTGAAGCACAACAGCAGAAGTTAAGTCTAGAAGACTTAAATATAGAAGTCCCCACAGAAGTATCTTCTGGTGAGACATTTAAAGTAGTTGTTACTTTTGGTGGGGAACCTGTATGTGCGCAGCTTACATTTGAAGGCGCTGTTATGGATCCAGTTTGGACGAATAGCGATGGAGTAGCTATTGTAAAAGCACCTGATGTTACTAAACCAACAGATGTGGCAATTACTGTAAAGTTTGAATATAACCAAGCTATTATTTCTACAACTAAATATTATGGTACGTGTATAACAATCCTCCCGCCGAGAGAAGGCCAAATTAAGATTGAAGCTAATAGTTATTGGGTAAATAAATTTCATTTGTCACTAGATCAAGTGCTGTTGATCTCAATAAAAACGGATGGACATCCGATTAATGAATACGTTCTGGATCAAAATTCATATTCAAGGTATCTTAATAACAGTACAATTACTTTAGGTGATTATTATCAATACAATGTGATCGAAGGTGATTACCTTTTCGAGAATAGCCTTCATAGAAATGGAGACTGGTATGTTATTCTGGATAACCTACATAACACTCCAGTTTCTGTTACTGTAAGTATAAACAAATATACGAGAAATGAGGTAAAAGAAAGAACAGCAGAAGGAACCTTTCAAATGCTCTTTGAAGGCCAAATCATGATTGCACCAAACAATTATTGGTCAAGCAAACACTATCTGGAAGAGGGTGATGTGCTTTTGACCTCGATAAAGACTGATGGACATACAACTAACGTATTTATACTCGACGGGAATTCATATCGTAGTTATCGTCAAGATCGCAGAATTTATTCATTTGATTTTTATCGATCCGATGTAATCGAGGGCAATTATTCTCTCAAGATACCTTTCTCTTTTTCTCTCGGCGACTGGTATGTTATTTTAGAAAACCTACATAACACTCCAGTTTCTGCTACTGTAAGCATAAGTAAGTATACACCACGAATTCGCACGATTTAGATAAACCTTTAAAACTTTCCTTCCCCCGTACAACACAAGTGTATTCAAAAAGCTTAGAATCCATAAAGCGCATAAGAGATCTCTTTGTTTTATATACTATCCCTCATATTCTGAGAAAAGAGCGCATAGATTTCTTCAATACTTTATATCATATTAGGATAAAGTATAAACATGGCCTGGAATCAAAGGCTCGATTGTAAAAAATAGGATCAAAGATTCAGAGAGAACTTCAAGAAGCTATCAATAGAAAAGAATATTGGAAGCTAAAACAAGTTTCAATGAGAGGGGGAATTTAGAGATCAGGGAAGCAAAATAAGAGTCTGCAGCACAAGAAATTGGTGCTGTGTTAAGACTGATCAAAATCCCCTCAAAACCCGGATAATAGAAAGAACTTGACTTAATTTTTAATCTATTTTTGTCACACGATCAATATTTTTGTTCTTTTTGCTTACTGAGCTCCTACGAGCAGGGGCTCGTAGAGAATGGAAACAAAAACTCAATCAAAAATTTAATATGCAATTGATACCCTTTATGTTTATGAAAGGTTTAGCTGTTGTGCTGTGTATAGCACTCTTTTTTGCCTGTATGCCTCTGGTTAAAGCTCAGGAACAACCCGCAACCGGTCAACCCGCAATAGAACAACCGGGGATACATATGGATATTGCGGAAGCATTAAGCGCTCTCGGTATGGCTCCCCTGATATCTCTTGGTCTTGATTTCATTTTTGCTGCGGCTAAGTCAAGGCCGCCGCAGTCTATGGGAATAGGACCATTTGTGAGTTCGTATAGGCATTGTATCCAGGTTTGTCGGAATATCTGTCCTTGCTTTACGTAGATCAGAGGATATCCTATCTAATGTACCGTTGTACGAGATCATACCTTACTGTACATATCTTCTAGACTATTACTGCCGCAAAGGTAACCGCGCAGATTTGGGCATCTAAGATCTCTTTCCTTAGCCCTCGGGTTCCCATTCTAGCCAACATCAGAGAATAGACGACTGTAAAGCCTGCTGTTTCCTGTTGCAGCTGTATGGTGTGAGCGCTTGTGTTTGCTCTTGAGGTTTCATTCTTAGATCTTATTTATGGAAGGCCAAAAGGTTAAGATTATTGAATTAATGCAGCTTTGAGATCATACGACCAGAAGATCTCTTTCAGCGCCCGTCAGCCTTTCACCCTTTCCATCAATTATGGCAACGTCATCCTCTATCCTTATGCCCAGGGATCCTTTTATGTAAATACCGGGCTCTATTGTGAAGACCATGCCTTCATCTAAAACCTCTTTGTTGCCTGCGGTTATGTAAGGATCCTCATGCACATCTATACCCAGACCATGGCCGGTGCGGTGGGTAAAGTTCTCACCATATCCCTTTTTTGCTATCACTTCTCTAGCAGCTCCGTCTATGCTCTCTGCTGTCATGCCTTTGCTTACAGATTCAAAAGCCTTCTGCTGTGCCTCCTGGACTGTGTCATATATCCCTTTTCCTTTCTTTTCCCCAACCGCTACTGTGCGCGTTATGTCAGAGCAATAGCCATCCACCTTCGCTCCATAGTCCATAACCACAAAATCACCCCTCTCAATGATCTTTCCACTGATCGTGTGATGGGGCTCTGCACCATTAGCGCCGGAGGCTACAATTGTCTCAAAAGACGGTTTACCACCCAGCTCAAAGATCCTTTCATCTATGCGCTTAGCGATGTCGCTCTCCCTTTTTCCTTCAAATTCTGTATCGAGCAGCTCCTCAAACACCCTATCAACGATAGAACAGGCTTTCTTTATCTTTTCTATTTCTTCTGCATCCTTTCGTTCTCTGAGATCCTTTATTCTCCTGCTCAAAGGCTCAATGTTGTATACATCTATAAAAGGCAGAATGATGCCCGCCGGAGCGCTTTCTTCAACGAGCAGCTTTTTTGCTCTTCTTTCCTTCAACAGATCTTTAACAATACCAAAAGGATCCTCACCATCCCGCCATAGATAGAGCTCTCCTTTCCATTTATCAAGCTCATTTTCATACAACTCTGGAGCAACTATCGCCGGTCTATCATTTTTTGTAATCAAGAGTAGAAAGAGCCTTTCATGAACCCCGACAAAATCCATGCCTGTCAGGTAAAAAAAGTTGCTTCCGGGAACAACAAGAGCACACTCACCCTCATCCAGACCAAGTTTTTCAAGTCTCATATATTGGAATAGGGCTTCTGATATTAACACTCATCTTCAATCAACGCGTGTATCTCTTGCGCAGCTCTCTGCGCTCCTCTTTTATTATCATAGGTATGAGTGCTGTTTCATCTCCCTTAGATCTCACAACAAGTTTTAAAGCCTCCTCTTTTTTTATCCTTGCAGCCATCGCAAGCAGGAGCGGAAAGCCATAGTGCTCTAAGAGCTTTTGATTCTCCTCCGCTTCCTTCTTTATATCCTCCCCTCTTCTCATGAAGAGAGCTCTCTCAACATCATCTTCGCTCTCTTTCAGAAAACCTATACGCTCTGAGCCACACTCGGGGCAGGTGCTTTTTTCAAAATCTTTTATCTTTATAGTTTCGATATGGCTCCAGCAATCACAGCATATAAAAGTAAAAGCTTCATCAAGAAGCCTCGCTTTCGTGTATTCATTTATGAGCTTCTCCATACGCTCAGGCTTCAGCACATCCAGCTCCCTTGAGAGATCCTCTATCGCTATCCTGCCAAGGGGTGTTAAGCCCTCCGTGAACTCCAGCTCGGGCTTAATCCTCAAAGGTTCAAAATCTTTGAAAAGTGTGGTCTTCAGAGCTTCATCCCATACCGCAGTGCCTTCAAAGCTCTTCATTATCCTTTCGCTCCCCATCCTGCTCAGATCAGCATCTCTCTCTAAACCGCCACACTTGCGCAGTGTATTTATGAAATTCCTTCTAAACAAACCTGTTCTGACCACAGCCTTCTCAAGCAGCGCATTGTCAAGAGAGTTAAAAGCCTTCTCTATTTCTGCATCGGAAGCATCTGTGCGCAATATAACTCTATAAGGATCTGTGCTTATAGCGATAGACTCTCCGCCGCCCAGAAGCTCCCCGAGCATAACGCTTAGAGCCCTGTTCTGTTTTGTGCCAAAGCATGCGTGGACTATGACATACTCATTCCAGCGCTCAACAACAACCCTTTTATCTGTTGGCATAGGATAATGAGCTGCATGCTCTGTGAGAACCCTCAAAGCCCTCTTCATGGACTCTTCATCAAAGGGATAAAGAGATTTTGCTCCAGCTACGTTTGCTCTTAGCTCTCCAACCTCCTGTGCTATCTCGAATGGCACAGGTATCTCCTCACCTTCCCATGAGGGTATTGCACCAAAGGCATCAGAAGCTTTTACATAAACTCTATTCTTTGTTATCCCCTCTATCTCCCATGGAAGCCCCCCTTCGATGAACTTCATTCCTACCTCTCCATACTCCAGAACAAAGGACTCGTCCAGGAAGCCAACAACATCCTTTCCATTTATAACTGTGTAATGCTTTTCTTCCGGTATCATTGAGAGGTTTCTGAAATAGTAGTTGTAGAGCCTCTCTCTCACCCTGGCTCTTGCGAATACTCTTTCTTCTTTAGAGAACCAGACAAGCCTCGGATATATCGATTGCATGTAATCGAGAACCTTAACCAGATTCTCTTCGCTTAAGTCTTTGAATGGCTCAGAATTTTTTATGATAGCTAAAGCATCATCAAATCTCCATCTCGTCTTTTCGAGCAGCAATCCTGCTATCTGATGCATGAGGACATCATAAGGCTTGTCCGGCACCCTTATATCTTCCAGCTTTTCCGCCAGAGCCCTTCTAGCTATAACTATAGATTCAAAGTAATCGTCCTCATTCTCCACTATGATGTACCCCTTTGCCCTCCTTCCTATACTGTGTCCGCTTCTCCCTACGCGCTGAAGCGTTCTGGTTACCTCTCTCGGGCTGCCGTACTGCACAATTGCATCCACTTTTCCAACGTCTATACCGAGCTCTAAAGATGAGGTGCTTATTATTCCCTTTATCTTCCCCTCCTTGAAATCCCTCTCCATCACAAGTCTTGTGGGTTTTGATAATGAGCCATGATGCACGCCTATGCCTTCTATGCCCCAGACCTTAAACCTGCTAGCAAGGGTCTCAGCTATTGAGCGGGTGTTTGTGAATATTATAACAGAACTGTGGTTATCTATTATGTTTTTTATTGTTCTGAGCCTTGCAGCCACCGGGGCATAAGTGTATAGCGCATTTGCAAGAGCTTCATCTTCTTCGTTTTTCTCTGGATAAAGGACCTCAAGATCTGTTTCTTTAGCTATCGATACAGTAACTATCTCACATTCTCTTCTTTGCCCTACAAGAAATCTTGCAGCGCTCTCAGCACTTCCTATCGTAGCACTAAGCCCAATTGTTTGAAACTTTGCTATTCTCCTGAGCCTTTCAAGAGCAAGAGAGAGCTGTGCTCCCCTTTTATTATCAACAAGCTCATGGACCTCATCAACGATAACCCATCGCACATTTTTCAGATTATTTTTCATAACCCTGCCAACGATTATTGCCTGCAGTGTCTCCGGGGTTGTTATCAGCATCTGCGGCGGAACACTTGCCTGTTTGCTGCGCTCCCTCGTATCCGTATCTCCATGTCTGACTGCAAGGGATATATCAAGTCTCCTGCACCAGCTCTTCATGCGCTCAAGCAGATCCCTGTTTAAGGCACGCAATGGTGTTATGTAAAGGACACTTATGCCAGGTGGTTTTTCGATCAAAAGCTCATCAAATATAGGGAGTAGGGCAGCTTCAGTTTTTCCATAGCCCGTGGGTGCTATCAGCAACAGGTTTTTATGCGCCCTTATCAGAGGGAAGGCCTTCTCCTGCGCAGGGGTCGGTGTCAAAAAACCTTTATCTCTTATAGCCTCAAAAATAGATTTAGAAAAGAGGGAGAATCCCCGATTCTCGGAGTTCACAGCATTTCTAGGAGACTGCTAGAGAGCTTCTCCACAAACTCCTTATCGCATGGCAGAGCTATTGTGCTCTTCCACCTTATCCTATCCTCTCCAGCTTTGTAGCCTCTTGATATGGAGACGAACTCATTCTCTCCATCGTCTGTCACAGCTTTCTTTCTGGCTATCTCTATAAAGTTGTTCTTGCCAAACGGCAGCTCTTCCGATTTTATGGTCCTATATTCCACCATGTGTTTCTCTCCTTTGTAGGTAGTAATCATTTTGCATTTATATATACTTTTGCTTACTTTTTGGCGTGACAGTTGATTAAAAATATTCTCTGATTGGAAAGAGCATAATGAACGCGGGAGTGCCTTTTTAAGATCTCTTTCGCAAAAGCGATCTCTGTTTTTCTCCACCTAACTCAGTCTTTACAAAGTTCTTTAAAAAGAGAACAACATTTGTGTTATGAACCTTGAGGAAGTTGAGAGAATAGCTAAGCGTATGATGGGGGTTGTGGATGAAAAGGATGAGCTCAGAGAGAGAGCTTTGAAAGAGACCAGAGACATCATAAAGGCATGCAGAGAGACGATAAGCGCGCTTCACGATAACAAGCTGGACATTAAAGCAATTGAGGGGGCAAAAGCAAAACTCAAAACACTAAAAGATAGCTTGAGAGATCATGGGGATATTCTCTATTCCGGGTATATACTGGGAGCTGCTCAGGAGCTTACAGAGGCTTTTCTTTTTTATAGGTATATGAGTGGAGAAGAGCCACCACAGCCTGAAGAGCTCGGTGTTGAAGCAACGGAATATCTTTTAGGGCTATGTGATTTTACAGGTGAGCTGAGAAGGCATATGCTATGCGCGCTTATAAAAAATGATCTTGAGGGCGCAGAGAGGGATTGCAAAGCTATTGAACGGATATACAAAACATTAGCACCTGCCGATTATCCCAGAGGGCTGATAAACCTGAAACAGAAGGTGGATGCATGCAGAGCGATCATGGAAAAAAGTCTGGAGGATCTGGCAAGAGCAAAACAGAGCTCTGAGCTCACTCGCCTATTATCTGAGAGATCTTCTTCTTGATATCATTGAGGGCTATCAGCACCAGGCCTGTATTTGCTGTGGGCTCCAAAACAACGATGAGGCAGGCCATTGAAAAAGAGGTAACAACTATCTTCCCCCCGCCTGCATTTATCATAGTATTATCATATCCTTTGAGCTTTAGTGTTGTAACCGCAGACTTCGAGGACCCCATTATCGCTGCACCCAGAGCTGCTACCATGGCAAGATCTGTGTCTTCGCGCATCGCGCTGGCTATGGGCAATCCATCGCTTGTTGCAACAACACTGGCTCTAATCCCTTCAACTGAATGGTTGAAGTTATCCAGTATCTCCTCTATCATCCGATCTATGCTTGCTCCCATAACCACTAAAAGTATAACATTATTATTATTTATATGTTTTTCTCCATATTGAGTTAGGCTATCCTAACATTCATATAACACTAACCCCATACGCTTTAATGCTCAGTGAGAACGAGGAGGAGTATCTTGAAGAGATATACTCTCTATCTGAGGACAGGGAAAAGATCAGCATAAGCAGGATCTCTGAAGCAATGGGTGTCAGCAAGGCAAGCACCAGCGAAATGATTAGTAAGCTGAGCGAAAAGAAACTTTTGAAGCATGAAAGATATGGAGAGATAGAGCTTACAGAAGAGGGTATGAATATCGCAAGGAACATAAAGAGAAGGCACCGTCTTTTGGAGTCCTTCCTTCATTTTCTTGGAAAAAGGGATGTGCACAACGAGGCGTGCAAACTTGAGCACGGGATCTCCGAAGAGAGTGCTGACGCTATATGCAGATTTTTGGGCGCACCAGAAAGGTGCCCTGACGATGGTAAAGAGATCCCCAGGTGCGGAAAAGATTGCTCAGAGTGTCTCAAGAAAACGCTGGCAGACATATCCACAGGAAAAGAGACTGTTATCTTCAGAACACTCTGCGGCAAGAAAGCATCCATGAGGCTCAATGAGCTCGGTCTTCTTCCAGGAGAAAAAATTAAGGTTGTTAACAGAATGGCTCATGGCCCCATAGAGGTTGAAGTAAAGGGAACAAAGGTTGCAATAGGGTATGGTTTAGCTAAAAAGATACTGGTGGAAGAGTGCGAATAGCTCTAGCAGGAAATGCCAACGTAGGCAAGAGCGTTATATTCAACGCCTTAACGGGTTTGCATCAACATATAGGCAACTGGCCCGGCAAAACCATTGAAAGAGCGGAGGGGACTCTGAAGTATAGGGGGCACACGATCGATGTTATAGATCTACCTGGCATCTATTCCCTATCCTCTTTCTCCCAGGAAGAGGACATAGCAAGGGATTACATTCTGAATGAAAAACCGGATGTTGTCATAAATGTAGTTGATGCAACAGCACTTGAAAGAAATCTGTATTTCACACTGCAATTGTTAGAGATGGAGAGGCCTCTGGTTATAGCGCTCAACCAGATGGATCTTGCTAAGACAAAAGGGATAGATATAAACATAAAAGAGCTGCAGGAGCTTCTTGGGGTCCCTGTTGTTTCCGTTGTGGCTATAAGAAGAGAGGGTTTGACAGATTTGCTGGAAACTGCTATAAAAACGGATAAGAAACCGGAAAAAGAGACTAGGTATAGCGACGCACTTGAGGATGCGATAAGAAGGGTAGAAGAGAGGATAAAAACAGAGAAATACCCGAAGCGCTGGCTGGCAATAAAACTTCTCGAAGGCACCGCACCCATAAGCATTGATATAGAGGATGTAAAAAGAGCACTTGAAGATAGGATAAATACAGATGCTTTTTCTTATATAGCCTCTGAGCGTTATAGGATAACAAGAGAGATCGTTGATTCTGTGCAAAAGATAGTGAAACCCGAGAAAAGCTTTTCTGAAAAGCTTGATGCTTTTCTCACAGATCCCCTGACAGGTTCAATCTCGCTTATCTTCCTCTTTATAGGCATTTTTGCTCTTATCTTCTTCTTCGGCAATATTATTAGCGCTACGCTGGAGGCCCTCTTGTTGAGCTTTTTCACAGGCGATAATATCCTCTATTCTTTGTATGAGGGTTTTGTTGCAGGTTTAACGATAGTCCTGCCATACATTGTTCCATTCTACCTTCTTTTAGGTATTCTTGAGGATACAGGCTATATAGCCAGAGCGGCTTTTTTAGCGGACAGGGTTATGCATAAACTTGGTGTTCATGGAAAAGCGATAATACCTCTTTTGCTCTCCTTTGGCTGCAATGTTCCTGGGTGTCTTGGCTGCAGAATAATGGAGGGAGAGAGGGAGAGGGACATAACTATATTTCTCTCAACCCTTGTGCCGTGCTCTGCTATTAGCATTGTGGTTATGAGTGTTGTTGGTAGAACATTGGGGTTAGCATATGTGCTTTTGCTCTATGCGCTGATCCTTGTTATCCTCTTTGTCCTCGGACGGATCGCATACAAAATTACTCCCGGCGAAGCTGTAGGGCTCATAATGGAAATGCCTAGCCTGAGAAAACCTTCTATCAGTGTTGTGGCAAAGCAGACATACCACAGGACAATGGATTTTATAGAGATAGCCTTTCCAATAATAATTGCTGGAAGTTTGTTCATGGGCGTACTTAACCATTATGGGCTCATTGAGCCAATAGCCGGGTTTTTTAGTCCTATAACTGAGGGGTGGCTTCTCATACCAGCTCTTACCGGTGTGGTCCTTATATTCGGCGTTGTGCGGAAGGAGCTAACAGTAACGATGCTTTTTACTCTCTATGGCACAACAGAGCTGGGGGCAATAATGAGCGCCCCGCAGATGCTGACCTTCACTCTGGTGGTCATGCTATATACACCGTGTCTCTCAACGATAGCTGCCCTTCTAAAGGAGATAGGTCCAAAGAGAACCGCGTATATAGTGCTTTTTGAGACCTTCTTTGCAATAGCCATAGGCGGCATTTTCGCAAGGGTATTGATGCTCTTTTAATAACCCTCTTTAATTCCCTGCCCTGTTGATGAGCTTTTATTTTATTCATCTCTCGAGATCTTTTCTGTTCAGGTTTGATTGATCCGTATGCATGGTGTATGTCTTTTTTTGCTCAAAACCAAGAATCCAGTAAAATAAAATACGATGTATCTCTTTCTGACTGTGATCCCGAGAGAAACGCTTGAGAGAGATTTCAGGGTTTTTGTGCTTCTTTCAGCTTCAATTCTTTTACTAGAAGTTGCTGGAGGGATGTTGACAAACAGTCTTGCTCTTCTCAGCGACTCATTTCACGTGCTTACGGATCTTGTATCTCTGCTTCTTGCATATTTCTCAATTCACATTGCCAGAAGGAGCGCGAATAGGAGGTTCACATTCGGGTATTATAGAGCAGAGATAATAAGTGCTGCAGTGAACGGAGCTCTCCTCATCTTCATTGCGTCATACATCTTCTACAGCGCTTACCTGAGATTTTTGCACCCTGCATCTATACGGAGTGGTGAGATGCTTATAATATCTACAATAGGGCTTGCGGCCAATGCTTATGTCGCTGTCAGAATGCAGAGGAGTGTTAAAGGTAACTTGAACGTCAGAGGAGCATACATCCACGTTCTGAGCGATACCCTGTCCTCTATAGGCGTTGTTATCGGAGGTGTAATAATCGCTGTGACAGGAATAACGCTTGTAGATCCAGTAATAAGTGTTATGATAGGATGTTTCATCCTATCAAACTCACTACCTTTGGTAAAAGAATCCTTGCTCATACTCATGGAGGGCTCTCCAAAGGGAATTGACATAAAAAACATAGAGAACGACATAAAGAGGATAGATGGAGTAAAAGGGGTACATGATGTGCATGTATGGAGCATAAGCTCTGACATCTATGCTCTAAGCTCTCATGTGATAGTTGATTCCACCGCAGAGATAAACAGGATAGTCAGTGACATAAACAGGATGCTCAAGGAAAAGTATAACATAGCCCATGCAACCATTCAGTGTGAGTGCGAGAGGTGCGTTAACGAAAAAGAGATTAAAGATATGAGAGATTAATGGTGTGTTTCGTAAAAAACTCTCTATAGCATACCGCACTCTGGTCCTGAGGGAAGATGGTGTTTATGCAGAAGTTGTTATAACGCCACCAAATGAAGGACAACTTAGAATAGTAGGCCCAGACGCTAAGGTTGAGCACGACGTTAAAAAAGGGCAGAGTTTATTCAAGATCTTTGAGTTGCGCAGAACCCCTTTAGGCGGGCCTTATGCATTCATATTTGAGAGTAAGCGCGGCTCATGTGAGCAAAGAGTTAAATTTTATGGTGGAAAAGCAGAAATTGCGGGTAGTGAGCTTATGAAAGAGAGGTATGAAAAAGGCGGTATAAGCTATGAGGCTTTTATAGGGGTGAGACTGAAGATCTCAAATAAGGGGGATCTCCCCATATTTCTGGATAGATGCACAGCAGAACTGGATAGCAGACATCTGGATGTTAAGTCCAATCAGCTATTTCTTATGTCAGAGGAAAAAGGTGAAGTGCTGGTAACATTTGAAGGCAGACAGGGAAAGAGAATAAGGCTCTCTACATTTAATGAGCGAGGGAAAGAGATGCTTGAATTCACAGAGCTGCTCTCTCCATCTTAAACTCAACCTAAGAGCAATCTTTCTACAGTTTTTCTTTCCTCACGGTCCATATACTGATTAATAAAAAGTATTCTCACAGCCCTCTCATAACCAACAACCTCAGAGAGAGCAGCAAACTTTTCGATCTGTCTTGTGGATATGGTGTTACTGAGCTTTCCCTCTCTGTAAAGCTCCCTGACCCTTCCTATGGCTTCATGCAGCTTCTGTGGCACTGTAAGGCTCTTCCTTCTCAGGATCTCCTCCTCTTTCTCTATGGTTGGAAGGTCAAAAGATATAACAGGAAAGCGGTCAAGAAAGGCTAGATTCAGGTTATGGGTTCCGGCGTAGGTCTTTGTTGTGGGATTGAGCGTTAGTATCAGATATGCATCATCGTGCCTCTTTATGACGGTGTTCTTTGATACTGTTACCTGTCTCCTGAAGTCTGTTGCCTCATTGATCCTCATGAGTATCGCAGGCTCTATCATGTTTGATTCATCTATCACCAATAGTCCGCCCTTTCTTGCCCATTGCGGCAATATTCCTTCAACGAACTTTGTCTCACCCTGTCTCACCTCTGTAGACCCCATTATCGAAGCTTCTCTCACATCCTCCGAACCCGCTATCTGAAAGTAGTCCAGACCGAATATCTCCGATATGAGCTCGCAGAGATAGTTCTTGCCTGTGCCCTTCTCTCCTATGAGAGCTACCTGCCCATATATGTAAAGAACATTTATAGCCTCGAATATCTCGCTGCCCACCCAGTGCTCTATAGGATCTGGATATACTGCCCTGGAAAGAGCTGGTACCCAGAGATCTCTACCATCATCGCTAAGTTTTATTATCTGCAGCATTTTATCTGATATTTTTATCTTCAATCCATCCGATAGGTTGGGAACATTTTCTTTTATTTTTCTTATCTCCTCTTTAGATAAGAGGTATCTCTCGCCCTCCGGTGTTGAGTAGCTGTAGAAGTACACAATTGGATTACTACTTTGCGATTAATATATTTTGCTCAGGTCTCTGCGCCGAAGGGGCAAATAAAGGATATGATTGCCCAAAGCTCTGTGAGCATGCAACAAAGCTCAAACTTCATCCCCATGTGCACCTATATCTTACCTGGCTCAAGACCCCATATTCATCACACAGTCACAGTAAAAGTAAAAAGGTTAATATATAGGTGGATACAAAGAAAATATATGAATCCCGCAGAGCTTTTTGCAGTGCAGGGGTTTACTCTCGCGATAGTAGCTCTGACGGCTTTTCTTTTCTATAAGCTCCTCATGAGATACATGCAGACTCCAGCACCTCCTGCATTTTTTCTGATGCTGTACTTTCTGTTTTTTTCTGCAGACTATTTCGTGACCTTCCTCCTCCGTTTTCCGGATGAGACGAATAGCATAGTGCTCTCCTACCCATTTATTGCTATCCTGTCATTCATTATCGGCCGCTCAAGACCATTTTTCGGCGCGATGTTCGGTGTATTCACGCTAGCTCCAAAGCGCTGGAGGGGCTTTGCTCTGTTACCTATATCCCTGGTAGTTCTTGCCACTGCGCTGGTAATAATCTATCCACCATCCTTCCGTGAGGCGGGTATTGGAGAATGGGTGATAGGGGAAGGAGCGACACTTTCTGTATTTATATCTATAGCTATGGCTCTGATAGCGCCATTGTGTGTTCTCGCTTACTCTATCGTTACAAAAGACAAAAGGCAGAGGATAAAGGGCTTGATCATATCGGCATCATTTTTTGCTCTGGTTTTTCTTGTGGATTTCCAGGAGCCTCTGGGGGCTGTTTTTTCTTTGCCTGTGAGAAGGGCTCTGGTGTTTTTTTCTATGATCCTCTTATATGCTGGTTTCACTCTATAAAGCGCTGGGGGAGGGATTTTCATGCAGGTTTTGAAAGGATGCAATCCTTCATTTTGAACCCCCGAGGGCTTTCGCCCACCGGCTCTCGAGGCCGGCGCTTTAGTCCGCTAAGCTACCCCAGCTTTTATATACCCATAATACTATCTTATTATGTGCAAATAAAGGTTTTTGTCAAAGGCAATGAAACCGTGCTCAATCTCAACAACAGTCCTAAGGTTAGAGATCTGTTGAATGCACTGAAACTGGAGGAGAACGAAAACCTGGTTTTGAAGAATGGCGCTCTTACCCCATTTGACGAAGATCTTACTGAGAGAGACACTATTGAGGTGGTGCGGGTTGTCACGGGTGGGTGAAATCGTAAAAGCTGCCGTTGCCAGCCCATTTATAAGTTACGGCGTGGATGAGATTGATAAGAAGAGCTTTGTGAACTACATATCTATAAATATGGGATGGGTTCCGCCAAAGGTAGCGGAGGATCTTTTAAGGCTTGCATTTCTTTACGGGTTCATAGAGGAGATAGAGGACAGGATAAGGATAACCATAGATACAAAAAGTATCAGCCTTAGAGATTTTAATCCTCAATCAATAGAGAAAGTGCTCAATAGCTCCAGAGCTATTCTAGATATGTTCTCTCTGGTTAGTGATCCTTATGAAGCTTCAGTCGATTTCAGAGAGTTTGAGGATAGATACGGTGAGCACCTTTATGATGAGGCAATAATGCTCCTGGTTCTCAGGAAAAGAGATATAGAATACAGGATAAGGGATATCATCCTTAAGAAAGATTAGAGATCCTGTCAATTTCTGGAAAAGATAACAAACTCTCCCCTTCTATCAAGCCTATAGCTCTGAATGATCCTATCCCCATTCTTCTTAGTATGGGCGAAAGAGGGCTCATTGTGTTGATATCACTTCCAAGCGCAAAATAGCTGAAGGCAGGCATAACTATGATGTTTTTTCCTCCATACTCGCCGTATAAAAAGCACTTCATCTTCTCTCTATTTATCGAATCATAGAGGACTATCGATGGATGCTCATGTCCCATTATCAGAAACTTCCCTTTGATGTTTAGATCTATGTCTTTATCTCCATGGATGAATAGAAAACCACCCTCAGAGTGCCTATCGTACACCTTAACATCTTTTCTTCTAGCAACTCTGTTAATGAATGTGTCATGATTTCCTTTTATTAGCAAAACCTCTTCAAAAGCTTCGTGCAAGAAATCTATGAAATCGATTACCTCCATGGATTCATGGTATGTTGTCTCTGAGAATTCATGCTTTATATCCCCGCATATTATTATCCTTCTGCTTTCTTTTAACTTTACTATCTTTTGCATCTTTCTTATAGCGTCTTCAAGCTGCACCTTCGGGAGCATTACACCCCCTTCAGCTGCTATGCTCTCATAGCCGAGATGCAGGTCGCTGATCACAATAGCATCTATTTGTTCTATATAGAGTGCAGGATAGCTCTCTATGATCTCAACACCTTCATACAGTTCCACAACAAAAATGCTCTATTGCGTTAATCTCTTTTGCCATGCCACCAACGAAAGGAATTTAATGAAGCAAGGCTATGCTTTCTATGCACCTTATATCGATATTGGATGTGGAGGATAAGCTCGGGGAGCTCGTAGACAAGGGAATAGCTATCAAGGGCAAGAGATATAGCGAGGATCTCAAGGGAAAGAGCCTTGCGATGATCTTTGAGAAGTCAAGCACAAGAACAAGGGTTAGCTTTGAGGTTGCGATGACACAGCTCGGCGGTCATGCGCTCTACCTTAGCCCTGACCAGATGCAGCTTGGCAGAGGGGAGACGGTTGAAGACACAGCAAAGGTTCTGAGCAGGTTTGTTGACGGGATAGTGTACAGAGCTTTCAGCCATGAGATGATGGTAAAGCTTGCATCAAACTCAACGGTTCCTGTGATAAACGCTCTGGACGATCTCGAGCATCCGTGCCAGATAGTCGCGGATCTGATGACGATCAAGGAGAAGAAAGGAAGGCTTAAAGGGTTAAAGCTTGCATACGTTGGGGATGGAAATAATGTTTGCAATTCTCTGCTTCTTGCTGCTCCTCTCGTTGGTATGGACATAGCGGTTGGTTGCCCGAAGGGCTATGAACCAAACATGTTCGAAAAAGCCAGGGAGCTTACGAAAGAGAAAAAGTATGGGACTAAAGTAGAGGTCTTTGAAGACCCGAAAAAAGCCATCGAGGGGGCTGATGTGATCTACACAGATGTCTGGGTCTCTATGGGCATGGAAAAGGAAAAGGGGGAAAGGGAAAAGCTATTCCTGCCCTACCAGGTAAATAATACTCTGGTAAAGAATGCAAAAGAAGATTTCATATTCCTGCACTGCTTGCCTGCGCACAGGGGGCTAGAGGTAGCATCTGAGGTGATTGATGGGGAACATTCTGCTGTCTTCGATGAAGCTGAGAACAGATTGCATGCACAAAAGGCGATTCTTCTGGAGCTGATGTGATGTGATAGAGAGAATGGAGATAAGAGGAATAGAGGGAAGGAGATATGTAGAGCTCGCAGAAGCGAAAAGCTACAAGATAAGCGTTAACCATAGCACAACGATCCTTAACGTGACAAAAGATGGAGAAAAAGCTAGTGTAGATTTCTCCTTCTCAACAAACTTTTTACCAATAGGCATGGTAAGGGTAGAGGGTAGAATGCTCTACAGCGGCAACGTTGATGCTCTGGTTCGGTCATGGGGGAGCAGCAAAAAGATAGAGGATAAGGATATAGCAAAAGAGCTTATGAACGCGCCGATGGCATACTGCATGCCAACGATTTTTATGCTTTCAAAGGAGTTGAACCTTCCACCGCCCTTGCCCATACCCAGGATGAAATTTGAGGGGAAGGACGAGGACAAGCAGGCCTATCTCTGAGGTGAGAAATGAAGATTGTTTGCAGATGTGAGGATGTTACGTATGACGAGGTTCTTGATGCCATAAAGAAGGGTTATACAGACATAGAAGAGCTGAAGCGCTACCTGCGCTGCTCCATGGGCACATGCCAGGGCAGAGGGTGCAACAGGCTTTTGAGACAGATACTTCTTGAGCAGGGAGTTAAAGAGGTGCCATTTACAAAAAACAGGCCGCCGGTCAAGCCTGTGAGCTTTTTCCTTCTGGAGGATGAAGAGGGAGAGGAAAATGGAAAAGAGTAAAACCGTTATCATAGGCGGAGGGGTAAATGGCGCATCTATAGCTTACAATCTGGCAAAGCTTGGGGAGAACGTAACCCTCATAGAGAAGGGTTACATAACGAGCGGAGCAACAGGCAAATGTGGTGGTGGCATAAGAACGCAATTCACAACGGAAGAGACGTGCAGAGTAGCTCTTGAAAGTTCAAAGCTCTTTGATTCTCTCGCTGAAGAACTTGCATGCGATATTGAGCTCAGGAGAGGAGGCTATCTCATACTCGCTCATAGCGATAAAGAGCTTGAGGAGTTTAAAAAGAACGTCAGGATGCAAAACTCTGCCGGAGTGCCTAGCAGGATTCTTACCGTAAAGGAGATAGAGGCTCTTGGCGTTGAGCCCTATGATGCTGTTGGGGCCTCTTTCTGCAAAATGGATGGTGTAGTTAACCCATTCAAAGTCTCTTTCGGTTATAGGGACAGGGCAAAAGAGCTTGGTGCGGACATAAGGACGCATGAAGAGGTAAGAAAGATCAGCTACAATGGAGGCTTTGAGATCCTGACAAATAAGGAGAATTACAGGGCAGATTTTGTGGTGAATGCGGCTGGATATGACTCTAAAAAGGTCGCAGATATGCTCGGCGTTTCTTTACCGATAGAACCATACAAGCATGAGATATTTGCTACTGAAGCGATGGATCATTTCCTGGATCCAATGGTGATATCCTTTTCAAAAAACTTTTACATAAGCCAGACGGCGCGCGGTGAGCTTGTTGGTGGATACTCGCCATTAGAAGCAGAGCCGACCGAGGATCTTACTCCCACCTTTTATTTTGCAGTAAGATCAAAGAAGCTCATCGAAGAGCACTTACCACAGATAAGAAGCCTGAGGCTTCTGAGACAGTGGGCAGGAGCCTATGATATGACCCCCGATGCTCTACCCATACTGGGTCCAGCAGGCTATGAGCATTTTATACAGGCTAACGGTTTCAGCGGCCATGGCTTTATGCTCGGCCCTTTTGTCGGTAAGGCTATAGCTTCCATGATCACGGGCTCTGAGAGGTATAGAGATCTTGTTTCTTCTTTTTCCTTTGAGCGCTTTAAGAAGGGTGTGAAAAGGGAGAGAGGAGTTGTAGGTTAGTTAGAGCAGCGACGCCATCCAGCCAGATATGCCATCAAGTATGTATTGAACAGCAAAGGCCACAGTTAGAAGGCCCATGATCCTTGTAAGGGCTTTATTGCCCTCTTCTCCGAGAACCCCGTAGATGAATTCAGCGAAGCATAGAACCAGGGTGCAGACGAGCACAGCTATGGTTACCATTATCACCAACATGTACCACGGCATCCTGTTTGTAAGCACCATAACCAGGGTTATTGCTCCGGGTCCAGCTATGGATGGTAAGGCTAATGGCACTATTGCAATATCCTCTCTTTTGACTGGCTTACTGCTCCTGTTCCCATCCAAACTTCTACCGCCCCCAAGCTGTATTCCATGCAGCAGCATATCTATGCCTATTATGGCAAGAAGCAAGCCCCCGGCTATCATCAGGGACTCTAAAGTGATACCCATGTACTCCAGCAATAGATTACCACCCAGACCAAAGCATATTAGTAAGAGGATCGAGGCTATGGTGGCTTTTCTTATAGTATCTCTCCTCTCCTTTCTGTTTGTTCCGGGAGTTAAGCTCAGGAAGAGAGCTAAGGTAGTGAGAGGGTCAACTATTATTATGAGCTGTATTAAGGGAGATATGACATCTTCAATCATCCTTTATCTCCGTAGAGATCTCACTTTTGAATTTCTCATCTCTTATACTATCCAGGTTTATCTCAACATTGTATCTGGCACATTTCATTGCGCTCCTGGCAAGCTCTATGGCGCTCTGGACATCCGAAAGAGCATTCTTCTTCCCCCGCTCTAAAACTTTCTCCTCTACCTCCAAAGCTGCCTTGCATGCACTGTAAGTTTCTAAAGGCACAAGAGTTGCATGCTTCAGTGCTCCCTGTATCCTCTCTTTCCTATCTTCCTGTTCTTTTGGTACTCTGTAAGCATCCATAACCTGCATGAATGCTGCGCTATCCTTCTGTGCCAGGCCAAAAAATCTATCTCTCAATGCTTCAAGCTTCTCCTTCTCTTCATAGAGCCCACTCAACGCACAAACCTTTTCAGCAAGAGCGCAGGAAAAAGCCCCCACTATTGCGCTTGCTGAGCCTCCGCCCGGTACAGGGTTGCTCGAGGCTAAGGCTGAGGCAAAGTCATATACCCTTTGCATAGCAAACAGGCTCTCAAGTCTCTTCTCAAGGATCTGCTTTTCATCAAAGCTGTTCAGCTGAAGGTAGTGCATCGCGCTATCTATCAGCGCCTTTTCGGGTATCAGTCCTACGATCTCCCCCTCATCTGCAACAGCACCATAGCGCTCCGCTTCATCCTTGATGAGCTCAAAAGCCCTATACATTGGCGTTGTGTTGAAATCAACAAGGTTCATAGATATCTGTGTCCTTTGTCCATCGACAAAGCCTATTGCTTTCACATTTTTCAGTCCACCACTGCTTTCCCTTACCGCTTTTGCTATCTTTTTTCCCATAGCATCGGAAGGCTTGTTCAGATATACATTATAAGCTATCAAAGGTCTTCTGGCCCCAACAACCGTGGCACCTGCCGTGGGATGTATCCTATCCCCGATGTCTGCTGGCCTCTCATCGAAATGCTCCTTCAGCCATTCATAGTTCCCTTTTCTTATTTTCTCGAGTCTCTTTCTCTCCTTAATCCTGGCATTCTCCTCATAGAAATATATGGGTATGTGGAGCTCAGATGCTATCTTTTTACCGGTTTGCTCGGCTATGGCTTTGCATTCTTCTATACTCGCGGTTATGGGTATAAAGGGTATAACATCACACGCACCTATGCGTGGATGTTCTCCTTCATGTTTGTTCAGGTCTATGAGCTCTGCTGCTCTCTTTGCTCCAAGAAAAGCAGCTTCCGCTACATCATTCAATCCACCGACAAAGGTGATAACGCATCTATTATGGATCTCATTGCTCTCTACATCCAGGATCTCAACTCCGGCATTTCTTATAGCTTTTGCTATTTCGTCTATAACCTCTTTTCTCCTTCCTTCACTGAAATTTGACACACACTCAACGATCTTCATAACGGTAATTGCACTGTTAATATATACCTGTTGCACCTTGAAAGCTCTGAATGGACAGCTGGCCCTGCAGGTTTTTTGATAAGGGGACAGTTACGTATGGTGCATGTATTTTATTCTGCACCATACACTACTGTGCTATACATATATATCTGGAGAAGTATATACTGAGTTCGATGCGTGGGGGAGCTAATAGGGATAGGCTCTGATCCTCCCGGAGGTGAATAAATGAATGTATATGTTGCAGGAACAGGCATGACAAAATTCGGTAAACACGCTGAGAGCTCTATAGAGCTATCTGTAGAGGCGGCGGCGAAAGCTATGGAGGATGCAGGGATCGCGCCCGAAGAGATAGAGGAGCTTTATGTTGGCAATTTCGCGCAGAACATGTTTGAGGGGCAGGCGCACCCTGGGCCAGCGCTATATGGCAGTTTAGGGCTAAAAAACAACATAAAGGCAACGCACGTTGAGAGCGCATGCGCCAGCGGAGGCTTTGCACTGCATGAAGCTTTCAGAGCGATCAAGGGAGGCTTTGCAAAGACGGTTATGGTTGTTGGCGTAGAGAAGATGACCTCAAGGCCTACGCCTGAGGTAACAGGGATCCTGGCGACAGCAGGTGATGCATTTTATGAAGTGCCCTGCGGCATAACTTTTCCGGGTTATTTTGCACTCATGGCCAGTTATTACCTGAAAAACATTGGAGGCACAAGGGATGATCTCGCAGAGATAGCGATAAAGAACCACCATCATGCGTCTAAAAACCCTTATGCACAGTTTCGGAAGGAGATAACTAAGGATGTGTATTATGGATCTCCGATAATCGCCGAGCCTCTATGCTTATACGACTGCAGCCCCATATCTGATGGTGCTGCTGCAATGATATTGACTAGCGAAAAGAAGGATGTAGAGCTTGCAAGCTGTGAGGCGGCAGTGTCTCGAATGGCATTAGCTGAGAGGAGAGAAGACATATCCTGGCTTGAGAGCGCTGAGATAGCTGGTAAAAGAGCATATATGGTTGCGGGGGTTACACCAGAGGACATAGATGTAGCAGAGGTGCATGACTGTTTTACGATCGCAGAGGTCCAGAACATTGAGGCTTTAGGCTTTTATAAACATGGGGAAGGTATAAAAGCCGCAAAAGAAAAAGAAACATATTACGATGGAAAAAAACCTGTGAATACGGATGGAGGGTTAAAAGCAAAGGGGCATCCTGTGGGCGCTACAGGAGTCTCAATGGCCATAGAGGTGGTAAAGCAGATTCATAACGAGGCTTACAATCAGGTTAAGGGCGCAGAGGTGGGGCTCATAAGCAATATGGGTGGTTCAGGTCCCTCATGTGTTGCTGGGATATTGAGGAGGTCTTAGGATGTACAGAGAATTTGTAGAAGAGGCAAAGAAAGGGAGGATAGCAGGATACAGATGCAGATGCGGTAAGCACACTATAAGAGAGATATGCCCTTTCTGTGGCTCAAGGGATCTTGAGAAGGAAATAGAGCCGGAGGAAGGCAAAGTAATAGCCTGCACGAAGATCTTTGTTGCGCCCAAAGAATTTTCTTCTGAAGCACCATATACTGTGGCTCTGGTAGAGCTCTCCAATGGAATGAGACTTATGGTTAGAGTAGAGGGTGAAGTTGAGATAGGCAAAGAGGTAAGGTTCTCCGGAGTAAAGGAGAGCGATCTGGGCTTGTCTCTGTTGTTTGAAGTTAAGGAGAAAGAACGTTAGCCTGTTTTTGAATTACTGGAACCGAATGCAATAAAAATCATCAGCTAAAGATGGCACCAGCAACTTCAGCTACCCTTTTACCGAGAGCAAAACAGGAATCCACAGCGAGAATATCGTCCGAACTTCTCTGGTAGTAAATCCTTCCGTTTTCTGGATCTATCCCTTTATAGAGCGTTCCTATCCCACCCATGGTTGTTCTTAGACCATCTGTTGCAGGCCCAACAACGATCATTCCCAGGCCCAGGAAATAGTTATACAGCGCATTGAGAGCAAGCTCCTGCCCGCCATTCCTTAATCCGGCAACCGCTATAGCCCCACCCACTTTATTCTTCATTTTGAATTCAACCATCTTTAGGTATCTGCTCCTATCCATAAAATCCTTCAGCAGCCCGCTTACACTCAGATGATAAACAGGTGTGCCTATGATGATACCATCAGCATCCAACAGGAGGTTAACAACACTATCCATGCCATCATCTATAGGGCATTCATCGTGGGTCACGCAATGGTTGCACCCATTGCAATGCTCTATTCTGAAATCTACAAGATCTATCATCTCAGTTTCAGCTTCCATAGCTCGTGCTCCTTCTAGCGCTTTTTCCACAAGGTATGCTGTGTTCTTCCCTTTTCTGGGGCTTCCATTAATGCCAGCTATTTTCATACGTTGCTCCGCGCTCTATTATCCGTCTCTTCACTTTTTTCTGGTAAGAGCAGGATCCTGCTGAGACTATCGCAGTGAAGCTCTATCATCATGTTCTTTTTTACCCTGCAATCATATACCTGAATTTTATCGTAGATATCAACGTCTTTTAGCCCCTTAACCGCAGAATCCCATGCAACAAGCCTTACAGTGTTTGTACCGTCGCTCAGGAATACAGATCCCACAACACCTACTTCATTGTTGTTTTTGAGGAAGCTTCTTATGCTGGGTTTTTCTATAGCCATGCCCACCACATTTACCCTCTCATTGATCGGAAGTCTATCTAATGGAAAGAAATAGCTCTCGCTTTTTTCAGAGAGGATGTCTATCTCGCTCCATCTGTTCACAACAAGCTCCAGGTTTTCATCCCTTTTCCTCAGCATTCCATTTATTATCACAATTATAAAACCCTCTTTTATCTTTTCAAGCAGGTCTATCGCTCCATCCCAGAACGATAGCTTCAGGTTTCCGAGAAAAGCTGTCGCGACCTCATGTTCTCTAATCTTTCTTCTTCCATTTATCTTGGTTATCTTCCCTTTCACATTTATGTTCCTGCCGATGAGATCTGCGTTTAATCTGTCAACCTCAAAGATCTCTGTTTCCCTCCCTCTTTCTAAGAGATCCAGAGCTTCTTCGTCTATGAGCCCGCCAAAATGCTCTATTATTTCCTCCCTATTCATAGAACCCTTAGAGATGCAGAAGTTGTCTGCTCATCCTTTATTCCGTAATCATTGTAAATCAAGCCAATACCAAAATATTTTTCTAAAAAGGCTCTTGCTGCGAACGTTACGTAGAGTGGCAGAACTGCACTCCTCTCTTTCTGAAGAAGCTTTTCACTCTCTAAAAATCTTATGTCCTGGAATTCAAAGGAAAGAATGTTATTGTCCATTGATGCTTTTATGCTTGATATATAGCCAAGCTCAACAAAAAAGTTCAGAAAATCATTCAGGGATTCTATAGCATCTTCGCTATTTGATGGTAATTTTATCTTTTCCTCAACCTCATAGAGCAGGTTCTTACCTACCATAGAGATAAAAGCCATACCGCTCCTCCCGGCAACCTCTGAAACGGCAGAGCATATGGAGTATATCATATCAGAAATAACCTCTTCACCAATCTCTTCCATATCTGGTATTTGGTTGTATTAGTATTAAACTTTTGTGCCGTTGTTGCTCTTTCTCTCTGCCATCCTTTCCTAACCTAGAAGATCTCTCTCCCACCTTTCAAAGAACCTGGGCTCTCTACCCTCCAGGATATCGACGAATGAGAGCAGAGTTCTTCTTGCGTCTCCTACAGGGTAATAGAGAGCACTCCAGTTATCACTATCCTCCCCATCGTGGTTCGGTATCACATAATCGAATTTGTATCCTAATTTCATCTCTCTATACGCGCTTTTACACCTTCTCTCCACCTCCTCAAGATCTTTAAGAGATAGGATTCCTTTAAGGCTCTTTGCTCTCCTCAAAAGCTTTTTCCTCATTAGCTCTTCTATGAGCCCTTCTAAAGACACTTTTTCTTCCATCCCCTTGAACTGTTTTATTTCTTCTCCAGATAATGGTGAGAGAAAGATTCCTGTTGTTTCTATTTCTTTTATCTCTAGCAATTTCTCTCCTATGAATGGATTTCCTTCATAGAGGACCTTTCCTCTTTTTTGTTTAAGCTCTCCTGGGTTCACTGCTTGCATATCCCCACGCACATCCATCACAATAAAATCTCTGTCATTCTTCAGCTTTTCTACAAAGCTCCTTGAGCGGAAGTGGTAATCTATGCCATCAACCTCTCCAGCTCTCGGTGCTCTGCTGGTGTAGAGAACAATTTTCTCGCAGGAAACTTCAGGGTAAATTCTTTTTGTTGCATTCCATAAAGGGCTCTTGCCTACGCATGATGGCCCACACAGAACATACACCTCTGCCATATGGTTTACTTTTTATTATTACTATTTTATATATTTATGTCATGTGCACTTTGTTATGCCAAGCATGCTTTAATGAAAGAATAAGCGCAAAAAAGAATAGGTAGGGCGCTGATTCTTCCTATGGATGAGCTTAAGAAGATAAACGAGAGAATGAATGGCATAAAACACAAGGTTGTCGTGATGAGCGGAAAAGGGGGCGTGGGCAAGAGCACCATAGCAGCGAATTTAGCCTACGCACTTGCTAAGAGGGGAAAGAGAGTGTGCATCTTTGATGCAGACATGCACGGCCCTACTATACCTAAACTCTTTGGTGTCGAGAATGAAAAAATGAAAAGTGACGAAAATGGGATCAAACCAGTTTTTGCAAAGGGGGTGAAAATTGTTTCCATGGATTTCTTGATGGATAAGGACAAACCTCTCATCTGGCGGGGGCCTTTGAAGATGAATGCAATAAAGCAGCTTTTTATGGAGACGGATTGGGGAGAGCTTGATTATCTCATAATAGATCTCCCACCTGGCACAGGTGATGAGCCACTCAGTATAGCTCAGCTTTTACCCTCTTCAGACGGCGCTATAATCGTGAGCACTCCCCAAAATGTTGCGTTAATGAGCGTCAGAAGGTCGATAGGATTTGCGAAGAGTATAGGCTTCGACGTCCTTGGGCTTGTAATAAATATGGCTTACGTTAAATGCCCCAACTGTGGGGAAAAGATAGATCTTTTTGAGAGGGGCGCTATAGATGGCGTTTTGAAAGATTTTGGGATAGAGCTATTAGCTACGCTACCATTCGACCCTGAGATAGACAGACTTGCAGAGAAGGGAGAGCTTTTTGTTTCGTTAGAAAATGATATATCCCATGAGTTTGATAATGTTGTAAAACGGGTGATGAAATGAAGAGAGATCTGATGAGCGTGATCGTTGGGAAAGAAGAATACAACAAGTACAATATCAGCAGGGAATACGAGCTGTTGTATAATGCGATAGAAGAGCCTGAGCGATTCGTATTTTTGCTTGAGAGCATAATAAAGCTAGATCCAAAGAGTGAGGTGAGGTATGCTCTTCTCAGAGCACAGGTCCATCTAACGTTAAACTTGAGCTCGGATATGGAAGCGAACCAGAAAAAGCTCTATGTAGCCAAGGTTATAGAAAAGTTGCTGTTCGGGAGAAATCTTCTGGAAGAAGGGGAGCAAAAAAGCTAATCTAAATGGTAGATGAGAACTCCCTCTTATCAGCTCAGCCATATTCACAAACCCACCGGCTATCAGGAGCGCACAGAGTTCGTGTCAAGGATATCACCGCCACTTAGCAGCTCATAGAAAGAGTATGGAGCAGCGTGATTGTAATCTCTCTCCAGGATAAAAAATCCTGGTGAAAGAAATAAAAAGGAGCGCTACAGCGCTCCCTCTATCCTGCTTTTCATAGCACCCTTTGGCATAGCGCCAACCACCTGGTCAACGAGCTTCCCCTCTTTAAACAGGAGTATTGTGGGTATGGACATTATGCCGAACTTCATTGCGGTTTTCTGGTTGTAATCAACATTTAACTTCGCAAAAGCAACATCGTCCATCTCTTTAGCAAGTTCCTCCAATATGGGGGAAACCATTCTGCACGGCATGCACCAGTCCGCATAGCAATCTATAACCGCTTTTTGGTTCTTGCTCACAAACTCATCAAACTCCTTATCAGATATCTGAACGGGTTTTTTGCCTGGAGTTTGCGCATTATCTGGTTCACCGTTTTTGAGGTGCTCTTCCATCCTTTTTTCTCTTATTTTGTTTAACTCATCATCCATAAGAAGATAATGCCTTACTGATTTTTATAGTTGAACCCGAATATGCTCCACAGTATTACCCCTGTCTTTAGTGCTGTAAATGTTCTATAATGTTCTGTCCTCTTCTTTTACATCTTTTATTTTGATGTCAAATGTTATCTGTTTTCCTGCGAGGGGGTGATTCAGATCTATTCTCAAAGCGTCATCTTTAACATCCTCCACTACCCCGGGGATCTTATTACCATTGATATCATTTAGCTCGATAATCATGCCTTTTTCAACCTCCATACCCTCCGGTATCTTGTCTTTCGGGAAGTCTACGACGAATTCTTCTCTCCTCTCACCGAATGCTTCCCCAACTCCCAGGGTTACGCTCTTCTCTTCGTTCTTTTCCATACCCTCAACTGCTTTATCAAGCCCTTCAACAACCTCTCCTTCTCCCACGGTAAATTCAACATTCGAGCTTTCGAACACGGTCCCATCCTCAAGTTTTCCTGTATACTCTATCTCTACTCTGTCACCTTTCTCTATTTTCTTCTCCATATTCCGCAAAGAAGCTCTTTGTTTTTATTATTTTTTGCCGAAATGTTCAAATCCAAAAATTTATTGAGTTAGAACCATTATTGTTTTTATAAGCCCTAAACTAAAAATGGAAATGAAGAAGGAAGAGATATCGAACAGTTGCGTAATAAAGTAAGTCAACTACCTCCACCAGATCATAGATTTGGAAGTGGCTTGTAACTAATGTTATCCACTGTTACGATTGGCTTGTTGACAGAAGCCTGCTCAAAAAGGATTTTACCAATTTGAGATATGTTTATTGTGCAATGTTTATAGTCTTTTTTAAACCGTTTTCTCATCCTAAAATGAGTGCCACTACAATTCTGGTAGGTACAGAATGGCTGGAATGGGCTCGCTAGCTGGTTTGATGCCATATAGAGGCACACATGAGATCCTGCTGGATCTTTCCTGTAATTACAGAGATGGTAAAAGCTAGGAGAGGTTTAAAAAACAGATAACAAAAAGCCACTAATTGCCCTCTCCATGTTCGGATAATGAAAATTAAGGCAAAGCAATTGTTGTTTTCCCTTTAAAAGGATTTTCAATGCCTGATACCTCTGGTAAGGGTTCTGGGATGCGGAAGCAGATCAAGCAGCGCTGGATGCTCTTAAAGAGCGACTGAGGTGTCCCATGGTTATAGTTGATTGTAATATAAATGAGAAAGAGTTTGCCGATACCCTCTTTGAGCTTTTTCTGGGATCCTGGATGAGAATAATAGAGATGAGATGAAAAATTAAAGTATAAATAGGAATATATCATTTACTCTTTTGATGCAAGAAGAATTCAAGCACATTGTCAGGATTGCTGGTGTGGATATCGATGGAAATAAACCACTGGAGCACGCTCTGCAGTTAGTAAGAGGTATGGGCCCAACGCTCGCATGTATTGTATGCGATAGGCTTGGTGTGGAAAGAACCCAAAAATTGGGTGATCTGAGCGATGCCAGGATAGAAGAACTCTCAGACATGGTTGAAAATGCTGAGAAGTATTTCCCATCTTTTCTGCTGAACCACAGAGATGAGAGCCAGACTGGTAAAGATTTTCACATTGTTGGCAGCGATCATATAGCCACGCAGAGAGATGATGTAGAATTTTTAAAGAGGATAAGATGTTATAGGGGGATAAGACATGAGAGAGGACTCAAGGTTCGTGGGCAGAAGACTAAGAACAACGGAAGGAGAGGCATAGCTGTCGGTGTTGCAAGACAGAGAGCACGGGGTGGTGCATAATGGGAGATCCCAAATTTCAGAGAAGGAAATTTGAGACCCCAAAGAAGCCGTGGGATCTCATAAGGATAACTGAAGAAAACACACTTCTAAAAAAGTATGGCCTAAAGAGTAAGAAGGAAATATGGAGATCTGAAGCTATGCTGAGGAAATACAGAAGAGTAGCCAGACTTCTAATGGGTAGGAGTGATGAACAGGCTTTAAAAGAGAGCAAACAGATGCTGGAGAGACTTGAGAGATTGGATATTCTCAGGGAAAATGCAACGGTTGATGATGTTCTAAACCTCTCTGTTGAGAGCTTTCTTGGCAGGAGGCTTCAGAGTGTAGTCTATCTAAACGGTTTAGCTAAAAGCCCAAAGCATGCCAGACAGCTTATAGTTCATGGGCATGTTCTGGTCAATGGAAGGTCTGTGAGAGTGCCCTCATATCTGGTTAACAAAGATGATGTCATATCTCTGGGGGTGAGTGTTGATGGCTAAAACAGGTATAGCGAACATATACTCTTCATTTAATAATACAATAATAACAATCACAGATCTCTCTGGGGCTGAGACCATAGCAAAATGCTCTGGTGGAATGATAGTGAAGGCAGATAGAGAAGAGGGCTCCCCATATGCAGCTATGCAGCTTGCCCAGAAAGCTGTTGAAGAGGCAAAGGCTAAAGGTATAGATACCCTCTGGGTAAAGGTCAGGGCTCCCGGCGGTAACAGGTCAAAGACTACCGGTGCTGGTGCTCAGGCAGCTATAAGAGCTATAGCCAGAAGCGGTGTGAAGATAATGCGCATAGAGGATGTTACCCCTGTTCCGCACGACGGCACAAAGAAAAAGGGTGGCAGAAGAGGAAGAAGAGTATAGATAAAGATGATCGAGAAAAAGATTTTTGAGGGAAACAAAGCAGAGCTTGTAGTAAGTGGTGTTGATAGCAGCTTTATGAACAGTATAAGAAGGACGCTGTTATCAGAGATACCAAAACTGGCTATAGATGAAGTCATATTTTATGAGAACTCCTCACCGCTCACCAATGAGATCCTGGCGCACAGGCTATCTATGCTTCCTATACCCACAGAGATGGATCTCTTTGTTCCGAGGGATCAATGCGTATGCGAAGGTGCAGGCTGTCCAAACTGCACGCTTATATACACATTATCTAAAGAGGGGCCGTGCACCGTTTATTCTGGTGATCTCGAAGCTCAGCGCAGTGAATTCTCTATAAAGAATAAGGACATACCAATCACTGAATTGGCGGAGGGACAGAGACTCATTCTGGAAGCTATGGCTACACTCGGAACAGCTAACAAACATGTGAGCTATCAGGCTGCTTTCGCTGTCGGTTACAAGAACTATCCTGTTATAAGCATAGATTATAGCAAGTGTGACCTTGGCAAAACGTGCATAGATGCCTGCCCCCCCAGTATAATAAAAAAAGAGGGGAACAGGATAGTTATTGAAGATATTGAAAAGTGCACGCTATGTAAGGAGTGTGAAAACAGGTGTGAATTTGGTGCTATAAGGGTGACTTACGACCCTGAGAAATTTATATTTCGCTTTGAGACCGATGGCGCCCTAGAGCCTGAAGAGGTCCTCAAAAAAGCAGTAGAGATACTGGATAAAAAGCTTGAGAGCTTCAGCGCGCAGATGCTCGCAGTAGAAGAAGAAAAACAGTAAAGAAAGGTAGGAACTTAATGTCCCCTTTCACTCAAAAGTTTGCCTCCTACACCTATATTGTCCAGCTCATTTTCTTTTATCATCACAACAAAAGCCTCTTTTGGTACATTTGTGATCTCACTTGCTGCCTGAGTGAAGCTTTCAACTATTGCCCTTTTCTGGTCCTTTGTTAGTTTTGGCCCATCTAACACTATGTTTGGCATTTTTATCACCAAGACATACATGTCTTCCATATCATATATATTTTGTCCAGATCCCTGGTTCAAATGCTCTCTATACCTCAAGGCACAACAACTGAGAAGCCTGCTGTATCTGGCAACTAAGTTCTTATCAGGAAACGCAGAGTATCTAAAATTATAAATAGAGAGAGGTAAATAAAGATTATGTTTGCATACGCACAGGTTTTGCCTATAGCGATAGTTGCTATAATAGTAGCAATCATTCTGGCCTACTCTATAAAGATAGTCAAGGAGTATGAGAGGGCTGTGATCTTCCGTCTGGGAAGATTACTTGGAGCAAAAGGGCCGGGGCTCTTTTTCATAATACCTATAATAGACTCAATACAGGTTATAGACCTGAGGGTAAGGGCCATGGATGTACCCCGGCAACAGATAATAACAAGCGACAACGTGACGGTTGATGTGGATGCTGTTGTTTACTTCAGGGTCGTTGAGCCAACAGCTGCGGTAAATAATGTTGAGAGGTATGCCACAGCAACAAATCTGCTTGCACAGACCACCCTGAGAGATATGCTGGGGCAGGTTGATCTTGACACTTTGCTCTCTAAGAGGGAGGAACTGAACAAAAAGCTTCAGGAGAACATAGATATAGCCACAGATCCCTGGGGGGTAAAGGTCACAGCTGTTACTATAAAGGCCGTAGAGCTACCAGAATCTATGCTGAGAGCGATAGCGAGGCAGGCAGAAGCTGAAAGAGAAAGAAGGTCAAGGATAATTATTGCGGATGGGGAGTTTCAGGCTGCTAAAGCGATGACAGATGCTGCAAAGATGTACGCAAAGGACCCAGTGGCAATAAGGCTCAGAGAGCTTCAGACACTCTCAGATATATCGAAGGAGAAGAACCTGATCATTATATCTCCAAGCACACTAGGTAGCGACGTAGCTGCAGCTGTTGCGGTCTCAAGCGCCGGGAAGAGAGAAAAGGAAAAATGAATGAAAAAGCTGCTTTTTGTTCCGGTTCTTTTCCTCGCTTTTATTCTTACATTTTCCTTCATCAAAGCTGAAAGTAACCGTATCCTTGTGACGGAGATAGATGGACCTATAAGCTCCGCAACTGTTAGTAAGATAGAGGGGGCGATTGAGCTCTGCGAGAGGGAGGGCATCGATACGCTCATAATAGAGATAGATACAGATGGGGGTCTCGTATCCTCCCTCTTTTCAATAATAGAAGCTATAGAGAACACAGATGTTATAGTCGTCGGCTACGTGACCAACAGAGCTTTCAGCGCAGGAGCGCTCCTGCTTCAGGGGTGTGATGTTGCTGCAATGAAACCATATACTGTCTTAGGCTCTGCTCATCCTGTAACGATTGGGGCAACAGGGACAGCACCAATAGAGGATAACAAAACTGTTAATGCCATTGCAGAGTACGCAGAGGCAAAGGCTCTTGCTCACAACAGGAACGGCGAAGTGGCAAAACGTTTTGTAACCGAAAACCTCAATCTCAGGGCTGAGGAGGCTTTATCTCTGGGGTCTATTGAGTTTGTGGGTGAGGATATACAATCTCTTCTGCTGCAGATCAATGGTTTCACCACCTCAAAGGGATCCATAGATGTTACGGGCAAAGCTATTCAAAGATACAACACTCCTTTGGGTGTGTCGATCCTTGAGACCCTTGGCGATCCAACCATAGCGAGCATACTTATGCTTGTTGGCATATATGCTCTTATCTTCGGGCTTGTTTCACCTGGCTTTGGCGCCGAGATAGCGGGCGTTGTTCTGATCCTTCTCGGCTTGATAGGAAGTGGCTTCAACATCAGCTATATAGCGCTCGCTTTCATAATCCTCGGTGCTATTCTTTTGATATTCGAGCTTGTTACACCGGAGTTCGGTATCCTCGGGGTTTCCGGTATAATCCTGATGGCTTTAGGAGGCATATTTATAATACCATTGAACACTGAGTGGTATGTGGGGGAGGAAACAGTGAACAGCATGTATGTAACAATAATAGGGCTTTCAGTTTTTCTCGCAGCCTTCATAGGATTTGCGATCTATAAGGTTTTGCAGGCGAGAAAGAAGAAACCAGAGTTCAGCATAGAAGGGAAGAGAGCAAAAGCCATAGAGGATCTTAACCCTGAGGGCTTTGTTATATTCAATGGGGAATACTGGAGAGCAAAGAGCATCAGCGGGAGGATAGAGAAGGGCACAGAGGTTACAGTCACAGGTAAAGATGGATCTGCTCTGATTGTAAAAGCTAGCGAAACCAGAGAGAATCACTGATCTCGTCTATATCAACGCTCACCCACTCTTTCTCCATGAAAAGAGCTCTCTCTTTCCAGAGTCTTATAAATGTGGCGGACATACAATCATAACAATAAAATTCGGCGTAATAGCCCATTTCTATCTCCGCCTCTCTTTGCCCCAGATCTGTTATCCCCCCTCTCCCCTCGAGCTCTATGAGCTCTCCCCTCTTTTTTAGAAGTATCGCTCTTATCTTTTCCTTCGCTTCCTCAAAGTTTGCTTCCCCATTTGTTGTTGCAATGCTCTCCTTCCCTTCATTCAAAAATGAGAACTTCAATCCTTTAAGCTCTTTCATGATCTCTTCTGCAATGTGGCACATAGCACAGATAGGATTGCTGTTTTTCTACTTAAGCTATCATCTATCTTCTGATAGCTACTTTGATATCTAGATCCTGAGGGTGAGAG
>JAXHST010000009.1:0-3220 GCA_034190325.1 Thermoplasmatota archaeon
CTGGAGTTTTCCTACAGCTTCAAAAACACAAATGAAGTAAGGGTTATAACATCTAACGCAGAGTCATTGAACTTCATGGGGCAGAATGTGACAATGGAGTACACCGTAGAGCCCGTTGAAAAGGATGGAACGCTGAACTGGAGTATAAAAGGTGATGGAGGCTTCAGAATAGAGTATAAGATGATCTCTGAGCGCTACGAGCTCGAAGATTTTTCAGGTAACATAAGCGATCTCCCTGATAGCCTGGATAGGTGGCTAGGAAAGCGCGTGGTAAACGTGAGCGGCAAAACCATAGATTTCATAGATCCGCAGGATGAGCTGATCAAGGAGAAGGCAAGAGAGATCGCGGGTGATGAGCAGAGCATATACCAGATAAGCAGGAAGCTCTACAACTGGATCACAGCCAATGTGCGCTACAATGGCGTGGCTGAAACGTACCCTCAGAGCGCTGTGGAGACATTAAAGAAAAGGAGCGGTGATTGTGATGAGCAGACGGCTCTTTTCATATCCATGGCCAGAAGTCTCGGGGTCCCATGCTTCTACATCGATGGTTATGTGATAGATCGCAGAGGGACCTATCCTGCAGGACATGCATGGGCTGGCGTTATAAAATATAACGATAGAGGGCTGGAGATATTTCCCGTCGATACCATATATGGGGAGCTCGGTGTGAAGAGCGCAAACAAGGTATTCGTTGACTATGATAGGGGCACAGAGGACTATATGAGCATCATATACAACGATGTTAGATACTGGTATGATAACAGCAAAAGGCCAGAGGTCAATTATAGTGTTAGATGTACCGAATACATTTCAAACACTAACCCTCTACATCAAATAAGAGAGATCCTAACTGCTTAGCTATCTCTTTATCCATAAGCTTTAAAAATTCCTCTCTTCTCTCACAGGGCACGCTGGCTCCCGCAGCCATTCTATGCCCTCCACCAAGCCCCCCAACCTGTTTTGCTGCGGTGTTAAGGGCTTCTGAGAGATCTACGCCTCTCTCCACAAGATCACTGGTGGCTCTTGCTGAGATCTTCAGCATATCTTTTCCCCTCATCTTTGCAAAGGCTACTATAGGCTTATTTATGCCATTTGCTTCAAGAACCATGCCAGCAACTATGCCGACGATGCGTTCATCTATCTTATCGCCTGCATCGAAAAAGACGATGTGCGGCATCTGCTCTATACCAACCTCTTTAACAACCTCTATCCCATTTGCTATTGCACTTCTGTGCTCGGTGAGGAGGTTCATTGCTTTTCTGTAATATGTATCCCTATCCCCCAGACAGACCGCTACGCCAACCTCCGGAGCACCGTGCCTCCCGCATGCATTGAGAAGAGTTGCATACTCCTTCGCGTCATGCAGGTTACCTTTTTCATTCGGCAGAAGATAGACCTCCCCGACAACTCTGAGCGCCCTTTTTATACCGAAGCCTTTGCGCATCAGTATCTTTACGATCTCAGAGACTATCTTCTTCCTCTCCTCAAATGTGAGGTCTACCCATTTCCTCCAGCTATCATCTTCTTTTAGCTCTATGCCTAAAGATTTGAGAAATTTTATTGAGGTTGATTCAAAGCCGGATACGCCGGGAATGACAGGATCGCTTGCATATTGAAGGAGCTTGTATACAGGTCTGCTCTCTCTACCGAAGTACCTTATGTCCTTTTTTGCCTCAACACCGCTCCCTCTCTGAAGCTCTTTATTTGCTCCGATCAATCTGCACTCCTCATTATCCTGCATGTCACCTACAGCTCCCACAACAGCAAGGGGGGCCAGTATTCTGTTCTCTTCATTCATGCCCTTTGCCACTATGTATGTTGCCCCTGCACCGCTCATCTCTCTGCTCCCATCGATGTTAAACAGGTGCGGGTTCAGCTGTCTACCAAGCTCTTTGCTTGCGGGTATGTGGTGATCGCTTATGACGAAATTTATGTTTTTTATCTCCTCATAAACCCCACTTCCGAGATCAACAAACCACACAAAGTTATCCCTGTGCTTCAATGATTCGAGAGCTTCTTCATCTATCTGCTTTAGAAATGTCATTGTGTGCTCTATCCCCGCATTATCCAGAGCCCCGCTCGCTATCGCTGCAGCGCATATCCCATCAGCGTCTATGTGTGCAACTACCTCCACGTAGTCCTGCTGCAGGATCACACTGGAGATCTTATTTGCTGCGGGCTCAAGTTTTTCCAGCACATTAACCATTATGCTATCTCACAATAAATCTTTTTACCCTTTGCACTTTTTTGATAAAAGCACACAGTTCTGTTTTAACACTTATGATCTCTTTTTACTCTATTCCCAGCCTTTTTAGCGTCTCCTTCTCTGGAAGACCCCCTCGCTCCAGCCTCTAAGCTTATAGTGCTCCTTCAGCATTGGCTCAAGCTTTGCTACAGAGCCCTTTGCGGGTCCTTCTTTCACTGGCTCATTTAGCACCCTTGGAGGGCGTCATCCTTAGAGCTGATACCTGCTATCAGATTGAACATTCGCTCTAAATTCCATATTCTTTCACCGCGCTCCAAAACCTTCTTTTCATCATAATCCATGCCTGTAGCATACCTCAGCTCATCAGCCAGATCCTTTACGTCGGTGGCAAAGGAGGTGAAGAGGCATATGCTGCGGGGGATGTTGCGGAGGCTTTTGATCTTTTGAGAAATGAGAACAGGGTTAACGCCCTATGGCCCAGAGCATGTGAGCAGGGCATAGTAGCAGGATATAACATGTCCGGTTATGATAGAGAGTATCCTGGGGCTATCTCAATGAATGCTCTATCCACAGGAAAAATGAATCTCTTTTCTATCGGTCTCATCAGGGCTCTGAGACAGAAACGCATGAGGAGCCCTACAGAAAGCTCTTCTTCAGCGGTGACAGGCTTATTGGCGCTGTTCTCTTCGGAGATCAGCCTGCAGGGATATTGAAAAAAGCCATAGTCAAGGGAATGAACATAAAAGGAAGGGGGAAAGAGGATCTGTTTGTTATAGATGCTGAGAATACATATAAGATCTATTCTTAGAATCCCATCTTTCTTATAGCTCTAAAAGAATCAAAACAAAAAATTTTAATCCATACCTGCATTGATCTATATGGATCCTTTTATGCGCAGAGCCTTAAATCTTGCAAAGAATGGCTACACATCCCCAAATCCAATGGTTGGAGCTATCCTGGTCAGGAGCGGAGAGATCATCGGCGAAGGATACCACAGGAGGGCAGGAATGC
>JAXHST010000090.1:0-9280 GCA_034190325.1 Thermoplasmatota archaeon
CTTACCCTCTGAGATGATACTGAAAAGCTATGAAATAGCAATAGACAGGTATTACAACAGGGATAGGGTGCTGCTCGCAGTTTTGCCAGCAGCGATGCGCTATGCCGGGCCAAGAGAGGCAATATTTCATGCGATTGTGCGCAAGAACTACGGCGCAACCCACTTCATCGTTGGCAGGGATCATGCCGGTGTCGGGAGCTTTTATGGTCCATACGATGCGCAGAAGATATTCGATAGCTTCAGCAGGGAGGAGCTGGGCATAGCTCCGCTGTGCTTTGAAAATGCATTTTACTGCAGAGCATGTGGCTCAATGGCCACAGAGAAGACATGCGGGCATGAGAAAAAGGAGCGCATAGAGCTCAGCGGAACGATGGTGAGGAAAAGCCTGAGTGAAGATAAAGATATACCTCAGGAGGTAATGAGAAGAGAGGTTGTTGATCTCCTGAAAGAGCACTACTCTAAATAGAGAAAGTTTAATAGAAGCGAGCCTGATTATGACCATGGATGTAGAGAAGCTTGATGAAGAGCTTGAGAGCAAAGAGCCACAGGAGATACTAAAAAGGGCAATTGAGCTGTTTGACAGGATAGCGATATCCTTCAGCGGCGCAGAGGATGTTGTTCTCATAGACATGGCCTCAAAGATAAAGGAGGGCATAGAGGTCTTCACCCTGGATACGGGCAGACTTCACCCTGAGACATATGACTTCATAGATATAGTGCGAGACAGGTATCCTGTAAAGCTAAAGGTCTACTTTCCAGACTATAGGGAGGTTGAGTCTCTGGTCAATAAAAAGGGCCTGTTCTCCTTCTATGCTGACGGGCATGAGGAGTGCTGCGGGATAAGGAAGGTTGAGCCTTTGGGGAGGGCTCTAAAGGATTTAGACTGCTGGGTCACCGGACAGAGGAAGGATTCAAACGTCACAAGAAAGGATTTACCAGTTGTGCAGAGAGATCCTGCGCATGAAGGAAAGGTGAAATTCAATCCTTTAGCAAACTGGAGTTTGAAGCAGCTATGGGACTACATACACAGAGAGAACGTTCCTTACAACAAGCTGCATGAAAGAGGATTTGTGAGCATAGGCTGCGCGCCATGCACGAGGGCGATAACGCCGGGGGAGCATGAGCGCGCTGGCAGATGGTGGTGGGAGGATGCCACAAAGAGAGAGTGCGGGATACACCTGAGAATGTAGTTCTCATCAATGGTAAAAACATGGTAGTAAAAACGAAGAGGAGAAGATACATAGTCATAGAGGGAGAGGGTAGAGGTGCGGTTTACAAAGAAAACAGTTACTCTGTTATCAGAACAGACAACCTCAACAAAGACAGAGCTATAAAAAGATTAAATAGTAACAAATCCTTTCACACTATACTCACTACTGGAAGTATAAAGAAAGCAAAGAGAGTGATTAAAGAAAAGGAGGTAAAAAATGGAACCAAACATGGGTTATGATAGGGCGAGCACGGTATTTTCGCCTGATGGAAGGTTATTTCAGGTAGAGTACGCCAGGGAGGCTGTCCAGAGAGGGGCCCCTGCGGTGGGGATAAAATATGCGGATGGAGTTCTCATTCTGGCGGATAAAAAGATCACGAGCAAGCTCATAGAGGTCAATAAGACGGAAAAGATATTCAAGGTCGCAGATAACATAGGGTGCACAACAAGCGGGCTCTTCGCTGATGGAAGAATACTCATAGATCGCATAAGGGTTGAGGCTCAGAAGCACCTCTTAACCTATGACGAGCCCATAAAGATAGAGGAGCTTGTCAAATCCATATGCGATTTTGAGCAGAACTACACCCAGTACGGCGGCGTTAGACCCTTTGGCACATCTCTGCTCGTCGGTGGTGTTGATGAGGAGGGATACCATCTGTTTGAGACGGATCCCAGCGGCGCCATGCTTATCTGGAAGGCTACAGCGATAGGCTCAGGCAGAGAGCTTGTTATGCCTGTGCTGGAGCAGAGCTACAGAGAGGATATGACAAAAGAGGAGGCAATAGTCCTCGGGCTGAAATGTTTGAACATAGCCACAGAGGGCAAGATATCAGATAGCACCACAGAGATAGCTGTGGTTGATAAGAGCAAGAAGTTCTACAAGTCCAGTGAAGAAGAAGTGAGGGAGTTTATAGAGCAGCTCCCGAAGGAAGAGAAGAAGTGATGCTGATGGTAAGCCTGGAGGACGCAATTGTTGCCAGATACGCTCATGGAGAGCGCAGATTTGAGATCCTTGTAGACCCGGAGAAAGCGATGGAGCTGAGATCAGGCAAGAGCGTCCCCATAGAAGAGCTGCTGGCGACCGCAGAGATATTCAAGGATGCAAGAAAAGGAGAGCGTGCGGGAGAGAAAGAGCTGAAAGAAGCATTTGGCACCGTGGATGCACAGAAAATCGCCGAAGAGATCGTGAAGAAAGGAACAATACAGCTAACCACAGAGCAGAGGAGAAGGGCCCTGGAGGAAAAAAAGAGGCAGATAGTCAGCTATATCGCAAGAAGCGCCATAAACCCGCAGACAAATGCACCGCACACGCCTCAGAGAATAGAGAGAGCCATGGAGGAGGCGAGGGTTAGCATAGATCCCTTCAGGAGTGTTGAAGAGCAGGCCACAAAGATCATAGATGCTATACGCTATAAGATCCCTATAAAGATAGAGAATGCGCTGCTTGAGATAATCCTTTCCCCTCAGGACTATGGCAGGTGCAACCAGTTGCTGAAGGAATACGGAAGATTTAGAGAGCAGGGCTGGCTTTCTGATGGGAAGTTCAGGTGTGTCCTTGAGGTTCCCGCAGGCATAAAAGGTGAGTTTATGGACATGCTTGGAAGAAGGGCCAGGGATGAAGCTAGCATAAAGGAGCAAGGAAGAGGAAAGAGGTAGAAAAAATGAATGGGAATATGAATGTTATACCAGGTGAACCTGTAGGAAAGAGCGCAGAGCTGAAAGCCGGGAGCGGCACATATGAAGATGGAGACGACATCTATTCCGCTCTGGTCGGTTTCAAAGAGATAAGATCCAGCTATGTGAATGTTGTGCCCATAAGATCTGTTTACATCCCCAGAGAGGGAGATCAGGTCATAGGGATAGTTACGGACATAGACCAGTCTTTGTGGGTTGTGGATGTGAAGGCTCCAGCACCCGCGGTGCTTCGCTCAAATGATACGCCATGGAAGGTTGATTTCGGGGATGCAGGAAGCTTTCTTACGATAGGGGACGCCGTCCTAGCGAGGATAAAGAGCTATGATGAGATAGGCAGAATACAGCTCACAATGAGCGATAGAAACTCGCGCAAGATAGGCTCTGGCTATGTCATAGAGATCATGACCACAAAGGTCGCAAAGGTCATAGGTAAGGAGGGCGCGATGGTGAATGCCATAAAGAAGTTTACAGAATGCAAAATATTCATCGGACAGAATGGTAGAGTGTGGATAGATGGAGAGCGTGATGGCGTATCTAAGGCTATAATGGCTATAAAGAAGGTAGAGAAAGAGGATGTAAACGTGGAAGATATTGAGAAGTTATTGGGGTGAGATGATGGATGAGGTAGATTTTGATAGAGAAAAAAAAGAGATGAAGTTGATAGATGAGAATGGAAAAAGGCTTGATGGTAGAAGCGCTGAAGAGCTCAGACCAGTAAAGATGAAGGTTGGGGTGCTCAACAGAGCTGATGGCAGTGCGTACATCGAATGGGGCAAGAACAAGGTAGTAGCTGCCGTCTATGGCCCCAGAGAAGCGCAGCCCAGGCACATACAGAACCCCCTGAAGGGCATAGTTCAGGCAAGATATAACATGGTTAGCTTCTCTGTCACTGACAGGAAGAGGCCTGGGCCAGACAGAAGGTCGATAGAGATCTCAAAGATAATCTCTGAGGCTCTTGAGGCTGCGGTTGTAACCGAGAGCTTTCCCAGGACAACCATAGATGTTTCGATGGAGGTGCTTCAGGCTGATGCCGGCACAAGGTGCGCAGGCTTAACGGCTGCCAGCTTAGCCCTGGCTGATGCAGGGGTTCCGATGAAGGATCTCGTTGTGGCCTGTGCGGCAGGAAAGGTTGACGGTCAGGTTGTGCTGGACCTCTTCAAGGAGGAGGACAATTACGGTCAGGCAGATCTCCCGGTAGCCATCATGCCGAAGAGCGGAGATGTGGTTCTTCTTCAGATGGATGGGCATTTAACCCAGGAAGAGTTCGATAGAGCCCTCTCTATGGCTATAGACGGGTGTAAGAAGTTGTATGAGATGCAAAAAGAGGCTCTCAAAATGAGCGTTGGAGGTGAATAAGCATGGATATAATATCTTTGGTTAACAGGGATTTCATAAAGGCGCAGCTTAAAGAGGGAAAGCGCATAGATGGAAGGGGCTTTGATGATGTCAGAGATTTGGAGATAACAACGGGTTTGATAGGAACCGCAGAGGGCTCTGCCCTGGTCAAACTGGGCAACACAAAGATCCTTGTGGGAGTGAAGCTTGCGGTTGACAAGCCATTTCCAGACACCCCTGACGAAGGGATACTGATAACGAATGCGGAGCTGAGGCCTGCCGCTTCGCCCACCTTTGAGCAGGGGCCACCCAACCCTGAAGCAATAGAGTTTGCCAGAGTTGTGGATAGAGGGATAAGGGAAGGCCAGACGGTGGATCTGAAAAAACTGTGCATAACAGAGGGTGAAAAGGTGTGGATTGTTTTTCTTGACATCCATGTTCTGGATTATGATGGAAATCTCTTTGATGCCGGTAACTATGGGGCTGTCAGCGCTCTGCTCAACGCAAAAGTTCCAGAGCACGAAGGTAGAGAAAGCTTCGATATGCCCGTGCTCCACACACCAGTTTCGTGCACATTTGCAAAGATTGACGACTCTTTGCTCATCGATCCCGGGCTTGAGGAAGAGAGCGTTGCTGATGCAAGGCTCACCGTTGTGCTCGATGAGGAGAAGAGCATCAGGGCTATGCAGAAGGGACTTGAGGGGAGCTTTAAGCGGGACGAGATCAAAGAGATGATAGATAGAGCCTCAAGAAAGAGTGAAGAGATACGTAAAAAGATCGATCAGAGGGTGAAGTTATGAGCAAAAGAACAAGGAAGTCCGGAGCCCTGGCTAGATTTGGACCCAGATATGGTGTTGGTCTAAAGAAAAAGTTTGCCAAAGTGGAGGCAGAGCAGAAGGCCGTGTATGTGTGTAAGAGCTGCGGTAAGAAGGGCGTTAAGAGAGAGGCTGCCGGCATATGGAGATGCAGGTACTGTGGGCATACCTTTGCTGGTGGAGCGTACACTCCAAGAACTGAGGCTGCAGATATAGTGTATGGGAAGGAGGCTAGAAATGTATAAATGCTTCAACTGCGGAAGAGAATATGATAATATAGATGAGATAAGGGCGCCCGGTGATACCCTCTCATGCAAACATTGCGGTGGGAGGATATTCCTGAAAGAGAGAAAAAGCAGTGCAGTCAGAGTCAGGGTGCGTTGAGATGCTGGGCGAGATAGGGGTTGAGAGCGAGAATGCATCGCTCTTGCGCAGGGTAATGGTTGAGGAGAGAGAGAGAAATCACATTGCCATCTCCTCTCTGGACAATACCCTGAAGATAGAATTTGAAGCGAAAGAGATAAATGAAGCCAGAGCTATGGTGAATGCGATCATCAATGATCTTTCGTGTGCGGAAAAGTTGATAGAGGTGAAAAAAGATGGATAATATACCGGAACAGTTGAGGAATGACATACAGCAGCTTCAGAGCCTTCAGCAACAGTTGCAATCAACCATGTCGCAGAGGCAGCAGTTTGAGCTTCAGCTCAACGAGATTGAGAATGCTCTCAAAGAGATAGAAAAAGCTGATGATAACACACCGATATACAGGAGCATAGGCGCTATGTTGATAAGGGTGAAGAGCAGGGAAGACGTTAAGAATGAGCTATCAGAGCAGAAGGAGCTCCTGAACGTGAGGATTAGCTCTCTGAAGAAGCAGGAGGAGATGCTGAACGGCAGAATCTCTCCTCTGGCGCAGAGAGTCACCCAGGGCCTTCAGAGATATTCTGGTTGAGCGCTGAATGTGTCTATAGTAGAGATAAGAGATCTTTATAAAGAGTACAGGGCAAGGGGCAAAGCAGTTAAGGCTCTCAACGGCATAGATCTAACAATAGAGGAGGGAGAGTTCTTTGGTTTGCTTGGGCCTAACGGCGCAGGGAAAACAACGCTGATACAGTGCATAACAACCCTTTTGATCCCCACTAAAGGAGAAATAAGCGTTTGTGGTTATGATGCGCTCAGAGAGCCCTCAAAGGTGAGAGCTTCCATAGGCTGCATGCTCACAGGCGAGAGATCGATCTACTGGAAGCTCACAGGCAGGGAGAACCTTGACTATTTTGGTGCTCTCTATCATATAAAGGGGAGAAAAGAGAGAATAGAAGAGCTGATATCGATGCTGTCGCTGGAGGATTTTATAGATCGCAGGGTAGAAACATACTCCAGCGGGCAGAGAATGAAGGTCGCATTTGCAAAAACGCTCATAGCGGATCCCCCCGCGATAATACTTGACGAACCCACGATAACCCTGGATGTGCTGGCATCCAGAGAGCTGAGGCAGACCATAAAGAGAGTAAACAGGAATGGAACAACGGTCATATACACAACGCACCTCATGTTTGAGGTTGAAGAGCTCTGTGACAGAGTAGCTATAATTGATGAAGGCGTCATAAAGGCACTTGATACTGTGGAGGGGCTAAAGAGGATCTCTGGTGAGGAGAGACAGATAAAGCTCTCGCTCTCAGATCCTTCCACAGTAGCGGAAGCCCTGAGGGGAGTTGCGTCTGTAAAGAGGGTTAGCGAGGAAGATGGCTCGGTTGTTGTTGTGGGGGATGCACTTGATAGCATACTCAAAGCGGTCCTTTCCTCCGGGGTAGAATTAAAGGACATAGATGTTTCTTCACCGGACCTTGAAAACGTTTTCCTCAGGCTTACAGGCAAAAGGCTGGAAGAATGATGAGCTGGACTGGTGTTATGGCGGCATTCCGTGTTAAGATAAAAGAGTCCCTGAGATACAGAGGCTACTGGATAAGTGACCTGGGCTTCACTTTTCTCATGGCTCTGTTGCCGATAATGATAGGCAGAGGTGGAGATATTGATGCATTTGAAACACTCATAGGAACAAGGAATTACTATGGTTACATGCTCCTTGGATCATGCGCTTTTATGGCGATAGACGCTCCACTATGGCAGATGGGCAACTGGTTCAGAAGAGAGCAGCAGATAGGAACCCTGCAGTCGATATATCTCACTCCAGACGGCTCGATGGAGGCTTTAGGGGGCCTGGCTCTGTTCTGTCTCTTTCGCTCATGCATAATAGCCGGCATACCATTCGCCACAGGTTTTGTGTGGTTTGGCCTTGAGCTCTCCAGAGGGATTATCTTAGCTTTAGCCTTCTTTGTTATAGGTTTCATACCTGTGTGTGGCATCTCTCTTTTTATAGGAGCTCTTGTTCTGAGACTCAAGGAGACAGGCGCGCTGCTGAACACCCTGCAGATGGCATTTGGTCTTCTCATGGGGATGTGGGTTCAGGTTTCCCTTTTTCCGGTTGCAGTGAGAGCAATATCCTATGCTCTGCCAATGACATGGATTGCTTCAGGCGTAAGAGCGAGCATAATGGGCATACCCTATCTGTTTGGCTCATGGGAGGCTGACTTTATAGTTCTCCTCATGCATTCCATCATCATGCCCGTTCTTGGGGCTATAGTATTCTTATATGTAGAAAAAAGGGTGAAGATGAACAGCGGGGTGGGATCATTCTGATCAGCGATTTTTTTAATGTCATGAAAAAGGAGATACGGGTTACACTGCGCTACCCTGTGAACTTTGCCTGCAGCCTTGCCATGATATTTGTTTTTGCGGCCCTGTTAGGCTCTGTTGGGGCAATATTTTTCAGCGGCGGGCAGATGATCGGTCTCGCGCTCTCGGGGCTCATCATGATGGAGGCTTTTTCTGATTCTCTATGGGGGGTGGGTTTTTCACTCTCGGCAGAGCGCTATCAGGGCACTCTCGAGTCTTTTTATCTAACCCCAGCAAACAGGTTTTCCTCTATCGCAGCAAGGTTCGGTATAACCTTTTTCTGGACGCCTATAACCATCCTGCTATGCCTTCTCCTTATGAGGGCCTACGGGATATCTTACGATCTATCAGCCCTCCTCATTCTTTTGCCCCTTTTTTCCATGCTCCTTGGACTCGGCTGCGCGCTCGCAGGGTTATGCTTGCTATACAGACAGACTGGACAGCTTCTGATAAATGTAACGCAGTTCTCTCTCATGATCCTCTGCGCCTTCTTTTTTCCATTCTCTTCTCTGCCGCAGCCTCTGCTGTGGCTGAGCCGCGCCGTGCCATTCAGCTATGGCATTGATGCTTTCAGAGCTACCTTACTCAACACCCCAACAGAATTGCTCGGCATAAGGGCAGAGATCCTTCTCTTGTTAATATTCGGGATAATTGTGCCTGTAGCAGGGTATTATGTTTATAAGATTGCGGAAAGAAGGGTTCTTGAAGAGGGAGGACTAAGGGTATATTGAGTTTTCCGATTAAACCGCATACATTTTTATTGGGTTGAAAATATTACTCTTATGAAGGTTGCAATTCTTGCCTCAACAAAGGGCACAGATATGGAAGCCATTTTCGAAGCCATAAAAGATGGTAGATTGAGAGGCGTTGAAATTTCTATGGTGATAAGTGATAGAAAAGATGCATACGCTCTTGAGAGGGCTAGAAACCATGGAATAAAGGGCATATTTGTTGATCCCGGGGGAAAGAAAAGAGAGGAGTATGATAGGGAGCTTGCTGTGATCCTGGGTGATGTTGATCTGATGCTCCTGATAGGATACATGCGCCTTCTGAGCCCGTGGTTTGTTGAGAGGTACAGGAACAGGATCATAAATGTGCACCCCTCCCTGCTTCCCGCCTTTGGTGGAGGAATGGATCTCGATGTGCACAAAAAGGTGCTGGAGTATGGCGCAAAGGTGAGCGGCGCGACAGTGCATTTTGTCGATGAAGGTGCAGATACAGGCCCTGTAATACTGCAGAGAGCTGTTGAGATATGCGATGATGAGACTCCAGAGAGTTTGAAAGCAAAGGTGCAAAAGGTAGAGGGGGAGTTGCTGGTAGAAGTGGTAGAACTCCTCCGCGACGGTAAAATCAGGGTAGAAGAAAGGAGGGTGAAGATCGCGTAATCTTTAGATTACGAAAAAATCACGCCTGTTTCTGCTATGATGGTAATCTAAAATTTGTTTACGACGGAAATCAAGAAAACTTTAAATATAACAGAAGCAAATAAGC
>JAXHST010000091.1:0-21380 GCA_034190325.1 Thermoplasmatota archaeon
CTGACTGGAGCTCTTCAACCGATTTGAGATCCTTAACCCTGATCTAGAGCAATGAGCAAAAAAAACTAAAAGAAAAAAACAAAAAAAAGCAGAATCTTTATATATTGCGTATTCCTTTCATGGAATATGGTGGATAATCCTGTTATTCAGACCTCTGGTCTGAGAAAGGTGTATCCGGGCTATGCCTCAAGGGTTGAGGCTCTGAAAAATATTGATCTGACAATAAAGGCCGGGGAGTACCTTACAATCCTCGGTCCCAGCGGATCAGGGAAATCAACCCTGCTTTACGTTCTTGGTTGCCTGGACAGACCTACTGAGGGCTCCCTCCTGGTGGATGGGAAGAAAACAAATGAGCTCACAGATGCTGAACTCTCATATCTCAGAGGAGAGAAGTTTGGTTTTGTCTTTCAGGAAAGAAACCTTCTTCCTACAATGACGGTGCTTGATAATGTGATGCTGCCAGCGCTCATAAGATCAAAGGGCAGAAGCTATGCAGAGATAGAACAGAGAGCAAGAGAGCTCATTGAGCGCGTTAATCTCACGCACAGGGTTGATCACATAGCAATACACCTTTCAGTTGGAGAGCAGCAGAGGGTTGCAATAGCGAGGGCTCTTATAAACGACCCTGAGGTCATATTTGCTGATGAGCCTACAGGATCTCTGGATAGCGCTTCTGCTGATAATGTCATGGATATCTTCACAGCCCTGTACAGGCGTGGAATAACCGTTGTGCTGGTTACGCATGAGGAGTCTTTCACAAAATATGCCACAAGGATGATAAAGCTGGTTGATGGATCAATTGTCGAAGAAAGGAGGTTATAAGATGGCTAAAGGAAATAGATTTGCGAGTTCTGCATCTCGGGTCCTGGCTGCTAATGAGTTTAGAGAGCATAGAAGGATATATGTGGTGATAATCCTGGCAATAGGCATAACTATGTCCACATTTTTCCTGGCGACATGCTATGAATTCTACATGCAGCAGGTAATAAACGAGGGGGTAAAGAATGGAATTTCTGCTGATGCTCTCATACTTGGGCCCAACATGACTGTGAGGGATGCTATAGGGGGAGCTCTGGTAATGGCTGATGCTTCACAGATTGCTGAGGCTATAAATGCCACAGGGCGTTACAATGTGACAATGCGAACGGTCTTTCAGGGAGCTGCTTTTTATGGGGGGATGGAATTTGGCACCCCCGGGCGTTATGAAGGTGCGATAATAGATGGCATAGATCTAAAAACAGATCCTGCAGTGTATGATTTAAAGGGAGCTGTAATGGAGGGGGAGTGGTTTGATGAGTATATTGCAAGAAATCCTGAAGCACTTGAAGGTGATTATGGAGCACAGATCATAGCCAGCATAGCATACACTGTGAATGAGTTCATGTACTCTGAATGGGCAAACCTTCCAATAATTGGAGCTGTTATGAGAGCTCTGCGTCCTGGCATGGAGCTCTTTCAAAAAGAAGCATTTGCAAGAACAACAGCATACCCGGCGCTTGTAGGAAGGGCTCTTGCTGAGTTAACCAACCTTAGAGTGGGAGACGAATTTACCGTTCTCATAGAGAAGGGGGGCAACCTCGGTAACTTTACATTCGCAAGGTACAAAGCGATAGGGATATATGATATAGGTCTTCCTCTGATGGAGCAGATGATAATTATAACACCAATAGATGGTTTAAGGCAGGTTGCCGGTAAAGCATTCAACGAGGGCGCGGCTACAACGATAGCTGTGAAATCTCTCAGCATACCTTCAAGCGACCATGAAGCAATAAAGAATGACCTCAGGAGCATAGTCTCAGATATTGAGGTTGAGCTGCCAGATGGCAGAAGAGGAGAGCCAGAGATATTCACATGGCATGATGTTCTCACTTACACCAGCGGAACCATGTTTGATACTGTAACGTATCTGCTGATATTCTCCATAGCATTCATCCTTGCGCTCTGCGCTGTTGCCATATACTATGTCATGGATTCCATAGTGCTGAGAAAGATGAGGCAGATAGGGATCATAAAGGCAATGGGAGCTACAAACCTCACGGTAGGGCTTTCATTCATGTATCAGGCTTTGCTCGTGGGCATCTGTGCAGCCGTTATCGGGGTGTTTCTTGGGTATATGGCGCTCTATGCAGTCCAGTATATGGGTTTACAGACATTCCTGCAGATAGGGGCTGTTGCAAGGGTTGCAACACCGATAAGCGTAAGCTATGTTGTCCAGCCATGGGCTTTGGCCCTTACTATAATACTTCCGATAGGCATCTCTCTGCTGGCATCACTTCTTCCAGCAAGGCATGCGGCCTCGCTCGATCCTGTTGAGTGCATAAGGAGAGGGGAGGGAGCGCTATGATCCTTTTAAGCGTTGTTGGGTCTATATCGGCGCTGATTGCATGGGTCATAGAGGAGCTCACATATCTTTTCTCCCTTATATGGATGCCAGTTCTCGGCCACATTTCAGTTGGATGTCTTGATTTCTGCGCGCCAATGGTGGGAAGAATAATTCAGTCAGGGGTGGGGTCATGCTTAGATTCCTCACTTGATTGCTTATTGCAAACAACTTTTGTGCCGTGCGCCGTTGGCGTTGAGAGGGTCTGCATGCCCTACTTTGTAGAGATCCTGCAGCAACTACTCAACATCCTGGGCTAATAGAGGCTCTGGCACACCTCTCTTTGATCTCTGAGTATATACAAAGGCTTACATAACCACAGAAGAGCTAAAGAGACAAGGTTAGAAAGGATCTGCGGAAGGGTAAAACCAGACTTCCCTTTGGAGAGACATCCCGTCCATATATCAATCGTAAAGGAAGAAGCATTTATCCGCCGCTCTGAAGACCCCTTCTATATTCCTTTTGGTCAGAGATCAGCCTCTACAGGCATTGCTTTGCGCCCTTTGAGCCATCATGAAAAATAGCGCCCTGCTGCAGCGCTGCCATTCCAAAAGGCTTAAAACTAAAGGTATCTCCCACGACTGGATATGACATCTATTCTCTTTATGACCTCTTCCGCTCTGCTATACGTGCTTCCGTATCCTTTTAGCACCGCGCTGAAGAGATCTTCTTTCCTCACCGCCTTTAATGCTTCATAGAGCACATGAAGATCAACGCCCTTCTTCTCTATCTCCGGGCTCTTTTCACCAAGCCCGAAGTCTATTAAATACAGGACACCGTTACGGACTATCATGTTTGAGGTCGTGATATCCCCATGTATTATGTCCGCAGAATGCAGTTTTCCGATTGATCTACCGATCTCAAAACAGAGCGCTCTATCATCCCCAAGGATCTCCTTTACCCTCATACCCTCTATGAACTCCATGATTATGCTGTCCTCTGTAACATCATATATTTTAGGGACATTCACCCCCAGAGATCTTGCTTCATGAACCAGCTTTGCCTCCTCTCTGGTTCTATGAGCCCTCAGAGATCTATCGAGCTCCTTTTCTCTATAGCTTTTTTCAATCCTCTTTTTGATGACGCATCGCCTGCCGAGAAAGCTGTCCTCATACAGCTTTGCTTCAGCCCCCTGCTTTATCACCCTTCTTAAACCGAGCTTCTCTTTTAGTGTAGATATAAGGTCTTCGATTGTTTGAGCTGCATGCTTTTCTTCTCCATCTCTCTTCATACCCCATCCTATAAATTCCACACCAGCCTCATCTATCTGAGTGCCCCCTACATAGATAACTCTGTCTTCATTAAACATTTTTATTTGCTCACCTGAGGGCTTGAGTTTCACTCCATCGCCCTCAATGACACAATCGAACGTTAAACCCAGCTGTGTCAATAGCGCCATTTTTTCACTTCTTGAGGTAACGATCCCCTTTTTCACTCCCGCCTCATCCAGGAATGAAAAGACCCTCTCAATGCCAGGAATAAGGATCTCTTTGCCCCTCTTTTTTGACGCGCACTGCTTTTCGTAAAAGCGCACCATATCCTCGCCAGACGGGCTTATCATGGAGAATATTTTATCCAGGGGAAGAGCTAACAATTCTGTTATCTCCTTTTCGCTCCATTCTTTTAGCCCGAAGGCTCTCTGCGTCTCTCTGAAGCATTCAACAATGTTCCTGCGATCATCTATCACTGCTCCATCCAGATCAAATAGAACTATCATCTCCAGAACACCTCTACATCATCCGTTCTGAAGTTCTGCCTGGTTTCGCTCTCCTCTATCTCCATTTTCCCACCATTCATGTGCATCAAAAGTCCAGTCCATGCGATCATCGCGCCATTGTCAACGCAGAGCTTTGGCTCAGGAACAAAGAATTTTGCTCCTCGCTCATTTGCCATAATGGATGTCATCTCCCTCAGGCGGGAGTTTCTGGCAACGCCGCCAGCCAGAAGAACTTCATCCTTATCCACATGCGCCATGGCTCTCTCTGTGGTTTCAACCAGGGCTGCGAAGCACACCTCCTGCATGGAGTAGCATATGTCCTGCAGCCTTTCTCTTCCTAGAAGATTTAGAGCGGCTGTCAATGTTCCGGAGAATGCAACGTCCATGCCTTTTAGGGTATAGGGCAGGGGTAAGAGTTTTCTGCCTTCCATAGCATAACGCTCTATCTTCGGGCCACCCGGGAATTCAAGCCCAACCTCCCTTGCAAACTTGTCCAGGCAGTTCCCTATGCCTATATCAAGCGTCTCTCCGAAGACCCTGTATCTGCCCTCAAAATAGGTTATAACCTGCGTGTTTCCCCCGGATACGTAGAGCATAACAGGATCCTCGCATCCCTGCGTTTTTCTGCCTACCTCAAGGTGAGCTATGCAATGGTTAACCCCTATAAGAGGTATGCTGTGATAGAGGGCAAGTGCTCTGGCCCCTGTGGCTCCGGTCTTGAGGCAGGGGCCGAGGCCTGGACCCTGAGAAAAGGCTATGAGATCCATATCCTTCATAGATAGATCTGCTTTTTTTAGTGCGCTCTTCAGCATCTCAGGAAAAACCTGCGCATGGTGATTGGCAGCCTCTCTCGGATGTATGCCCATAGAGTTTGAGATCATGCTCATCTCGTTTGCTAAAACCCTGCAGTTTTCATCAACTATGCCTATCCCAAGAGTGTGGGCAGTGCTCTCTATGCCCAAAGAGATCATAAAGATAATTTGACTCTGCTATTAAGCCAGTTTCGAAAGTGCAGATAACACGCCATCAAACCTAGGTAGATCGAGGAGGACAAAGATCTTTCTATGATCTCGGGCAAGCTTCATAACATTCTCAGCCATCCTCTTTTCACACATTTTATTTATCTTCTCAAAGCCACCTTTGTTCTTCTTTTTATCCCATTTCATGGAGAAAAGATCCGCGCTCTTTGCTCTCATCTTCGTCCTTCTTGATCTCGCTAAGAGCTCAAAGGATGAGACGTTATTATACAAGAGCTCCGAGAAGTCATTATCATTTATGTCTATAGCATACACCTCGATATCTTTCTCTTCTGCATATTCTATGCTAGCTAAGAGATCCGGTGAAGGTATGGAGACTTTACCAAACCTTGAGAGATTTGAAAAATAGGAATCATAAATGTCTGAATCACTGTTGCTTCTCAGTGCTTCCAGATCCTCCCCAGATATTCCCAGCGCCACAGCTCCGGGCTTGAAGGCCGATAGAGCTTCTCTGACCGCTGAAGCTTCGCTGCATAACCCATATATGCTCCCTGCTATCATTATCTGGCTTTTATCTATGGTTATCTCAGCTTTCTGCACATAGATAATTGGGCTATGAGATTAAAACTGTTTTTCTTCAGAGATGATGGTACGGGCATGAAGGATCTCTGATGCGATCAGTGCGTGATGGGTATTACCTTGCACATATCCGAGGAAAATGGTATAAACAACAAGAGATATGCAAAAAAGAGGTGAAAAGGATGAGGAATACAATAGTGGTGGCTATAGTGATCTGTGCCTTTCTGGCTGGAGCGCTGAGCGCTCAGGAGATGAGAACCCGGGAAAACCTTGATGCAGCATTTGGTGGGGAGAGCAGAGCTCACATGAACTACCTGCTCTACAGTTCTGCAGCTGAAAATGAGGGATTCAGCAACGTTTCAAAGCTGTTCTACGCAACATCCTATGCCGAATCAATACACGCAAGGAACCATGCGGATGTGCTCGGCAATATTGACAGCACCAGCGAAAATCTGCAGAAAGCCGTTGATGGAGAGACCTATGAGACAGATGAGATGTACCCTGAATTCTATGAAATAGCTGTGCAAGAGAATAACTCAAGGGCACAGGAGACCTTCAGAGAGGCAATGGAGGCTGAAGCTGTCCACGCTGGTCTATATGAGAGCGCGAAGGAGAGCGTTGATGCTGGCAGAGATATGCCGTTGGAAAGCGTGTATGTCTGTCCTGTTTGCGGCAACACATTTGTTAATGGTGCTCCAGATGTCTGCCCTATCTGCGAAACGCCAAGCTCACTCTTTGTGCAATTCTGAGCATGTTGGAGAAAATGGTATAAACAACAAGAGATATGTAAAAAAGAGGTGAAGTAAAATGAAGGAGTTGTTTCAAACAGCGGACTGGAAAAGCGAAAAGCATGTGCCTGCGATAGAGGTGCTGGAGAAGAAAGAGGAAGAGGGAAAGACAAGGGTTACAGTTAGAGCAAGCGTTGGCAAGGAGATAAAACATCCAAACACAACTGAGCACCACATAGAGTGGATAGAGCTCTATTTCCTGCCAGAGGGAGAGAAGTTCCCATATCAGTTAGGGAGATTTGAGTTCTGGGCTCATGGCGCTTCAGCTCAGGGACCCAACACCAGCGGGGTATACGCCGAGCCTGTTGCAAACTGCACTTTCTTAGCCCAGAAGTCAGGTAAGATATATGCCTCCAGCTACTGCAACATCCATGGTCTCTGGGAAGGCAGTGAAGAGTTAAAGCTGTAGTCCAGCTTCTTCTTTTTTTTATATTTGATAGGGTATAATGTGATATTATGAAAGAAGATCTTTTCACATTTCTGGTAGGCGGAAAGGCAGGTGAGGGAGTGAAAAAGTCTGCCTCCGTCGTTGCTGATATGCTCCTCTCTATGGGGAGAAATTTATTTGTAATGGACGATTATCAGAATCTCATCTCCGGAGGTCACAACTTCTCTGTTGTCAGCAGCTCTTTGGATGAGATACATAGCCAGTACAAACACTATGACATTGCGGTGCTGCTGGATCAGAGGAGCGTTGATCTGCATGAGAATGAAGGCAAGCTGATGGTATACAATTCGGATACGGCAAAGAGTGAGAAGGGCATAGGATTGCCCATGAGCTCTGAAGCCAGCAGATACTCAAAGCCGCAGCTTATGCTGGGTTTAGCAGGTGTAGCAACTTTTGCTGCATACACGGATTGCACAAAAGAAGAGCTGGTTGAAACGGTAAGGAAAGAGTATAAGAAAGGCACAGAGGAGAACGTCGAGTATGCTGCAGCAATCTATGAGAAAGCGGTCAAGGCATTGAAGGAAAAGAGGAAGCTTAAGAAAGGGAGCAGCCATGGAAAATTGCTGACAGGGAATGAGGCTATCGCTCTTGGCGCCTATGCGGGCGGCCTCGATATCTATTTTGCATACCCTATGACGCCCTCATCTTCTCTGATGCATTTTCTAGCCTCTCATCAGAAGGAGTTTGGTATAACTGTGGTCCATCCTGAGAGTGAGATTGCGGTCATAAACATGGCCATCGGTGCAGCATCCATGGGCGCAAGGGCTATGGTTGGCTCCAGTGGTGGGGGCTTTGCTCTAATGCAAGAAGGCTTATCCCTCGCAGGAATGGCTGAAGTGCCTGTGTTCTGCTTGCTATCCATGAGAGCCGGGCCCTCAACAGGCGTGCCCACCTATACTGAGCAGGGGGATCTTTACTTTGCTCTGCACCAGGGGCATGGTGAATTTGCAAGGATAGTCGCAGCTCCAGCGAGCCAAAAAGAGGCTTTTTATCTCTCATCAGAGCTTTTATCTTTAGCATGGCGCTATCAGTGCGTTTCGATAATACTCTCTGACAAGCACCTGAGCGAAAGTGGCATGAGCGCGTCTCTAAAGCCCGAGGACGCTGAGTGGGCCAGAGAAAAGCTCTTTGATGGCGAAGGGTACAGGAGATATCTCTTCACAGATGATGGAATTTCGCCACTTCTCTATCCCCCATCAGGAGAGATGATAAAGTGGACCAGCTATGAGCACGATGAGAATGGTATTGCAACAGAGGATGCAGGAATGATAGCAAAGATGCACGAGAAAAGGGAGAGAAAGAGAGAAAAAATAAGCAATGAGCTGAGAGAGATGAAGAGCGTGAATGTCTATGGTGAAGGGCCGGCGATATTCACCTACGGCTCTACGACGATGAGCGTTCTGGAGGCTTTGAGCTATGGCGATATAAAGGCAAAGGTCATTCAGCCGATTTATCTAGAGCCCTTCCCTTCATGGGCTATTGATGAAAAAGAAGGAATGGTGATAGAGATGAGCTGCGAGGGACAGTTTGAGCGCTTGCTGGGAGAGAATGGGATAAGCGTAAAGGGAAGAATAAGGAAGTATGATGGAAGGCCCTTTGATCCCGAAGAGCTTGCCGGGAGGATAAGGGAGGTCCTATGACTGATAATTATGGCACCTATGCTGAAAATACCTGGTGCACAGGCTGCGGTAACTTTGGCATATTGACAGCTTTTAAAAGAGCTTTAAAAACGCTTGGAGAAAATGGCATAGACAAAGATAAGTTGCTCATAACCAGCGGCATAGGGCAGCATGGCAAGATCTTTGACTACCTCTCTTTGAGCGGGTTCTACTCACTTCACGGCCGGTCTATGGCCACAGCTCAGGGAATAAAGCTTGCAAAACCCGAGCTAAAAGTGATAGATTTCGTCGGGGATGGTGACGCTTTGGGTGAGGGAATAGAGCACCTCATATTTGCTGCAAAGAGAAATGCTGATATAACGGTAGTGCTGCACGACAACGGGGTTTATGGATTAACCACAGGACAGTTTAGCCCCAGGAGCGAAATGGGGTATAGGGGCCCCTCCACGCCCTATGGAAATGTTGAAGAGCCTCTGGCTCCCTTATCTCTCATGCTGGAGGCTGGGGCTACGTTTATAGCCAGAGGGTACTCTGCAAGAATAGATAATCTCAGCGAGCTGATTGTGAAGGGGGTTATGCATGAGGGCTTCTCATTCATAGATGTCCTCCAGCCATGTGTTGCGTACAATAACACATATTCCCTCTACAATAAGATCACAGAGGTAATGGATGGAGAAAATAGCGATTATGATGAAGCTATAAAGATCTCAAAAGATAAGGAAAAAATCAAACTGGGGGTGGTCTACAGAGACAGCAACAGTGGCAGAGCACCATACCACAAGAGGATTCTTCTGCCTGAGAGGCAAAGCAGGGAAAAGAGGATCGAAACGCTAAACTCTATTCTCTCGGCGCTCTGAATGATTCCAGCAGTTCCCTTGCTCTCTTTTTATGCTCCTCTGCCTTATCCTTCTCTTTTGAGTTTTCATACAGCCTCCCTATTCTCTCTTCTGCGTTTGCAGCCCCATATAGATTATTTATCTTTCTGAAGAAGAAGATGGCAAGACCATAGCTCTGCAGGGCATCTTTATAATCCCCCTCCCTTTCATGAATCATCCCTTTTACCAGATATGCTGAGGCTTCATATCGCTTTGATGATAGCTCTTCTGCCAGTGCTGCTGCTCTTTCAATGAGGCTTTTTGCCTCATTCATGTTGTCGTCTATAACCTCTGCTCTTGCTCTGATTATCAGCGCTCTTAGCTCGACAGTTCTATCGCCGCACTGCTCCTTATATGCGCTGTTGCACAGCTCCAATGCCCTTTCTGGGTTATTTCTCAGTATCTCAATCTCTGCAAGGTTGATACAGCAATCAGCTCTAATCCTGGCACCAAGGAGTGTGTTGACGATGCTTGCTTCATTGAGCACAGAGAGCAACATGCTCTCTGCTTCTGTCAGCATTCCCATCTCCTTAAGCAGCTCTCCAATGTTGAGTCTGGCTCTCAGAGATCCGCATCTATCACCCATCTTTTCACACAGGTTGAGAGATCGCTCAAGCATCTCTAAAGCGCACTGATAATCACCCATACAACCCGCAGATAAACCAATGTTGTTGTATGCTATGCTCTTAAGAAAATCATCATCCGCAAGATTCAAAAAATTCTCAAATCTTTTCTTTGCTTCCGGATATTTGTCAGCATTCCATAAAGCCTTTCCGCATTCATTCTCTATGAGAGAGCTCTCTTTTTTAGATAGCTTTTCCTTTTCTAAAGCCTCTTTTTTATCGCTTGAAGTTCTTAAAAGGAACATTGTTGCATAGAATCTCTCCTTCTCAGTTTCAGCGTTTTCTTTTAAGCTCTCGAGGAGTTTTATACACTCATCTTGCTCTCCCTTTGCGAGCATAAGCTGTGCTTTTATGAGCTTTAAGGTTATTATTCTCTCCCGTAAGGGTGCTGGATCAGCAAATTTTTCAAGAAAATCCAATGCACCCTCCAGGGAGCCGGAATAGTCGCAGATCAGCTTTTTAAAGGTCTCGAGCATTTGATCTCTATCCAGAAGGAAGAGAATATCAAGCATCACTGAGAGCAAAGATCTTTCGTAAACTTTTTCGGCGCTGTAGCTGCCTTTGGGTAAGCTCTCAAGGAATGCCTTTGCTTCCTTTGTTTCTGGCATGAAATATTTCTCTATAACATATGGGGGCCCGTCTTCCATCAGCATATAATCGCAATCTCTTTATATATCTTTTTGGTAAAGGTTATAAGTGGAAAAACCCATTGTGCATATGGGCGCTAATAAGCCTGCATACATAAAAAGAGCAGCCGCAAAAGTCCTTGAGGCGCACGGTGATAAATTTACAGAGGATTACTCACAGAATAAGAGGATAATTGATGAGCTTTATACTGTAGAGAGCAAAGAGGTAAAGCATAGACTGGTTGGTTACATAACCAGTAAAACGAGAGCTGAAAAAAGAAATGCTCTGAGTTCTGAACTGGAAATATAATCTATCCGATAGATTATAAATATTTTTAAACCTATTCTGTTGGTTGCCGGGAGAAGACGGGCGGTTGACGGCTTTGGCTGAGGAAAATCCCCCCTCCTGAGGGCGACGGAAATGCCGCGAGAGCGGTGGCTCTGGGAACAGAAACGACACAGCTGCGTGGAGCAATGATCTATGTGATAGCGAGCTGAGAAGCGCAGATCTGGTGAAACGGCCCATCCTCCGGGAGCAAGTCCAAGCAGCCGGGATGAATGCCCTCCGACCGGCGGGTAGGATGCTTAGATGAATGCCGCTTTAACAAAAGGGGGTTTACGATCTCCACCCGGCAACCTGAAGAAGCAGATAGCAAAAAAGAATATTCTCGAAAGCAATTCACTCTGGTGGAAGCTCTGCTGATAGGTGTAGCGCATGTGCTCGATATAGAGAAAAGGATAAGAGAGATATTGGAGGTAGAGCAACCTGAGGCTGTGGCTATAGAGCTTGACCCCTCAAGGCTTTACGCTCTGCTCAATCCAGACGTCAGGGGAAAGGGGGATCTGATGAGCAGGGTTCTGAGCGGTATGGAAAAGAAGGTGGCTGATGAGTATGGAGTTATGCCCGGTAGCGAGATGGTTGCCGCTTATGAGTATGCGAGAGAAAAGCAGCTGCCTCTCTATCTCATAGATAAAAACTTTTCCGAGATAATGAAGGGCATAAGGAGCGTAGGATTAAGGGAGAGAGGAAAATTGCTTTTCAGTGGCATAGGCTCTATATTCATACCAAAGAGAAGGCTGGATAAAGAGATGGAGAGGCTTATGGAAAACTATGATTCAGCTATGAAGGACTTTAGAAAAAGCTTTCCTAAGCTAGCGAGAGTTTTGATAGATGAAAGAAACGAGCATATGATCTCTGAGCTCTTGAAAATAGGTATAAATACGGTGGCTGTTGTTGGTGATGCCCATGTTGATGGGATCTCTGAAGGGCTCAAAGCCAATGGTGTGGAGGTAAGAGAGGTGAGGCTCAGGGATCTCACATAAAGAGAAAGGAATATATACTGGTTATGTGATTAAGAGTCATGAAAGCAAAGATCTTTGCTGTTGGAGCAGCTGCTCTGCTTGCGCTATTGGTGTTGAACACGCCCATAAGCGTGGCTCAGCAGGACGTTGAGCCTCAGACGGGCTTCTTTCAGGGGGCGCTCGGAGCCAAGCTTTTCTATCGCTCTTGGAAAGCGCCGCAGTCAAAAGCGGCTATCGTTCTGGTGCACGGGTTTGGGGAGCACTCCGGCCGCTACCAGGAAATGGCCGAGCACTTCCTGGATCAAGGGCTTTCTGTTTATGCGCTAGATCACAGAGGGCACGGCCGCTCAGAGGGGCCACGCTGGAACCCGGAGAGCTTCGATTATTATGTCGAGGATTTAAAGACGTTCGTCGAGAGCGTCAAGCAAGAAGAGAGGGTAGATAAGGTCTTCATGCTTGGTCACAGCTTAGGCGGGGAGATAGCTCTAAAATACGCGATTCTTTATCCCAAAGATCTGGAAGGGCTCATAGTCTCTGGACCTGCGGTGGGAGGATACCAAGCTATTCCGATACTGGGACGTGTGGAAGTTTCACTATCAATGGAAAGAATTCTCTCTCCCCTCCTGAGTTTGATGGCAAGATTTCTGCCGGATATGGGAATGCCCGGAACGATGATAGACCCGAGCTATCTGAATCACGATCCTGAGAATTACAATGCATATGCTAACGACCCTATGGTCTGCCATGAGCCGATGAAGCTCAGGTTTCAATCTGAAGCTTTGAAGGCCATACTCTTTCTACAGGACAATGCACAGGAGCTCAAGGTTCCATCCCTGATCATGTGTGGTTCTGAGGATGTCCTGGTGCCGCCTGGATCTGTAAAGCTTTTTTATGAAAATGCTCGCCTCGAGGATGGGAAATTTATAATTTACGAAGGGTTTTACCACGAGATCTTCAACGAAGTGGGAAAGGAACGGGTCTATGCAGACGTGGATGCTTGGCTCTTGCCAAGGCTCTAGGCAACACCATGAAGCGATGGCCGGGGCATTCCTGCTCCAGCGGGTTTGGCTCTAACAATGTGGGACAAGAATGTCCTGCCTATAACCGCTCAGAGGCCTATTGCATGACCTTAGGATAATGAAATAGGCAGTATAGCAGGGACATCCAGATGGTTGGAGGAGTGCTTCAGATGACAATGATCGGGACCCAGCTGTCACTCTTTGTTTGCTACTCTGCAAGCCTGCTTTTGCAGCTTCTGGGTGCGCTGAGGGCTTAAGCTCTCTCTAAATCTCCAGATTGTTGAGAGCTCTGAGATCTCTGTTGAGCTTATAAAATGCTGAAATGAAAGCCTATCTGCAAGCTGAAATATGCTAGAGCTTAAGCTTGGTCTGTAGACCGCATTCCATGCGGTCGTATACGACCTTGCTAAAGCAAGACTCGTTACATTTACTTTCCTCATGGAGTGTTCTGTGCATCTCTTATTTTGTAGATTCTGCATCAAATTGACGTAGAAAAGGATCGATTGGGCGATCTCAAGGGTAACTAAGTCGTGATTTTCTATCCTCAAATTCTTTCGGAGATGTCGACTCTAAAAGACCACATGAGAAAAGTTTATTAGCCGCTACCATTACTACCAAACCTAATATGAACAAAAAAAGAGTTCTCAACTATCTTTCCATTACACTGATCATCGTCATCACGATAATATTTCTTCAATCAGACTTTGGTAATATTTCGAGTCTCGCAGAGAACGTAAATCCACTATGGGCCGCGTGTAGCGTCGTGGCTATAGCCGCGTGCTTCCTCTTTGACGGACTTGCCTTCAATTGCGTCAGCAGAATGTTCCATGAAGGCGGAGTGCTCAGGTCAATCAAGACAATCATGATAGGATATTATCACATGAGTATCACCCCCATCTCCAGCGGCGGCCCACCATCCTATCTGTACACGATGAGTCAAGACAATGTATCGGTGGGCAAATCCTCCAGCATAATGGCGGTAAAGTTCATAATAAATGAGCTTGTCTATGTCACATTCCTGATCATTTTTTTTATATACAACCTGGATTACCTGAGAGAAGAAGTAGGGGGTGCTATACCATTAATCATCATAGGCATGCTCATCTTTATCTCCGCATCAGCAGCCGTGATAGCTACCTTTCAGAGTCCAGAATCCTTCAGAAAAGGAATAAACTGGATCTATGGTAAGGTAAGGGGAGTCATTGGAGAAGAGAGAAGCAAAAAGTGGGATGAAAAAATACAAAAAGCCATAGAGGACTACATAAGTGGCGCCAAAAGCATAAGAAAAAACGCAAAACTGTTTGCAGAAGCCTGCGTCTTCAACACACTCAAATGGATATCATATTTTTCTATAGTGTGCTTTGTCTACCTGTCATTGGGGCAGGAAGGAACATCTCTGATCAGGGTCGCTTCGCTGCAACCACTTCTGGACGTAGCGATATCATTCATACCCGTTCCGGGAAAGGTGGGCGTGGCTGAAACCACTTTCTATCTGTTTTTCAGACCCATCTTCGATCAGGAATCCATAGGTCATGCAACGGTCATGTGGAGATCAATAACCTATTACCTGAAGGTTCTCTCATGCGGCCTTGTCTCCCTCCTGAACAGATGGAGATCCTAAATTTTTTGCTCCGCCATTTTTGACAATTTCGTTAGCTTTTTCTCTACCACACAGTTCACGGTACCTTTAGATCCATCCCTCTTTTTTCTTTTTTACTTTTGATCTCCCTGAACATATGTCCGCAAAGAACTATATCTAGCATGAGAGCCATTAAGGTATGGTATCGCTTCGGGCAATACGAGAAAAGAATATATTGCGTGAAGCTGATACGCGTGTGAAGGGGTCAAGATGAAGGAAATAAGGATACATGGTAGAGCTGGCCAGGGTGCATGGACGGCAGGGAATCTCTTAGCGATGGCTGCCATAAAAGAGGGAAAATTTGCCCAGTCCTTTCCTGAGTTCGGTCCTGAACGTATGGGTGCGCCCATGGCTGCTTTCGCAAGGATAGATGAAAATCCCATAGAGCTGCACTGTGGCGTTTACGAGCCAGATTGCGTTCTGGTTCTGGATCCAACGCTTGTAAAGATAGTGGATGTGGCTGAAGGAACCAGAGCTGATAGTAAGGTTATCATCAACACCTCAAAGGACATAAAGGTTGAGGGCGCCAAGAGTTTCAGGGTTCCTGCAAGCGAGATTGCACTGAGGATCCTGGGCAAGGACATAACGAACACAGCCATACTTGGAGCGCTGCTTAAGGTAGAGCCTGTAATAAAGATAGAGACGCTATTCGATGCGATAGACGAAAGGTTCTCTGACAAACTGGCAGAGCTGAACAAGCAGGTGATAAAAGAGGCTTACGAAAAAGTGGAGGAGATATGACTACGAAAAAGAAGAGCTATAAAGAGATGCCTGCAGGCGGGATTACATGTGAGACCTCTCTGGATTATGAAACAGGCGCATGGAGGAGCAAGAAGCCTGTGGTAAACGATGAAAAGTGCACAAGGTGCTTGGAGTGCTACATTTACTGTCCTGATTCGAGCATAAAATATGAGGATGACAGGATAATCATAGATTACAGCCACTGCAAGGGCTGTGGCATATGCGCTAAAGAGTGTCCACAGGACGCAATAGATATGGTGGAGGAGGAAAAATGATCTTAGGAATAGGTGGTGATGAGGCTGTGGCTCTGGCTGCAAAACAGTGCAACGTTGATGTTGTCGCTGCATACCCAATAACGCCACAGACAATAATCGTGGAGAAGTTCAGCGACTATGTGGCAAATGGTGAAACGCAGGCTGAATATGTGAGGGTGGAGAGCGAGCACAGCGCGATGAGCGCATGTGTAGGGGCAAGCGCCAGAGGCGCCAGGACCTTCACAGCAACGGCATCTCAGGGTTTGTTGCTTATGCATGAGATACTATATATAGCGAGCAGCATGAGGCTGCCCATAGTCATGGCAAATGTGAATAGAGCTATAAGCGCGCCCATAAACATACACGCAGACCATGCGGATTCAATGGCTGTCAGAGATTCTGGCTGGATACAACTATCATGCGTTGATGCGCAGGAGGCTTATGATACAACCATAATGGCCTTCAAGATTGCGGAGGAAACGCTCTTACCCGTGATGGTTCTTCTTGATGGGTTTGTGATAAGTCACACACTTCAGAATGTCTCAACTCTGAGCGATGAGCAGGTTTTAAACTTCATAGGCAGTGAAAGAAAATCAGAGAACATCCTGGACCCGGAAAAACCGAAAACCTTTGGAGCAATGGTTTTGCCTGACTACTACTCGGAGATAAAGATGCAGCAGATTGAAGCTATGGATGAGAGCAAAAAGATTGTAGAAAATACCTTCAAAGAGTTTGGTGACCTTACAGGAAGAAGATATCCTCTGGTAGAGAGCTATAAGACAGATGATGCAGATAATATACTTCTGTGCATGGGCTCAGCCTTCGGAACTGCAAAGGTTGCTGTGGATGATATGAGGGCTGAAGGAAAGAAGGTTGGGGTAAGCAGAGTCAAGTGCTATAGACCTTTTGCCGGCGAGGAAGTTAGAGAAGCTATAAAAAATGCAAAATCCGTTGGTGTTGCTGATAGAGTTGCACCATTCGGCAGCTATCCCCCGCTCTATCTGGACACAAAAGCGTCTTGCGATGGAATCAATCTGAAAAGCTTTGTATATGGCTTGGGCGGAAGGGATGTTAACAAGGATACTATCAAAGAGGTCTTTGACAGATTAGAGAAGGGTGCGGATGCAATGTTCGTGGGGGTGAGAGAATGAGCGCAGGTGGATTCAATCCCAATCTCAAGGGACTATCTCAACAGGAAGAGCTACTTTTACCAGGGCACAGGTTGTGCGCTGGTTGCGGCGCAAGCATAGTCGTGCGTCAGGTTCTCAAAGCAGTAAGAGGACCGACAATAGTTGTGAATGCCACTGGCTGTTTGGAGGTTGCGACCACAATCTATCCATACACCTCATGGGCTATGCCATGGATACACAGCGCGTTTGAGAACACAGCTGCAACCGCAAGCGGGATTGTTGCAGCAGAACGAGCATTTGAAAGGAAGGGTATAGGAAAGAAGAACGATGTGATAGCCTTTGGTGGAGATGGAGGGACCTATGACATAGGCTTCCAGGCTTTGAGCGGAGCGCTTGAGCGCTATGATGACTTTCTCTATGTGCTCTATGATAATGAAGCATATATGAATACAGGCATACAGCGATCTGGAGGCACTCCAAAGTATGCATGGACGACAACAACGCCTGTAGGCTCAGTGGAGACCGGAAAGATGGAGTACAAGAAGCCAATAGACCTTATAGTGGCTGCACATGACATACCTTATGTAGCAACAGCCTCTCCAGCATACTGGAGAGATCTTATAGTTAAAGCAAGGAAAGGCATAGAGGTAAATGGCCCGGCATTCCTGCATGCTATAAGCACATGTGATAGAGGCTGGAGGCATGATACCAGCGATACAATAGAGATAACCAAGCTCGCTGTTGAGACCTGCTACTTCCCGTTATTTGAGGTTGAGAACGGCGAGTTTAAGCTTACAGGGAGAAGCAGGGCAATAGCAAAGAGACCTGAGCTGAAGAAGCCTGTCAGCGAGTTCCTTAAGCTTCAGGGTCGTTTTTCGCATCTGCTAAAACCAGAGAATGCAGAGAAGCTGGAGGAAGTGCAGAGAGGTGTGGATGATAACTGGGAAAGAATTAAGAAGCTCTGCGGCGTTTAAGGTTGGTGAGAGGCATGTACGAGATAAGATTTCATGGAAGAGGAGGCCAGGGAGCTGTTACCGCAGCAGCTCTCCTTTGCAGGGCAGGATTTCTCGCAGGAAAGAAGGGTGTTCAGGCATTTCCATTGTTTGGAGCTGAGAGGAGGGGAGCACCCGTAAAATCATTTGCCAGGATTGATGATAATGAGATAGTCCTTGCAAGCCAGATATATGAGCCGGACTATGCTTTTGTCTTTGAGGAGTGGCTTATCGAATATGCTATTGAAGGTCTGAAGAAGGATGGATGGATAATAATAAACACAAAGAAGAAGCCAGAGGATTTTGACCTTGACTCTAAGATAGCAACAACAGATGCCACTGGCATAGCTCTTTCTAACAATCTGAAGGTTGCAGGCTTTCCTGTGATAAACTCAAGCATAATTGGTGCTTTCCCGAAGGTGTGTGAAGAGATAAAGCTTGAGCATGTAACACAGGCGATAAAGAACTACTGGCCCGGGAGCATAGGAGAGAAGAATGCTCTTGCATGCGAGCAGGCTTTCAATGCTACGGAGGTGAAGGAATGATTCCGCTATCAAAACCAAAAAAGGGAGCTTCTGGTAAAACTGGAATGTGGAGGACAGAGAAACCGGTGCTCGATAAGGAGAGGTGCACAAACTGCTTGCTCTGCTGGGTTTTTTGTCCAGAGAGCGCAATTTATAGAACCGAAGATAAGATAGAGATAGACTATGAATACTGCAAGGGTTGTGGAGTCTGTGCTGATGAATGCGCAAGGGGCGCAATAAAAATGGAGGATGAGTAAATGCTGGGTAGAGAGGAGATGGAGAGAAAAAAGATAAAAGAAGAGGGCACAACAGTAATAGAAACAGGAGATCATGCAGTTTCCTTAGCTGCTAAGTTTGCCAGAGCTGATGTTGTCGCTGCTTATCCAATAACGCCTCAAACTCAGATAGTTGAGGAGATAGCAAAATTCGTTGAAAACGGTGAGATGGATGCAAAGTTCATAAGGGTTGAGAGCGAGCACAGCGCTATGGCTGCCTGTATAGGAGCAAGCGCTACAGGTGCAAGGGCTTTTACTGCTACCTCTTCTCAGGGTTTATTGCTCATGCATGAGATGCTCTTTGCAGCAGGTGGTTACCGCTTGCCAATCGTGCTGGCAAATGTTAACAGATCTCTCTTCCCACCATGGAGTATACTTGTGGAACACAGCGATTCTTTAGCGCAGAGGGATACCGGGTGGATACAGTTTTACTGCGCCAGCAATCAGGAAGTATTTGATACAACAATACAGGCTTTTAAGATTGCAGAGGAGGTAAATCTACCTGCAATGGTCAATTTAGAGGGCTTCATAATGTCTCATACGCATATGCCAATAGAGCTCCCTATGCAGGACACAGTTGATAGGTTTCTGCCAAGGAAGGAACACCTGTGGAAGTTAGATGTCGATAACCCCAGAACCTTTGGCAGCATGAGCAACCCTGAGTACTATGTGCTTATGAGAAAGAGCATTGAGGATGCCATGGAGGAGGCCAGGACAAAGATACTGGATGTAAATAGAGAGTTCGAAAGGGAGTTTGGCAGGAGCTATGAACCCATAGAGCGCTATAAGTGCGAGGATGCAGAGACAATAATATTCGCTATGGGAACCATAGGAAAAGAGTCAAAGAGGGCTGTGGATGAGCTACGCAATGAGGGTGTGAAGGCTGGTGCCGCCAGAGTGAGGCTCTTCAGACCTTTCCCTGAAAAAGAGATAAAGAAGATAGCTGAAAGCGCTGAAAAGCTTGTGGTATTTGATAGAGATTGTTCATTTGGAAAGGGAGGAGTGCTCAGCACAGAGATAAGGAGCGTTTTAGATAAGCCAATATCTAGCTACATTGTGGGCATAGGGGGGCTTGATGTTCCCTACACTACGATAAAGAAGTGCGCTGAGAGAGCGAATGGGCAAAAGGATGAGTGGATAACGGAGGTGCACCCATGAAGATTGGAGATATTCCGGAGGAGGAGCTTATTCTTTCTGGGCATTCTGCATGCCAGGGCTGTCCTTTAACCACAGCTATGCGGACTGTGCTGAAGGCTCTGGGTAAAAGAACGATAATGGCTATCCCTGCCTGCTGCTCCGCAGTTATACAGGGAATGTACCCAAATAGCGGAGTTAATATACCTCTGCTGAATGTTCCCTTCGAAACAACGGCTGCTGTTTGTTCAGGTATAGAGGCGGGTCTTGCGATGCAGGGGGTCAATGATGTAAATGTACTCGGCTGGGCCGGAGATGGAGGAACATATGACATAGGAATACAGGCTTTGAGCGGCGCTGCTGAGCGGAGAGCAAACTTTCTTTATGTGTGCTATAACAATGAGATGTACAGCAACACAGGCGTACAGCGCTCAGGGGCTACACCAAAGCATGCATGGACAACAACCACATGGAAGGGAAAAGAGGAGGAGAGAAAGGATATGCCGGGCATAATGGTAGCGCATAACATACCATATGTTGCCACAGCGAGCATCTCTCATCCAATAGACCTGTACGAAAAGGTCACAAAGGCAAAGAGCATAAAGGGAACAAAGTACATAGAGATCATAGCTCCATGTCCACCTGGCTGGAGGTTTGACTATTCAAGGACAATAGATGTGGCAAAGCTTGCTGTTCAAACGAGGGCATGGAATCTCTATGAGGTTGAGAACGGAAAATATAAGATAAATGCTACCATAAGAAGGCCAAAGCCCATAGAAGAGTATCTGAAGCTGCAGCAGCGTTTCAAGGATGCTGTTAAAGATCCTGAGAAGATCAGAGAGATGCAGGCCAATGTGGATGCAAGATGGCAATGGCTGGAAAAGATGGTCGAGGTTACCAATCCTGAGTAGAGAGAATGAAAGCGCTATCCCTTTTTTCAGGGGGCAAGGACTCCACTCTCTCTTCTTTTTTAATGCTTCAGAAAGGCTTTGATCTCTCTCTGTTAACGATTCTGCCCGAAAAAGATTCGATGATGTACCACTATCCAAATATTGAGCTCACAGCTTTTCAGGCAAAGGCAATGGGTTTAAGTATAACCTATGCCAGAGAGGGAGATGAGTTAGAGGAATTCAAAAGGCTGAAAGAGAAAGGGATAGAGGCTATTGTATGCGGAGCTGTGAAGAGCGATTACCAGAGGACAAAGATAGAAGGGTTGTGCTATGAGCTAGGCCTTAAGTTCTATGCTCCACTATGGAATCTCAAAGCGGAAAGAATTTACAGAGCGCTCTTTGATGCAGGCTTCAGATTCATAATGTCAAGCGTCTCTGCCGAGGGTTTTGATGAAAACTGGCTGGGCAAGGAAATAAGTGAAGAGAATATCGCAGAGCTTTTTGATCTCTGCTCAAGATACGGGATAAACCCTGTCTTTGAGGGGGGTGAGGCTGAGACATTTGTCTTCGATGGTCCTCTGTTCAGGCTTACAATAAAGAGGGCTGAAAAGCGGTTCAAAAATTTTTCAGGAGTCTATGAAATAAAGGAGATCTCAGGATAAGAATAAAGAAAATCCCTGCAATACATTTGCATTCTCACCAGTTACATTCTTTCCTCTCCATAACATCCGTCCTTACAATAGTGACTCTGAAAAATTTGCTATCTGCTCAATATATCCGGAAAAGAGGAATCTACAAATATTAAAAATATTGCAGGTGCTGTTCCGCGTGTCTCCAGTTAAGCACAG
>JAXHST010000092.1:0-5415 GCA_034190325.1 Thermoplasmatota archaeon
AAGAATTCATGCTTGAGAGCGATTACATGGATGACATAAATCGCCCCGGGGCGGTTATAGGGCCAAAAACCCTTCCAAAGACCGCGAAGAGGTTGTTGAGTGAAGGCTATGAAGAAAAGGTGTGGAGAGCTATGAAGGATCTCCCTGAGAGTGTCTTCGGCATAGATCTATAGCTACAGCCATAGCTATAATCACGGGGTTCTTCTATGGATTTTTCAACTCAAAGTGCAAAACTACCCAGGATGAAGGGATGGATTTGATCAAGAGATACATGCGCTGGAAAAAGTTCCGTGTCAACATTGGTTAAAATACGAACGTGCTTGCACGTTCTATAAACCTTGTTCCGCAAGGTTGTATACGAACGAGTTGGAAACTCGTTCTATAGACCATGCTTTAGCAAGGTCGTATCCAAACTCACCATATGCAGATTCCCCTGTAGAGCCTTAGCGATCTCTCTAAATTTTGCCTTATCTCGTTACAGCACCAGAATTCAAATATTAATAAATGTGCTACAGCATGGTGGAGAAGGTAATCAACGATAGCCAGAAACTTTGGAATCGAACTCTTAGGAGAGAAGAAAAAAGAAGGTGATGTCAAGGAGATAAAAAATGGACGATGACATTTCTCCAGGGATCGTGTATTCTCTTGTGTATCTGTTAGCTTTTTTTATCCCACTGTCAAACGCAAGTCTCGAAGCGAAAGTAAGTTTCGGATTTTGGACGCTTCTGGTAGGGGTAGTTATTGCACTTTTTATATCTTCGGGGTTAGGAGAGACTATCAGTGAAGGTGGGATTAATATCATAGTAGGAGGAATATTGGGATACACCACAGGTGCCATTGTTCAAGTACTTTTTCCTTTGGTCCCCTCTCCTTTTAACTGGATAATATCCCTGATTCCTCTTGTCCCCTTACTTACGCTTGTATGGAGGTAATTAATACAATTTATGTCCCGTCACAGTTCTTTCTATTGCATGTACCTGCACTTTGAATGAATACTCCTTCTTTTCAGCGGGTATTACTTTTAAAAGTTGTTTTTTCTCTTCTTTTATAATTGCGGTTGCTTTCCCCTCTACGCTATATATTGGAACTCCAGCAGCTTCTACAAGCTCTGTGCTATCTATAACTATGCCCTCTAATTGATAGCCACCAATTTGTCTTCCTACATAGTCCTTTGCAATTTTTTCTGCGTCATCCATAGAGATCATTTTTTCTTCTACCATTTTTCACCCCTACTAGAACTCAGATCCTCCTATTCTTATATCCTGATGTCTGGTTATGCCAAAATGTCCCCTATAAGATCTGGTTATTGTATACCCAACAGTTACATCAGAAAATACACTTGGATTATATATGTCTATTTTGTATTCCCCTGTAGCTGGAGCAGCATAGGTCCTATTCACAACAGAGCTGCTACTCTGAGAAAAAACATCATTTCCAAAAGGACTAAATATAGTTATCTTAAATTTACTCTCATCGACGCTTACAGCATACATCCTTATAGTATCCCCTTCATTCAAATGCACTTTTGCCGACCCATAATAATTGGGCTTAAGGGTTATGCTGTGGTTATAATTTGCTGCCAGCACTTCTCCCAACATCATTGCGACCAACAGAGCAAAAGCCCCCAATGCGAATAACCATTTCTTCATAAATACTCTCTATCTTATATTATATTTATAACTTACGATTTTGAATCTTTGAGCTTTTTTGCACATAAAAAAGAGCTCTTAACAGAGATAGAGATCACCAGGATGAAGACAAAAATGAATTAAGGATCAAAACATGGAAAGTGTACGGGGGCGCTAAAAATGTTAGCAGATACTCAAAAGCATTTTTAGAAAATTTGTCTAAAGATCTTCAAAATGGTCCGGGTTAATTATTTATATAGCGAACAAGATGGAAAAGTATAAAGCTGCAAAGTAATCTATGCTTTTTATGAAACAAAACAGGCTAATTACTCTGATTTTGTCTGTAGCCATAGCAATACCTGCTATGAGTATAATTGCGCTGGCTCAACAAGAAGGCTTGAGGATTGAAACACCTTCATCGGTCATTTCTGGAGAAAGGTTCAAAATAGTTGTTACATATAATGGAAAACCGGCGGGCTATGCGTATGTAACCTTTGAGGGCGCTGTTGTTGAGCCTACAAGAACAAATGATAATGGAGTTGCTACGATAACTGCTCCGAATGTAACAAAACCAACAAATGTAATAATTTACGTAAAAGATTCTGACTCTTGGAGTGAACAATTTTCCGACTATGTAACCATAACAGTTCTCCCTACCAAAGAGGTCAGAGAAGAAGAGATGATAGAGACATCTACTACTCTTTTTAAAGGAGAGATTAAGATCGCAGGACATAGTTATTGGGCAAGCAGATATGATGTTTCGTATATTGAACCATTGATAATATCTATAAAAACTGATGGGAATACAATCAATGAGTTTGTATTGGATGGGAACTCCTATTCACGTTATCTTGAAAATAAAACAATTTATGCCAAGGATTATTACCAATACAATGTAATGGAAGGTGTTTACATAGTGGAAGTGCCTCGTGGTGGAGAGTGGCATGTGGTTCTAGAAAATCCTCATGAGAATGCCGTTTCGGTGTCTGTAGACATAAGCAAAACAAGGATGACTTAGAAAGGATGATCTGGAGAGCCAGGCAAGTTCTACAGGAGTGTGGGAGATGCGGATCTTGAGACCACAAGGAACTATGTGAAGAACCAGAGAGCTGTTCATCAGACGACCCTATCCCAGTTCTTCTGAGTCTTCTGAGGAAGCCCCGCACTTCAGTGCGGGGAGGGCGTCACAAATGATGGAAGAGATTTCGTTACTATAGTGAAAGGCCTATCTTTTTAAAATTTCATTAGGGTCTTTCACTAGCAGTCGAGAACTTTTATGGTTTAGTTTGTTAAGTTCTCGACTATAAACTAGAAGATTACAAGAAATTCATGAAAAATTGTATTGATTCGATTAATAGATTAAATAATAAGCCCATCTTAGGGATTATACCTGAGATCATACCTTCCGGATATGTGGCTGATCTTGTAAATTTCTATTATGAAAACGATATAACATCCTTTGTATATGATTTTAAAGGAGAGGTCTCCGGAGGGATGAGAACAAAAATAAGAGAGATGATGATTGCTTTCAAAAAACTTGATTTGCTAGAAAAATCCTTTTTATATGCTATCGATGCAAGTACTGGAAAAATGATAAAAGAAGCACCAGTTGTAGAGGCTAGAGACATACTGACTTTTGGCTTTGGATTTGATGCCCTGGGGGATCAACACGTTAGAAAAGCCTACCCACCAGATGTTGCAAGAATGATAAGAATAAGAGAAAGAATGAAAACACAAAAACCATTGATCCGACTTTTCAATGATAAGGATTATGGATATTACAAAACTTCAGATCTTTCTATATTGGAAAATATGTATCCTGAAGATGAAACGTCGATTCCGTTTGACAATTTTAAAGTTCATAATGTTAAATTCAAGTCTTCTCAAGGATTATTCAATAGTGAAAGAATAGGGCTAGAAGCAATAAAGTACCAAAGCTTGATTAAAGAAGCACCCTCCGAAGCATCTAATTATTTCAAAATAAAAAAATATGTTAGAGGGAGGGATGTTAAAGATCTGGAAAAATTCAGAAAAGAAATAAAAATCTGATCCAACGGTTCTCTTTTCAAACGAAACGAGTTAATTATTTATATTGGAAACGGCATAATGAAAAACGTGACAAGATACAAGATTCTGGCACTTCTGGTACTTCTGGTACTTCTGGTAATATTTGCTTTTATCTTTATATGGGGCTACATACCTACCACGACCCCGCCCTGCTCTTTCGATCCAGATCATTTTGTGTCACAATCCCCAGAACTCTTACCAATATTCAAAGCGACTAAGTTCGTCCAGCCGAACAACCAGCTGGTGCAGAAAACTCTCAAAGAAATCCTTGAAAATAAGTCACCATTTGAGAGTGATCTACAAGCAATCCGAAATTGGGTTGCAACCAACATCCAATATGAATCTGATCCCCAAAAGCCACCATTAAGGATCAGAATAAGAAATTGGATAACACACCTTCCTCACTCTGATTACTGGCATTATCCAGAAGAGACTATTAAAAATCGAAAAGGAGATTGCGAGGACTTCGCAATCTTACTGTGTTCTCTTCTAAGATCATACGGTTATTCGCCAGAAGAGGTATATGTGGTTCTTGGTATAGATAGTAATGACACCGGGCATGCTTTTGTCGTGTTAAAAGAAGACGGAAAGTGGAGATATATTGAACCTCAATGTCCGATGGGATGGTTTAACTATGAAGGACGGAATGCCGATATAGCCCTCAACGAATGTAAAATAAATTTCGTGCTGAACGACAGGGATTTTTCCCATACCACAGTTTTTTCTCCATAGTTGTTCCCCGGTTAATAAAAATTGAGATAAGAGCATATTGAAACGAGGGGGCAGGCCCCATAAGATGCGAAAATTGGTGGCATCAACAGATTACTGCTGTAGAGTTCAACACGTTCTTTACAACGATCTTTTGGAGGTCTCAAAACAGTTTTTGAGGGGCGTGGCAGAGTATTTGGCAGAGTAAATGAGCCTATAAATGAGCCTATAAATGAGCCTATAAATGAGCCTATAAATGAGCCTATAAATGAGCCTATAAGAAAAAGGCGATTATCAGAATTATTGCACATCTACAATAATGGTTCTCTCGTACTTGTGCAAAAACACATCTCGCATCTTAATAAAATGTAATCTTTTCAAAACTTTTACACCCTCCTCCAACTATTTTATCTGTTTAGTGATCTCTTCAATGGTAGTATGTCGCTCTATGTGGATCTGTTCCGGTCTAGGCATAAAGAAGTAATTCATATATTGTAAGTGTTTGGTTTTTAACTATAAGCAGAACGGCAGTGAAATATCTCATGTGCCAGTAGACCCGCCTCCTTTTCAGATTTGTGATGATGTTACCAGGGCAATATCCCCCAGGTTTGCCCCTCATGTAATCGCTGGAGATCCAACTAACCTGAAGATGGGTATTGCTCCTGCGATGGATGGATGGAATTTAAATATCTTTTCCATTTCTCTACAGTAACCTATGTCATCTGAGACTAGGTAGCTCTCTATTTTTGTTCCTGCGCCTGTGGATGATGTAACTGTGTAATTGCCAATGAAAAAAACCATCTGCTGTGCAGGATGCACTTCAGAAAATGCTAACGGTGCAGTGCGATGCAGATGCACGCTTGTCACTCCTTTAGAAAATAGTGGATAGTGAAAGATCAAATGATATTTTGAAGGAAAATTCTTCTTCTGACATCTGTGGATATTAGAAGTCCAAGCGTAGTGAGGATTTGGGCGGAAGCCGAAGGCTGTAGCCGTATGTCCGCTGTTAGGC
>JAXHST010000093.1:0-4360 GCA_034190325.1 Thermoplasmatota archaeon
TCCTGAGCCCAGGGCGTTGTTCCATGAGAAGGTTACAGAAGATATTGCATCATAGATCGCTGGAATTCTTGTTATTATCAAGATAGCAACAACTCCAATATAAGGGCTCCATGCTCTTATGACAGACATATTTTTCTTTCTTTCTCCTCGCTCCATCTCTCTTTTTGTTTCCTCTTCCTTCTTTTCTCCAACTCTCCATACCTTTTTTGGCATGAGGAAACCCTTGCTGGAGGTATACATCACCAGAGGGAGGGAGATGATAGATGCTCCTATCGTAGGGAGCTCTGGCCCAAGAAAAGAGAATAGCCAGTAGGGTATGAAAAAAGAGCCGCCAACAAAAAAGCAGAATTTCCATGCACCAAGAGCGTCCTTTGCTCTCTTATTTCCCCAGAACTTTGTCAAAACAAGACACATCATGAAAGGGATAAAAAATCCAACCAGTGCATGAAATGTAGCGCTCCAGAAACCCACATTTATTAGCATTTGCTCAAAGCTATAGTTTAAGGAGCTTACAACTTCGGGTATATCCAGGGTCTTTCCATACGATACCAGTATAGGAACACCTAGCCCCCCAAAGGTAACAGAAGGCATGTTTCCTATAAGGGCGATCACAACCGCTGCCACAGGAGGAAATCCAAGCATGTAGAGTATGGGGGCGGCTACCGCAGCAGGTACACCAAAACCAGCACAGGACTCTAAAAGAGAGACGAAAAGGAAGCCTACAATAACAGCCTGCACCCTGCTATCCTCAGATATAGAAGCAAGGCTTTTGGTTATGACAGAGAGCGCCCCGGACTCCTCAAGCACATAAAGGAGAAGCAATGCACCGAACAGTATCAATACGATCTCCAAGGCTCCCTCCAAACCCTTTATATTGGCAGCGATCAAAGCATTCGGTGGCATACGCCATACAAGCGCAACAAGCAAGAGTGTAAAAGCCCATACCACTGGCATAACTTTAATCGCAGGATAGACAAAGATCACCAGCAGTATCAAAGCCAATATCACAGGTAAGAGCGCTAAGAGAATGAGAAGATCCATAGAGCACATAATGTTTTTTATATATAATCTGTTTTGTTTTCTTCTTTTTATCTTGTCTTATTCTTTTTTCTCATTTACAAAAGCAGAAGGGATATGAATCCATGAAAATAAAGCTTCCATATGGAGCTGATTTTGTTGAGGTAGAAGTACCGATAACAGAACTATGCAGGGATCGACGATAGCGCCCTACTGAGTTTGCTCGCTTTCTTTTATGACTGTATCCGTGATCCATGAATTATATTCAGGTTTGTGCTATATTCTCCTCATAGATGTAATCAACGCTGAGACGTGTGATCTCATACCTTCCTGTGCAGTTCCAAGTGCGCTCCATCCAGATGCCAACATTTTCGCCTGGTGCAACCACCTCTTTTCCATCCTCAATTCCAACCACAATGGGGTATGGCTCCACCCCTTCCGTAAGGGGTAATATGGATATGGGTTTGTGCTCAACATGCACGTCGGTGATTGTGATAGAGTAATTTCCAAAATTTTCCATATAATAGGTCTCATTGAAGCGCATCCTCTGGAGTTCTTCCAGAGATTCCGCAAAGACAACCTCATCCATTCTCTGGTTACATATGATGCGATGGTGTTGTTCGAAAGAACGATTTTTCAGGACTTGATCTATATATTCCTCAGAAAAAACAGGAAATAATAGTTGAAATGGCAAAAATTGAAGTTATTCAAAATCCTCTATATAAAATTCGTGGTTAGCTTGTGGTACTATCACTTATTTTATGCCTTAAACCATGAGTTCAGCAATGGAAGCCCTAGAGTCAAGCTCCAGGATCTCCAACTCTACCCATAAATAGTATGCTGCCTGTATCTCTCTGCTGAATCAGGAATATGAACGGGTGGTCTGCTCGAAATACAGGAACCGTGGGCATTCCCATTGCAACAATAACAACTGCAGTTGCTGCAGCTGCCTCGCTTCCCTCCTCGGTTACCTCAATAAAAGCCTGATGGATCACATTGTCTATTTTCAGGTGGTGCGTTCCATCCATGCCTGAAAAATCTGCATCATCGCTAAATGGTAGAATCATATCCATCTCTTTAAGAGTTTCCTTCATATTATACCTTGTTTCAAGCTTGAACCTTGGAATGAGAACCTCAACCTCCTGTTTGACCATTGCATCCTTCCACTCAGAAAGTTTTTCAGGCGTGAGATTCTCTTCTGCACTCCTGATATCCTCAGGCAATATAAATACCATTGATAGGTCCTCATCCTCATATAACATCTCAAGGATCTGGCCCTCATCTGTCTCTCCATAGTTGAACTCGCCTTTCACTCTCATCATGGGTGCAGATTTTTTCTCTCCATCTATGCTTGTGAACTTAAGCTCCATCGTGTCTTCAGGATCAAACTGAAGCAACCACCTTCCTTTGAAGTATATAGCATTTGTCAGAACAAGTCTGGTCAGTAGATCAATATCTCCTTCGTGGAGGAGCTCCTTGATTCGATTATTGGTCTGTTCTTCAACCCATCTATTTATAGTCTGGCGGGATTCTTCTGTCTCTCCAACAAAATCAAGGTTCGTAACCCTCCCGCCATAATACATTTCAACAATTTTCAGATACTCTTCAAGAAAGTTGTAATTCTTCTGCGCCCATAGAGCATTTGCTGTTGAAAGCTCATATTTTTTATCCTCTCTATTTATCTCATTTATGATCCTCGCAAAGTTTTGTCTTCTTATATAGTCATCCTCCGGGATATGTAAAAGATTCTCCATCTCTTCAGCCGTTTCACCCCTCGCACCCTCATAGGTCATTGTGAGGGCTACAGAGATACTGTATGGCGAAAAGAAGATGTTTCCACTTTCATTCTTTTTCTTTAACTGAGAGAAGAGATCGAGGGCAAAAAGATTGTTTGCATCTACCACTCTATCAACCCCTTCTGGTGTCCATCCAGAATCATCCACTCCATGTTTAATCCCAAACTCTGCTTCTTTCTTAAGTCCAGCAAATGATGCTTCAACCCTATATAAACCTTCTTTTACCTGCTTGCCATTGTTATCGATCTGATTCCATGTATATGAGATTGTCTCATTTACCCCCAGAGTTCTTATCATCTGCGCCATCATGGGCGAGTATATAGCTTTGCCAGTATCATCATATATTTCATAACTTGGAGTGCCCTCTAACACAGAAGAACCTGTATTCCTTATTTCTATGACAACCTTTTCTCCAACCTCATAGATGCTCTTATCTGTTGAAACAGCGATTGCTTTAGACTGGCCTCTTATGACCCCAAAAATATCTCTTAGCCTGCTCATGCAACCTCCCTGTATACTCCCGAGAAAAATCACCGCCGCCAGCAAGAACACAAAAGACTTCATAATAGAAAAGCATAGAGGCTTTATTTAATACTTTCTTTATAGTGCGTTGAACTTATGGTAATTATTTTTAAAGCCATAGACAACAGAGTTAGCGCTCTCTGTTCACTACACTCTAAGGTCTTTTGCCTTTCAACACAGCTAAGCAATCATCCACAACCAGCTCTGCCATCCTTTCTCTTGCCTCATATGTAGCGCTGCCTATATGAGGTTCTATAGTGAAAGACGTATCTTTTTAAAATTTTATTGGGGTCTTTCACTTTCAACCCGACTAACGTCGGGTTTCTTTGAACTTGCTCAAGCAAGTTCCAAACCAGTCGAGAACTTTTATGGTTTAGTTTATTAAGTTCTCGACTATAAAACCACATTGTCTATATCCAAAAGCTCTTGCGTTATGTAAGGCTCATTTTCATAAACATCCAAACCTGCACCTGCGATCCATCCTTCCTTTAAGACCTTTACCATAGCTTTTTCATCTATGATCATTCCTCGTGCTGTGTTTACAAGAATGCAGTTTCTCTTCATCTTCTTAAACTGCTCTTCTCCCAAGATATGTCTTGTATCGTCCGTGAGAGGAGTGTGAATGGACACAAAATCCGATCTGAAAAGAAGTTCGTCCAGATTCACATATTCAGCACCGATTTCCTTTTCCTCTTCCTCCGATAGCCTGTGTCTATTATAGTAGACCACATGCATATCAAAGCCCTTTGCCCTTTTTGCCACTGCGCTTCCTATCCTGCCCATGCCTATGATGCCAAGTGTCTTACCGGTAAACTCATATCCCAGCATAAGCTTGGGGCCCCAGCAGTGAAATCTTCCTGCCCTGAGGAATTTATCCCCTTTCACTATCCTTCTGGCTACTGCTAGGAGAAGAGCCCATGCAAGATCTGCGGTAGCGTTTGTAAGAACACCAGGGTTATGAAGCCTGCGGAGAAGAGGAGGAGGGAAGGCAGGATAATAAAGAAGGAGTCAAGCGTTGATGTAAA
>JAXHST010000094.1:0-28815 GCA_034190325.1 Thermoplasmatota archaeon
TTTCATTGTTGTTAGTTAAAAGATTGAGCTCTTCTTCAATCCCGGAGAGCGCCTTACACCTGTTTTCATCATAGAAGAATTCCGCTTCGGCCATGTTAAACTCCCTCATCCTTATAACTCCCTGTCTCGGGCTTATCTCATTACGATAGCCTCTACCTATCTGGATAACCCCGAAGGGTAACTTCTCTCTAAAATAACGGTAAGCACTTGGAAAGTTTATGAATATACCCTGTGCAGTCTCCGGTCTGAGATAGCCTCTTCCCTCCTCTCCTATGGTGGTTTCAAACATAAGATTAAAGGTTGAGATGTCTGTTAACCTCTCTCCGCATTTTTCGCACAGGATCTCTTTTTCTTCAAAGATCTTTTTTATACCTTCCAGATCCAGCTCTGAAGTATCTATGCCCTTGAGGAGATGGTCTGCTCTGTATGCGCTTTTACACTTACCACATCTTGCTATATAATCTGTGAACCTATCCACATGTCCGGAAGCTTTAAACACAGCCTCAGGGGTTACAGCAGGACAGCTTATCTCCACAAAGTTGTCGTGCGAGAGATAATGCTTTTTCCATAGCTTTTCAATGTTTTCCTTCATTGCGGCGCCAAGGGGACCATAATCATAGAAACCCGCAACCCCCCCATAGATCTCAAATGAAGGATATAGAATGCCCCTCCTCTTGCAAGTGGCTAAGAGATCTTCTGCGCTCATAATATCTTAAGAAGATCTATGTCCTCAACCATCCCCTGTAGTTTGCCCTCAACATTTACAACTGGGAGCTGCTCAACATTGTTTACGCGCATTTTCCTTGTTGCTATACTGATTGAAGTCCTTGGGGAAACTGTGATGACCCCCTTCACCATCGCTTCTTTTACTGGTATAGAGGGTAAAGAAAGCATGGCGCTCACATAATACAGTCCTACTATATCCCGCATTCCTTCCCATGTCCATTTGTCTTCATCCTCTCCTAGACCTATGTCTATCCTGTTAACAGACTCATCCACCTTTGCGTATTTGAAGAGGTCCGCTTCTGTTATAACCCCTGTAAGTTTTCTCTCACCATCTAAAACACAGAGCGCATAGGAATCTGAGACCTCCATTATCTCCCTTATTACGCTAAGTGGTGTTTCTTCATAGACAGGTATGCACCTGCCCATAACAAGCTCAACAGGCTCTTTATGCTCTCCGTCCTCTATAACTCTAAGAAAGCTTACCGTTCTTATAGCACCCACAAGCTTTCCTTCTTCGTCTATCACAGGCAGGTTGTGTATTCTGTGCTCATACATAAGCTTTGCAGCCTCACTTATATCTGAGCCCCACTTTGTATATACAGGATCCCTCCTCATGATCAGAGCAACCTGATCTTTTTCAGGGTTTCTCAGGATGTCCTTTCTTGTGACTATACCCTTCAAGCTCATGTCTCTTTCAACCACATAGACTGCTCCCACATCCTTCGTTACCATTAACTGAAGAACCTCATTCCTACTGGCTGGTAGCTCTATAGTTATGTGATCTCTGTCCATTATTTCTTCAACCTTCATTAAACCACTTTACTGTAATGGCAAGGGTCTTATTAAAATTTTCTAGCGATTAAAGATCCACCAATCCTTTAGCTTTCAGCCTGCTCCGATTTAAGCTATCTGGTGGTCTCTATGAAGGATCATTTATGATCTATTATGCATCATTCCAGCTTAAAACAAAATTTTCTGATGGCAGTGATGCTGGTGTTAATAGAGGAGGCAGGTTATTTTTCTATCCTTAATCGAAAAACTTAATAGGGGAGAACATGATAAAAAAAATAGATGGACCCAGAGTACAACCTCGAGCTTATAGAGAAAGAGCTGGATGATCTAAACTCAGAGAACCTGCCCGTTATAGTGGAAGGGGGGAAGGATGAGGGTGCTTTGAGGGCTATAGGATTCAAAGGGAAAGTAATAAAGGCAAACCAGGGCGCTTCCATATTTGCTCTGTGTGAACAGATATCTAAAAAGCATAGAGAGGTTATCCTTCTGCTTGACTGGGACAGAAAGGGCTGCGAGCTCAGCGCGGAATTTCAGAAGGACTTAAAAGCAAATGGGGTCCATTGCAACACAGAGCACAGCAATAGATTGCACATGCTAAGCAGGGAGATAAAGGACATAGAGAGCCTGGATACTTATATAAAAAAATTGAGAGAGAAAGTGATCACTCGACCCTGACCTTCTTTCCCTTCTCCTTCTTTTTCACCGTTATGCTAAGCACCCCATTCTTGCATGTCGCTTTTGTGCTGGAGGTATCAACGCTGGCCGGTAGCCTGAGCTCTTTGTAGTATTTCTGTGCGCCCTCTGCGCTTACCCTTACACCTCTTTCGGTGACCTCAACGTCTATATCCTCCTTCTCAACCCCTGGAACTTCTATTGTTATCACAATATCATCATCCTTTTCCATAACGTCCGTCAGAGGTTCTCTCGTGGTTTCATCTCTGCTGCCTGGCTGGTTACCGAAGCTTTTGATCACAGGCTTTCCATCTGGCCCCATCCTTATGGAGTAGCCATAGACGAGTGGTCTCTCCATAAACCTGGAGGGATCCCTGGCCATCTCATTCATCATCTTCCTCATCTCTTCGAAGATATCATCAAAGTCCCAATCTTCGAAGAAATCATCCCAGAAGTTCCTTCTTCTTTTTCTATCATCGTCCATATCTTTCACCTCCTCATATCGTTTCTATGCCTATCCTCTTATTAAATTCTTTTGATACAGTTCTGTAGCGTTCTAAATCCTCTTTCGGGATAGCTTTTGACATCCCCAGGGCTTCCTCAAAGTGCTTTTTTTCTATCGTGAGCGCATTCAGGCTCTCTTTTCCATAGCCCTTTGATATAAATTCACGTATTGCAAGCATTGATGTTTTTCTACAGAGCTCCTCTATATCAGCACCTGTATAGCCTTCAGTTATCCTTACAAGCTCTTTTATGCCCACATCTTCAGCTAAAGGCTTTTTGCGAAGGTATATCTGGAATACCTCTTCTCTAGCTTCAGCATCCGGCATGGGTATCTCTATTATTCTGTCAAATCGCCCTGCCCGCAGAAGGGCTGTATCTATGATATCAGGTCTGTTTGTTGCTCCTATAACAACAACATTGCTCAGCGCAGATATACCATCAAGCTCTGTCAATAACTGTCCCACCATACGCTCTGTAACATTCGAGTCGCTACCGGTACCCCTCTTTGGAGCTATGGAGTCAAGCTCATCAAGGAATATTATGCACGGAACTGCCTGTCTCGCTTTTCTGAATATCTCCCTTACTGCCTTCTCGCTTTCGCCCACCCACTTACTCATCATTTCAGGGCCTTTAATGCTTATGAAGTTTGATTCACTTTCTGTTGCTACAGCCTTCGCGAGCAATGTTTTTCCTGTGCCCGGAGCGCCGTAAAGAAGTATTCCCTTTGGTGGTCTTGTATCCGCATACTCGAAGAGATCAGGGTATTTTAGTGGCCATTCTATGCTCTCTATGAGCTCCTGCTTTACCTCTTTTAGCCCACCTACATCTTCCCAGCGCACATTTGGCACCTCAACGAAGACCTCTCTTAGAGCACTGGGCTCCATCTCTGTGTGTGCGTCCAGAAAATCCTTCTTTGTGACTGTCAGCTTGTTTATAACATCTACTGGTATCTCCGGGGCGTTCAGATCTATCTCTGGCAAAACTCTGCGCAATGCGTGCATAGCTGCCTCCTTTGCGAGAGCCGCTAAATCTGCACCTGTGAAGCCGTGTGTTATCTGGGCTAATTCCTCCAGTTTTATATCCTCGGCTAGAGGCATACCTCTTGTGTGTATCTGGAGTATTTCTAATCTCCCATTCTTATCCGGTATCCCTATCTCTATCTCTCTATCAAAGCGTCCCGGCCGTCTCAATGCCGGGTCTACAGAGTTTGGCCTGTTGGTTGCTCCTATAACTATAACCTTACCCCTGCCCTTCAGGCCATCCATGAGGCTTAATAGCTGCGCAACAACCCTTCTTTCAACCTCTCCCTGAACCTCGTCTCTCTTCGGAGCTATCGAGTCTATTTCATCTATGAATATTATTGAGGGAGCATTCTCCTCTGCCTGTTTGAATACATTCCTGAGATTTTGCTCGCTCTCCCCATAAAACTTGCTCATGATCTCAGGGCCACTTATCGAAGAGAAGTTTGCATTTGTTTCATTAGCTACGGCCTTTGCTAGCAACGTTTTTCCTGTGCCCGGAGGACCATAAAGTAGAACGCCCTTTGGCGGCTCTATGCCAAGCCTTCTGAAGAGCTCTGGATGCTTCATCGGGAGCTCAACCATCTCCCGTATCCTTCTTATCTCCTCTCTGAGCCCCCCTATATCTTCGTATGTTATTCTCTCAACCGCTGCTTCCTCCTTCGCGGGTTCTGTTGAGAGCGTTATCTGTGTATTCATGTTTATTATAACAACGTCGCTCGGCTGTGTCGCCGTTACAACGAGCTCTATCTTTGTGCTCATTATCTGAAGCTCAATGACATTTCCTCGGGTCACTATTCTATCTGTCAGCATCTGTATTAAGTATTCCTCTATCCCTGGAAAAAAGCGCAATGGCTGAGTTGGTGCAAGGGTCACGCTCAGTGCAGGCTTTGCGTCCACTTTATATACCGCTACTCTATCATCAAGCCCGATCCCAGCGTTCCTTCTGAGATTTCCATCGAGTCTTATAACATCCTTGCCCTCATCCTCGGGATATCCTGGCCATAGTTTTGCTGCTGCGCTCTTTGCTCCTTCTATAATTATAGCTTCCCCTATCGAGAAGCTCATCTGCTCCATTATCCTTGGATCTATCCTAGCAATGCCTCTGCCGACATCCCTTGGTTTTGCTTCGATCACTCTGAGATTTATTTTTTCCATGAGTAGTAGTATATCTGTGCTTCTATAAATAATTTCTCTTTATGTACGCCCCCCGCTATTGAGCTCCCTGAGGTGCTGAAGCATAAAGTACGATAGATAGGTCTGCTGTATCTCTATAGGGCACTGAACGGTTTAGCGTCTTGAGCCTGCATAATATTCGGGTGATAGGTGGGCTGCTTCAAGATACTCTAGATATGCCATCTTAAGCCCTTTTCTTGCGATCCTTATCGGACTTAAAGCCCTCCTGCATTTCGGACATGAAACGTTGATCACAAGTATGTGCCCGTGGCTTCCCTCAAATTTTGTTCTTGTGATCCTTAATTCCTGCAGAGAAAAGCTTTTACCGCATCTGGGGCATGTTTTTATCCTCTTTTTTATGATATCCTCATCCAGCTTTTTTGGTAACTCAACCCTTGCTATTCTCTCATCTCTACCATCTATCTTTATGCTTAACCTCTTTGCCCCTGTGATCCTGCTCCGTACATCAACGGTCCAGATCTCTCCTACTCTGTGGATCTCCAGGTTTTCAGAGGCGAGCGATGGAAATGATTTTTCAATGAACCTTTCTGCAACATTTTTTGCAGATCTCTTATTTTTTATCATCCTCAATAATACTGTGTCTCTGTTAGACTATATTCTTTTCTATTTTCTAACTCTCTGTTTCTAGCGTATTTTAAGGGTTTAATTTAATACAGGTAAAAATAATAAAATAAAAGGCGGCCCGAATTTTAGATCTCAAGCTTTATCTCTTTCTCTACCTCAGATATGAGCGTTTCAAGAGATCCTGAGAGCTTTTCGATATCATCGCTCAAGCTTCTATCTTCATCAACAAATCCTGTCAGCTTTCTTATATGCTTATAAGCTATCTCACTTCCTTTACCAAAAGATAAAGGTTTTCTGAAGTCTAAAGCCTGGGCAGCGCATATAAGCTCTATGGCAACTATCTTTTTCACATTCTCGACCACAGCCATTGCCTTCCTTGCAGCTATGGTTCCCATACTCACATGATCCTCCTGGTCTCCTGCTGTGGGTATAGAATCCACACTTGCCGGATGTGATAGAATCTTATTTTCAGACACCAGTGCTGCGGCGGCATATTGGGATATCATAAAGCCACTGTTGAGACCGCTGTCCTCTATCAGCGCTGCAGGGAGATTGCTCAACCTTTCATCCATGTATCTAAAGCTTCTGCGCTCGCTTATGTTCCCTATCTCGCTCATAGAAATTGCAAGTAAATCCATTGCCTGCGCTATGGGTTCTCCATGAAAATTGCCAGCTGATATAATTTCTTTGGTGTCTGCAAAAACCAGAGGGTTATCACAGCTGGCATTCATTTCATTTTCTATTATTCTTTTACAGAAGGCTATGCTCTCATGTGCGCAACCCAGCACCTGTGGAGCACACCTTAAGGCATAAGAATCCTGAACAGTTCTGCATGGTGCATGGCTCTCTATGATCTCGCTGTCCCCTATAAGCTTCTGCAGGTTCATGGCGCTCTTTATCTGCCCCTCCAGCCCTCTTGCTCTGTGTATTCTCTCATCAAGAAAAGCCTTACTGGCCAGCAGAGCCTCCATGGACATTGCGCAGGATATCTCAGAGGCTCTCAGAGCTATGATGGAATCGTGGAGTGCTAGGGCGCCTATGGATGTCATAACTGGAGTGCCATTTATCAGAGCTAACCCCTCTTTCTCCTCCAGAGCTATGGGCTCTATGCCTGAACCTTCACAGATATTACCGTCAACAAACCTTTTACCCTCCCCAATGAGGAGTAAAGCTATGTGCGCCAGTGGTGCAAGATCCCCGCTGGCGCCTACAGAACCTTTCTCCGGTACGTACGGATATATCTTCTTATTTAAGAGCTCTATAAGCTTTTCAACAAGCTCTATGCGCACTCCAGAATTTCCCTTTGCCAGCGTATTTGCCCTCAAAAGGACTGCACCCCTGACCTCCTCTTCGCTGAGTGGTTTTCCTACCCCGCATGCATGGCTTCTGAGAAGGTTTACCTGCAATTTTTTCCTCTGATCCTTACTTATCTTCACCTGCGCGAACCCTCCGAAGCCTGTGGTTACACCATATACTAACTTTTCACCATCTGCAATATCTCTTATAACCTCTCTTGAGGCTTCTATCCTTTTCTTTGCACTGTCGCTCAGTTTTACGGGTTCGTAGTCTCTAGCCACATTAACAAATTGCTCCAGTGTTAGCCCCTCTCCATCTATCTTCATATCCTGCTAAAGGGAAAAGAGAATATATAATTAACTGGCCTAGCCAAAGAAGTCAAGAGTTTTCTGGCTCTTCTTTTTCTTCTTGAATTTCTCAAGAGCCTTTCTCACCCTGTCTTCAGAAAAATCATGTTCATCACACAAAATCTTTTTCACCTTTTCCTCATCAGGTTCCTTCCACTCCAGCGCGTAATCCTCCGTAACCTCAGGCTCAAGAAATATCTTTTTTATCTCTTCATAGTTCTCTATTTGTCCGAGGATGTCTTTACCCTCCTTTACCGCTGCAAGCCCTTTTTTTGGACCATAGCCAGAGATCCCTTCATTAAAATCTGTTCCGACTATTATGCCTATGTCTATGAGCTGCTCTCTTGTTATATTTAAACCCTGGAGAACCTTATCAATTTCTATGATCTCTGGTGTTATTTCTATATACTCATTCCTCCGGGGGAGTTTTCTTTTTCCAGTAACCGCAACGTTCCTTGCCAGCACAGGGGTGTCGAAGAGCAGAGAGTCATAGTCCTGGGAAACGCTGGCAAAGCAGTCCTTTTTCTTTGCCATAAAAGCAGCCTGCGCTTCTCCTTCCTGGGGAGCCTGAACAACAGGTATACCAAGAGCTATAAGCAGCTCTTTAGAGTCTTCTATGAGATCTGTGGTTAGCCTGGAGGTCTGAGCAGCCTTTGTCTTTGCTCTCTCAAGATCCCCAGTCTCTAAGGCCTCTCTCCACTCTTTTTCAGCTCTGCTTTTTCTGGTGGCTCTCTCATCCAGGGTTCTGTGCTTCAGCAGCGGAGGTCGCCCATCAAAAACATAAATGAGTTTCGTCTGATTTTCTACTATGTTTGAGTTTCTGTATAACAAGCCTGAGAGGTGGGAGGTTATTCTTCCTCTGGAGTCTTTGAGGGGAGTCCCATCCTTCTGCCTTATGTTTGATAGAAATTGATAGATCGTGTTGTTAGCATCAACAGCAAGGGTTTTAAAAGCGAGGTATTCCAGTGAACAACTTTCAGCGTATGGGCCTACTATCTCCCCTATCGCTACTCCCATTACTTTCCTCTGAGCGCTCCTGCATTCACGCTGGGTCTAGAGTGAACAGAGCGCTTGCCCTTCTTTCTCAGCCCCCTGTTTTTTCTGCCCTCTGATGTGAGCCCCCTGAAGACCTTTCCTTTCTGCATCGGGTACATGGCAGAGTCCGCAAGTATAACCTCAAAGTATTTGTGCTTTCCATCTTTGGCAACAAAGTAGGAGTTGAGGACCTCCATATTTGGATAACGCTTAGCAGCTCTTTCTTCCGCTATCCTTTTCAAACTCTTCTTCATCGTTATCTTTTCCATCCCCATCCTTGAGGCTTTTCTTCCCTTGTTTGGTCTGGGCTTTCTCAGGCTACCCCTTCTGACCTTTACTCTAACAACAATTATCCCTTGCTTTGCTTTATAGCCCAGAGCTCTGGCTCTATCAAGCCTTGTTGGTCTCTCTATCCTGCCTACAGTAGGTTCCCTGCGCCACCCTATCAATCTTGACCACCTGAGCGCTTTGAATTCATCACTCTGCTGCTTTCTCCAGAATTCGTTTATGTAAGAATAGGTTCCTTTCATCCTTCATTGCAGGGCTTTCTGTTTTTAAATAATTTTTGTAATAAGTGCATATAAAATGTTATATAAATAGTATCACCTTTTCATTATGCAGGCGATAAAAGCAAAGGAGCTTTATGATGGGGTAACTGTTAAGAAAGACGTTTACATAACATTTGAGAAAAGGATAGAAAAGATAACTGAGGAAAAACCGGATTGTGAGATCATAGCTGAGGGCATAGTAACCCCTGCTTTCATAGATGGGCATAGCCACATAGGCCTTGCAAGAGCCGGAGAGCCATCATATGAAGAAGAGACGAACGAAGAGTTATCCGAGTTTCTTCCATTGAATAGAGCTATGGACTCTATATACATGGATGATCAATCGTTCACAGAGAGCATAGAGCATGGTGTCCTTTATGCACATGTGATGCCAGGAAGCGGTAATTTGGTTGGGGGCAAAACATGTTTGATCAGAAATTGGGAGAGCAGCGTGAAAAAGGCGTTTGTGAAAGACATAGGGATGAAGTGTGCTCTTGGTTTTAACCCGAGATCAACAAGAGATTGGAAGGGCGAAAGGCCAACAACAAGAATGGGAGCTATTGGACTTTTACGCAGAGAGCTCTATAAAGCAAAGAAAGCAGAAGCGCTTGTAAAAGAGGGAAAAAAGAGCATAAATGAGATAGATCCTGCAACAGAGAAAATGATTGAGATCCTTGATGGAATGCCGCTCATGGTTCATGTGCATAAGAGCGATGATATCTATACCTTGCTCGCTCTTACCTCTGAGTTTGGTCTGAGATGTGTTGCGAATCACTGCGGTGATGTCTTTGCGGAAGAGGTATGGAAGGATCTTAAAGCTGCTAACATGCCTGTGATTTATGGTCCTATAGACTCATTTTCCTATAAGGTTGAGCTCAAGCACAGCAGCTGGAGAAATATAGCCTCTCTGGTTGCTGTAAACCCCCTGTTCGGGCTAATGACTGACCATCCTGTTGTTCTTCAAAGAGACCTCTTCATGCAGTTAAGGCACTTTCTGCGCTTTGGTATGAGCAAAGAAAGAGCAATAGGGATAATAACGCAGAAGAACGCAGAGATCCTCGGGCTTAATGATCTGGGCACAATAGACAGGGGAAAAGTAGCATCGATGGTTGTGTGGAATAAAGACCCCTTCGAGCTTGGCAGTTATCCTGCATTGTGCATAGGAGAGGGTAACATAGTATACGAGGGATAAGATGCACCTGGGCGCGCATGTCTCAATAGCGAAATCCATAGCTCTCGCTCCTGAGAGGGGAAAATCAATAGGGTGCGAGGTGATACAGATCTTTACAAAAAATCAGAGGCAGTGGAGAGCAAGAGAGCTCGGTGCTGAGGAAGCAAAGGGATTTGCAGAGAACATGAAAAGGAATGAGATCAAAGAGGCTGTAGCCCATGTATCTTATCTGATAAACCTCGGAAGCTCAAACAACGAGCTATGGAAAAAATCTCTGGAATCATTCATGCGTGAGACAAACAGGTGCGATGTTTTGGGCATAGATCATCTTGTGATACACCCCGGGACAAACAGGGATGAGAGCGAAGGGATAAAAAGGATAGCTGAGGGAATAAACAGAGCAATAGAGAGCTCTAATGTTATAATAGCTCTAGAAACAACAGCAGGACAGGGGAATTCAATAGGGCACAGATTCGAGCAGCTCTCTAGCATAATTGAGCTTACAGATAGAAAAAGAGTATCTGTGTGCTTTGATACATGCCATGCCTACGCAGCTGGCTATGATATAAAAGAGAACTATGAAAGGGTAATGGAAGAGTTTGATAGCGTCATAGGCATGAAGTACCTCAGCACCATCCATCTTAACGATTCTAAGGGTTCCTGTGGAAGCCACCTTGACAGGCATGAGCATATAGGTAAGGGAGCTTTAGGCACGGAGACCTTCAGAAGGTTGGTGAATGACAGAAGGTTATCAAAGATCCCTGGAATACTGGAGACACCCGGAGGGGATGAGGGGTTTAAGAAAAACCTCGACACGCTAAAGGCTCTGCGATATGCTTTTTAATGTGTAATCCGCTCAACTCTCTGTGATACGCGACTATGCAAGGCTGATAAGGCCCCTCAACTGCACTATGGGGGCTTTTGGCACAGTGATAGCAGTATTCGTCTCTGGCGGTAGCTCTATAAGCAGCTATGCTTCTGGTGCTGTTACAGCTTTTTTAGCCATGGCTGCAGGAAATGCTCTGAATGATTATACAGACATAGAGATAGATAGAACAGCGCACCCTCAGAGACCCCTTCCCTCAGGACGCATGAGCAAGAATGAAGCTTTATATTTGGCTATGGTGCTGTTCCTGTTAGCCTGCCTTGCTTCTTTGCCTCTCGGCGTCTATCCTTTTGCAATCGTTCTTGTGAACATCTCTCTGATGATCCTCTATGAGCTCTATGCAAAAAATAACCCTTCAGGTAACATAATCATAAGCTACCTCGTTGGCTCTCTATTCCTTTTTGGCGGAGCAATCGCAGGGCATATGAAAAGCTCCTTCGTTCTCTTCCTTCTAGCATTCTTTGCTACTCTTGGTAGGGAGATAGCAAAGGGCATAGAGGACGTAGAGGGAGACAGGGGAAAAAGAAGAACAATAGCCGTAATAGATCTTTCGGCAGCAAGGTATCTATCAGCCGTATTCATCATAATGGCTGTAATCCTCAGCCCTTTGCCATACCTACAAGGTTTGTTTTCAGCAGTGTATCTTCCATTAGTAGCTCTAGCGGACATCCTTTTCATATATTCCGTAACAAGAATTGGAAAGAACTCAGTTATCCTGAGATACTCAATGCTTATAGCCCTTCTTGCCTTCATAGGTGGTGCCATATGAGTAAGCACCTCACGCTCATAGATCCCGAAAAGCAGGAACCTGAAAAGGCAGGCAGAATAGCAGAGATAAGTGAGAGGGCCGGCAGCTGCGCCATTCTTGTTGGTGGCTCAACGCATCCAGGGCAGGAAGTGCTGGATAGAACGATCATTGAGATAAAGAAACGGTGTGGTTTAAAAACAATACTCTTTCCATCCTCCAGTGCCATGCTGTCCTCGCATGCCGATGGTATATTCTTCATGTCTCTCCTCAACTCCAGGGATAGGAGATATCTGATAGAGGAGCAGGCAAAAGGGGCAAAGTTCATAAAAAGGTCAAAACTAGAGGTAATACCTCTGGGATACATAGTTGTTGGCAATGGAGAGAAAGTGGGAGATGTCGGGAGGGTGGAGTTCATAGATGAGAGAGATGTTGATAAGCTCACAGGTTACGCTCTTGCGGCGCAATTTTTCGGGGTGAGCGCTATTTACATAGAAAAGGGATCGGGCGCTGAAAAGCCCATAGAGGCCAAAACAGTACGCGAAGTAAAAAGAGAGCTCGATATACCTTTAATTGTTGGAGGGGGCATAAAGACGCCAGAGCAGGCAAAAGAGCTTTCAAATGCAGGGTGCGATTATATAGTCACAGGCACAATAGTTGAGCAGACGCCAATAGAAAAGCTCTACGGCGTGCTCAGGGAGATCATAGGAGCTATCCGCTAATTCTCACAGTGTAGCTCTCTTCCTCTGTTATCTCCTTAAGAGTTCCCTCCGCACCAACACTGCCATATGCAAATTTAAGCTCAGTCGTTCCTTTCTTTAGAGCTTTGAACGTGAAGTACTTTAGAGTTTTGCCCATGAGATCAGGATCTGAAGAGGCTTTAAAACCTTCATCAACCAGCTCAACATACTCTTTATCATATTCTGTGCACTTCCACTCATAGCCAGGATGCATCGCCTGTTCCAGTTCTATCGTGAACGTTTCGTTTACCCCTGCATTTATGTCTATGTCTGCATCTGCAGGGTGCAGGAAGCTTGTAATTCTGTTAAAGATTCTGCCGCACACACCACCTTCCAGAGGAGCTAAGAGAACTATAGCAGAGACAAAAACGGTAAAGCACGCCAAGGGCACATTTTTTATCTGCATGTATTTTATATCCCACTGATCCTATATATAGTTAATCAAAATGCTTAGCTCACTTACATCTCCATTCTCAATAGAGCTCCATGGATATCTCTGTACGCTCCAGGTTTTTCGTCTCTTTGCACTTTAAATAGCGTTGATGAGAGCTGAGCTAACCTGTAATATGATGTAAACAGTTAATATGTATGAACCTATTTTTCCTCATGGAGCTGTTTTTTATAACAACAAACAGAAACAAGGTAGAAGAAGCAAGAAACATCTTAGATAGCTTTGAGATAACCCAGGTGGATAAGGAATATCCAGAGATCCAGAGCAATAGTGAAGGAGTTGTGCTGTTCGCTATGAAATATCTAAAAGAAAGAGAGCCTTTTATAATAGAGGATACATCTTTCTGTATAAAAAATTTGAATGGGTTTCCAGGCGCTTTTGCAAGCTATGTGCAGAAAACAATAGGAAACCGTGGTTTGCTCAAGCTTATGGATGGTGTTGAGGAGAGAAGGGCACTTTTCGAAACGTGCATTGGCTTGAGCTATAAAGGCAAAAGGGTGTTTAAAGGTAAATGTTATGGTTCAATAGCTTTTGAGCCCAGAGGGAATAATGGTTTCGGTTTTGATCCAATATTTATCCCGGATGGGCATAATAAGACCTTCGCAGAGATGAGTTTGAAAGAGAAAAATCAGATATCCCACAGATCAAAAGCTTTCAGATCTCTGAAAGAGCGTCTGGAAAGCATTATATAACAAAACGTAAATTGATATTATGAAGGGTAGTATAGGTATAGGGCTTGCTTCTATCGTTGCGATCGCTCTTTTTGTAGGGCCCTTCGCTGGCTCTGTTGAAGAGGGGCAGATATTTCAGACAGAAACTCTGCCAAATGGCTTGGAGATCATATTCGTAGAAAACCACAACATACCTCTAGTCTCTGTGGTTATGGCTATAAAGAATGGTGCGCTTGCAGAGAGCCCGGAGTATGACGGGCTATCCCACTTTTATGAGCATATGTTTTTTAAGGCAAACAAAGAGATACCATCGCAGGAAGAGTATATGGAAGAGCTCAGAAGACTTGGTGCCTGGTGGAACGGCTGGACAAGCACAGAGACCGTTGCCTACTTTTTCACCGTTCCTAAAGAAAACTTTGAGGATACATTGCAGTTCATGGAAAATGCCATAAGATTTCCTCTCTTTGATGAAAAAGAGCTTGAAAGAGAGAAGGGTGTTATCCTTGCAGAGTATGATAGAACAGAGGCGGACCCTTACAGAGCTCTAGGTACAGCGATGGATGAGCAGCTATGGCATGAATATTACTCAAGGAAAAATGTGATAGGAAACAGGACAGTTATAGCAACAAACACAAGAGAGAAGATGCTGACGATACAGCAGAGATATTATGTCCCCAACAACTGCGCATTGATAATTGCCGGCGATATGAGCGCTGAAGAAGCTTTTAACTCTGCGGAGAGCATATTCTCAGACTGGGAGAGAGGTGAAGATCCTTTCGAGCTTTATCCTGTGCCTGAGCATCCACCATTGAAGGAGAGCAGAGCAGCCATTGTTGAAAGGCCCGTTGGTATGGTGACTCTCAGCATGGAGTGGCAGGGACCTGGCGTTTACAAAAACACAGATGACACACATGCTGCTGATCTCTTCTCTTACGTGCTCAACAATCCAAACTCAAACTTTCAAAAGAATCTTGTGGATTCTGGACTCTTCTCTTCATGCTCTATATCCTATTATACCCAGAATCACACAGGACCCATATCCATAACAGCCCAGACAACTCCCGAGAAGTTCTTTGAAGCAAAAGATGCTTTATTTGGAGAAATAGAGAAATTTGATGATGTGGATTATGTAAGCGAAGAAGAGATAGAAGATGCAAAAGCCATGGTTGAGGTCACAAGAGCTTATGAGCTTGAAGCTCTCCATAACAGCTTTGCACCCAGTTCACTTCCATTCTCGTGGGCTGTTACGGGACTGGATTACTATGCCAGCTATGTTGATAACATAAAAGATGTTAGCATAGAAGATATAACAAAATATGCATCTAATTATATAGTTGACAAACCTTTCGTTATCGGTGTTCTGCTAAACCCGCAATCATCGCTAAGATTGGAGGAGAGTGATCTGATATGAAAAGGGATATGAGAAAAAGAAAAGTCGCTGGAATCTTAGTTTTAGTGCTCCTCATAATAGTGGTACAGCCAGTTATACCTGCGGAGAGCCAGCAGGAAACAGGGATGTTTGAGGTTGACGGTCTTAGGGTGATATTCAAGCCTGTAGCCGGTGAAACAGTTGGCGTGCAGCTATTCTTTGATGGGGGTGTCACAAAACAGACAGAGGAAAACCAGGGCATAGATGCTTTCCTCATGTCTGCTTCTATGAGAGGCAGCGAAAAGTATCCAAAAGACAAACTGATCTCAGAGTTAACAAAGATGGGTACAGCAATGGGCACAGATGCCTCTTATGATTACACAACAGCATATATACGCTCTGTTAAGAAGAACTTTGAAAGCTCATGGGATATATTTGTTGACCTCCTGTCAAATCCTCTTCTGGAGGAGAGCGAAGTAGAGCTTGTTCGCTCTCAGCTCATCTCTGCAGCGAGACAGAAGAGGGATAGCCCTGATAGCTACGTTTTTGATCTTGCAAATTCCATGCTCTATGAGGGTCATCCATATGCTCTAGACCCTTATGGAGTTGAAGAGAGTTTGAGAAATATAACAATAGAGGACTTGAGAGACCACAATGGAGAGCTCCTTACAAAATCGAGAATGCTCCTTGTTATAGTCGGTGATTTTACACAGAGAGAAGTGGAGCGCTATGCATCAGCCTTTGCTTCTTTGCCTGAGGGCGAGGAGGGAGGGTTGCTGAACAAAATAAACAAAATAGTGGAGAAAATAATGGAGACGTCGCGCAGGTTACTTCCGAGGACATCACAGGAGTGCTCAAATCTATTAGGCAGAGCAGAGACGGAGGAAAAATTCACATATGCGCCTTTAGAGATACCAAACACATATGTGAGAGGTGTTTTCAGAGCCCCAGGAATGGATAATCCAGATTACTATGCTGCTTGCATAGCTTTAGACATACTGAGCGATACACTTTTTGAAGAGGTAAGAACAAAAAGGAATATGGCATACTCTGTGAGCAGCGGTCTGTCCTCAAGAAGAGATAATTATGGCGTTGTTGCTGTTACTACAAATACGCCTGATGAAGCGCTCAACGTTATGAAGAGTGTGATAGAAGAGATGAAGATAGAGGGCGTGAGCGCTGAAAGAGTAGAGGAGGCTGTGAATGGATACATTACCAGCTTTTATCTAAGCAATGAGAACACTCTGAGCCAGGCATACCAGCTAGGTCTATGGGAGCTCAATGGAGGTGGCTGGGAGAAGAGCTTTGAGTTTGTTGATAATCTGCGTAAGATAAAGCCAGAGGATGTTAAAGACTTCCTCAACACCTACATAAAGGATATAACAACAGCAGCTGTTGGTGGACAGAGCCTCAGCGTGAAGCTCTAATCCTTTTCCTCTTCTTTATTTTCTATACCTCTTCGCCTATAAAAGCCTCAAGCCTCTTTATGGCCTTAAGCTTTTCATCGCTGCCAAGCTTTGCATTATCTATAGCGCTCTTAAGCACATCTGTGGCTCTATCCATGGCGGCTTTATCTACAGGAAAAGGAACACCATCCTTACCACCAACGGTGAAAGAGTATCTAACAGGATCTTTCCTGCTAGGTGGTTTGTCATAAATCAGTTCAGAGATAAGCGCTAAGGCCCTTATTGTGCTCGGACCCACATCTTCCACAGCCAGGAGCTCTTCGTAGTTTCTCGGCTGGATCTCATAGATCTTTCTTATCCTCTTCCATGGTATTGAAGATGGCATGTTGAGGCGTTTGATAGGCTTCCCTGAGAAATCCTCCAAGATGCTCTGTCCTTTTTTTACCTCTACGAAAAGGTTCTGTAGCCTGGAGGGCTTCTCTTTTGCAAGGTCTACCGAGATCTTTCTGGTTTCCTCGCTTTCTTTTGCCACCATATTTAAAACTTCCTTCTCTCTCTTACCGAGGATCTGTGGCTCTTCTACAAAGCTCTTTATCTCCTTGCTCAACCAGTGGTAGCGCCTTGCAGTCTTATCCTCCAAATGCATACCCTGCTCTATGACCGCCCATATGCCTTTTTCATCTATTATAAAAGCGTGGTGGTATAGTGTATGGCCACTCTGTATCGCATCATTATCAACCTTTGCGCAAAGCCTGCTGGAATACTTCAGCATTTCATCGTTCAGATTAAAATCCCCAGCCACAAGCTCCAGCTCTGCTGGCGTTTTACGCATGGCTTTTCCTTTCCCACCAAGGATCCTCACCCCTAGGTCTTCTTCGTTTATAGCCTCTTTCAATGCACCCAGAGTAACTGTGGTTGTACCGCTGGAATGCCAGTCAAAGCCGAGGACGCAGCTGAGAGACTGGAACCAGAAAGGATCTGAGAGCTTTTCTATAAATGCTTCTGTACCCGAGTCAAAGATGATTATCTTTGAGATCTCTCTACCCAGAGATACCATCCGTTTAAATAGCCAGGGCGGCGCATTGCCAGGGTGGAGTGGGAGTGTTGCGGTCCCGCTTCTATACATTAAGCTGTCAGAACCATAATAACATCCTTCACCGATTGAACCTTCTCAAATGGGAATATCAGATTGCCCTCTTCGTCCGTGGTAAAAGCTCTCACATCCACTTCATCAAACGGCTCTACAACCAGATGTGTTATAACTCCACTTATTTCATCAACCATTATTGTTTTTGCCTTTCCAAGAACCTTCCCGTCAGAGGCAACGACATCTTTTCTTTCCAGCTCAGAAGCAAATAGTACCATTATCAATCACCATGGATATAGGTGTTTTCTCTTTTAAATACATTTCTAATCCTTCACATTGCAGACCAAGGTAAAGAAACATGTAAAGAAAAGGGATAAATATAGGCATATCCTTTTATTATTATGGGCGAGGTCCGTATAAAAGAGCTGATAAAACGGTTCGAAAATGTTGCTGCTGTTAACAGAGTATCTATAGATTGCAGAGATGGGGAGTTCCTTGTTCTCTTAGGTCCAAGCGGTTGTGGTAAAACAACAATTCTGCGCACGATAGCAGGGTTAGAAGAGCCAACGGAGGGAGAGATATATATAGACAACAAACTGGTAAACGACATTCCCCCAAAAGATCGAGGAATAGCTATGGTTTTCCAGAATTATGCGTTATACCCGCATATGACAGTCAGGGAGAACATAGCATTTCCATTGAAGATGAAGAAGATGAAGAAGGAAGAGATAGATGATAGAGTGCAGAAGGTTGCAAAGATGCTTGAGATAGAAAAGCTCCTGGATAGAAAACCAAAAGAGCTCAGCGGCGGGCAGAGACAGAGAGTTGCCCTGGGGAGGGCGGTGGTCAGAAATCCGAAGGTCTTCCTGATGGATGAGCCTTTGAGTAACCTCGATGCAAAGCTCAGAACTTACATGAGGGCTGAGCTGAAAAAGCTGCATGAAAGAATAAAGGTCACAACCGTCTATGTAACGCACGATCAGGTTGAGGCTATGACAATGGCTACGAGGATAGCACTGCTCAAAGAGGGGGAACTCCAGCAGATTGGCACCCCATCAGAGATCTACAACAATCCCGCCAATACCTTCGTGGGTGGTTTTGTGGGCACTCCGCCTATGAACTTTATAGAAGGAAGTGCAAAAGGTAAAACATTTGTGAGCCAGGGCATAGAATATGATCTTCCTGGAGTAAGAATGGAGAAGGAAAAGGTTATACTGGGCATAAGGCCTGAGGATGTAAAGATATCTGAAGATGGAAATATAGAGGGAGAGGTCTATGTTGTTGAGCCTCTGGGCTCTGAGCAGATAATAACCATAAAGATTGGGGAAGCGCTCATAATAGTTAAAACCTCACCGGATACAGAGCTAAAGGTAGGGGAGAAAGTAAAGATATCATTCAACCCACAAAAGATTCACCTGTTTGATGGAGAAACTCTCTGCGCTATATAACTATCTATGGCAGAATAGCCCCTGAGCTCAGGTAGCCCAGAATTCATTTTTCTTTCTATTTATCGCAATAATCCTGTTGAGACACTTCAACTCCTCATCCTTTAGTTCAGATAGCAGGAGTTTAGCACTTTTTTCGTCGATATTCGAATAGAGCGTCTCCCCCTCCTTTATATTCTTACCAATAACGCCCTTATCTATTGATATCGCTACCTCTTCACCCGCCTTAGCCTGGTCTATCTTTTTGCCTGATGATTGCACACCAAGAACCTTTCCAACAAGCTCTCCATCCTTATTCATGAGCCCCATACCCTGTTTTATAGAGCCCGCTATAACCCTTACACCGATTATTGCGGGTTTTGATACGCGAAACGCATAGCCGGGGAGCACCTCTATGCTTGCAGGGTAATTGAGCATAGCCCTCTTTGCTTCCTCCTTCTCTCTTTCTTTCATCTCACAGAATTCTTCGTACTCATCTACAAGCTCGTAGATAAGACTGCTGCTGATTATTTTCACTCCCTGCTTTTTCGCCTCTTCTCTTGCCTCTTCAAGAACCTTTACATTAAAGGCTAGAATAACCCTCTCAATTTCATCAGAGCTGCTAGCAGCTTCAGCGACATCTCTCTTGCTAACATCCCCGACTTCAGCCTTCCTTACCATTCTATTTAATTGTTTAAGCTCAAAGACCACTCCTTCTATAGATCCTGCAGTATCTGCTTTTACAATAACCCCCTCTGTATCAAGTTCTAAGCTTATATCTATGCACAGATCCTCTACATTACCGCTGCAAACCCTGAATGGAACACCGGGTATAACATCTACATCTTCCTGTAACACCAGTTTTACGCCGCAGGCAGCCCTAACACTTTCGACTTCAGCGTATCTTGTTTTTTTATCTCTCATTTCGCTGAGCGACTTTGGGAGAAAAAGAGCTTTTATGATTGCTTTTTTAGGACCACCTATCCCTGTAATCGCTATCATATCATTTCTCTTTAGCTCTCCATCATAGAGTATAGCATTTATTGTCTTTCCCAGCCCTCTCTCCTCTTTGATCTCAAGTATGCTCCCTTCCCCCACACCTCCAAGCTCTAGCCTTGTCTTCAAAAATCTTTGTGCAAGCCCCACAACTGTGGCAAGAAGATCTGCTATGCCCTCCCCACTCTTCGCGCTTATGGGAACAATAGCAAAGCTCTGTGTAAAATCTGTTATCCTATCGTATCTATCACATGGCACATCGTTATTGTATAGCTGCTCCAGCAAATTGTAGAATTTTTCATCGAAAGCCTCTTTTGCCCTATCGCTCTGTTTTTTATAGTTGATGATAAAAGGTGCATTGGCTGTAACCCACCCATCGATGAGATCTATTTTGTTTGCCGCTATGATAAAAGGAGTCTTATGTTTTTTCAAAATTCCAATACTGTGGATTGTTTGCTCCATCACCCCTTCATTTATGTCAATAACAATGATAGCAAGATCTGCTAAGCTACCACCCCTCTCACGCAAAGACTGAAAAGCTCTGTGACCCGGGGTATCTATAAAAAGCAGTCCCGGTATCTCTATTTTGCCTTTCTGCAACAGCGGACCGCACATCTCATATATCTTATCTATCGGTATCTCGGTTGCTCCTATGTGCTGGGTGATTTTCCCGAACTCCCTCTCCGCTACTGTGGAGCCTCTTATGTAATCCAACAGAGTTGTTTTTCCGTGATCTATGTGCCCGAGGACACTGAGTATAGGTTGTCTTATCATCAATATGTGTAAAGCTCTTCAGGCTTAAAAAACAATTCTATCTCCCTTTTTGCGGAATCCATGCTATCTGAGGCGTGGATGACATTCTCTGTTATTCCTGTACCAAAACGCCCTCTTATGCTGCCAGCTTCAGCCTCTAAAGGATCTGTAGCCCCTGCTAGCTGACGCATCGCAGCTATTGCGTTTTCCCCCTCCACAGCAAGGAGCATAACCGGCTTAGAGGTTATGTGCTCTATTAACCTTTCGAAAAAGGACTTAGCTCTGTGTTCTGCATAGTGCTTCTCTGCAAGATCTCTATCAATCCAGAGCATCTTCGCACCGGCGATCTTTAATCCCTTGTCCTCAATGGACTCTAATATTTTGCCCGCAATTCTATTTTCTATTGCTGTAGGTTTCAAGATGACCAGAGTTCTTTCTCTCATCCCTGTTTGCTCCACCTATACTTTTTCGGATTCCTTTTCATTGCCAAGAGATTGTTTCTGCACTTTCTGGAGCAGAAGAAGAAAACGTTGCCATTATCCTGTGCCACCATGAAACCCGTGCCAGGCAAGATTGGCTTTTTGCAGAATGAACATACACGCTCAACGACCATTTTATCTCACACCGAGTTTCCTTGCTTCTCTGCCTGTTTCTTTTAGCATGAGAATATCGCCCAAACTCACAGGTCCTGTTACATTCCTTGTTATAACCCTACCTTTGTCCGGGCCATCCAGAACCCTGACTTTAACCTGCATCGCTTCTCCAGCCATCCCGGTTTTACCGACGAGCTCAACAACTTCTCCTGGATAGACCCCATCAGCCATTCTTTACACCTCTGATCCCATCTATGTCTGACACTATCTCCTCCAGTAAGTCCTTGCCCTCACCCTCTTCAATCACTGCCACAGTAGCGGTCCCCACAACCAGGCCTGCAGCATTTCCAAGCTCCTGCTTGCTGGGCACATAAGCATAAGGTAGCTTCTTTTCCTCACATAAAAGGGGCAAGTGCATAACCACCTCTGGTGGTTGCACATCCTCTGCAATCACAACAAGCCTTGCTTGAGAGCGCTCTATAGCTTTTGTAACCTCGTTTGTTCCTTTAGAGAGCTTCCCACCAGCTCTGGATTTTTCTATAAGCTGAAATACCTTTTCAGCCAGCTCACCCGGAACCTCAAATCTGACATAATCTGCTTTTGCCATAGGATTCACCTTTAACGAATTGCTTTTTTTATTATTAATTGTTTGCTTTTAGTTTAGAGATAAATATAAGCTTTAAGGATCGTTGTTCTCTCAAACGAAAAATATATCTTAAGGTTTGCTTCTTTATCATTTATGAAATTCCGGTGGTTAGGACACTCTGCTGTAGAGCTTGAAGACAAAGGTAAAAAGATAGTTGTAGATCCTTATACAGATGAGCCGTTAGAGCCAGACATAATATGCCTCACCCATGGGCATTCGGATCACCTTGGCTCTACCATAGATCTTGCAAAAAAATACAACCCAAAGGTTGTTGCCATATTTGAGCTTGCGAGCTATCTGCAATCAAAGGGGATAGATGCTATAGGAATCAATATGGGAGGGAGTGTAACCATAGACGGCATAGAGATAACAATGGTTGAGGCAAAGCATAGCTCCAGCGTTATGGAAGGAGAGAAAATCATATATGCCGGTGAGCCCTGCGGCTATGTCATAAAAGGAAGCAGGACAGCGTATCATGCAGGCGATACATCTCTCTTCTCAGATATGAGGCTCATAAAAGAGCTTTACGCTCCAGATATATCTTTTCTCCCTGTTGGAGGGTTTTACACAATGGATGAGAGACAGACTTTGATGGCGGCAGAGCTCCTCGGCTCTCACAAAATAGTGCCTATACACTATAACACCTTTGATCTCATAAAGACAGATCTAAAATTGCTTAAGGAAAAACTCGGAGAAAAGCTCTCTGTGCCCGAAAAAGGAAAGGCATATGAAATATAGAGTATTGATAGCTGAAGAGGATATAACAGGTAGAGCGATCCTCAGAGAAGCAATCAAGGCTTCTGGTATATCGACAAATGAGATAAGAGAGGTAACTGACATTCCAGAGATGGAGAAATATTGCGAAGAGTACAGACCTAAAGTGTGCATTCTATCTGTGAGCTTTCCTGGATGGGAAAAAGAGGTCATAAGGAGAATAAAGCTTGTCTCTCCAGAAACAAAAGTGATACTCGCAACGAACCAGATAACTTCTGTTCTAAAGATAATGGGGGGTATAGGCGCTGGGGCTGAAAGGAACTACCTGACAAAACCGTATAGAAGGGATGAAATAGAGGAGATTTTGAAGAAAAGCTTAGCTTAAAAGCAATATCAACTGTACCTAAACCTCCAGTAGCAGAACCATGGCGTTGTCAGCTATATCTAAAGCTGCAATAGCAGAACCGCTCGAATAATGCGAAAGTATCAGAGCTGCTTCGCTCCTTTTCCCTTCCTTTATGAACTCTGAGCAAAGATCCTCTAAAGGCTTTTGGGACTCAAGGAGACCTTTTTCTAAAGAAGCCCAGCCACTTTTTATAATACCTGCGGAGTTCTTATAGTCCATGTCAACAAGGTCGCTGAGAGTTCTGAAGGTCCAGAATCCATCATTGTAAGCTTCAGGAAAATCAGAGCCACTCTTTATCATTGCTATGGGATACCATGGTATATAGGCGTTCAGACACGGGTTGCCCGGAGCTCTCCACCACACAACAGATAGCTCCTCTGGCATGTTACTTCTTAGCTCTACTATGGAAGATTCCTGTGTGGTTGCCACACATATTGGTCTATAAGAAAAGCTCCTGTGAAAACTTCCCTGCGCTTCCAGAGCCTCTTTTGGCTGTGCGCCATACTTTGTCCCCTCAAAGTGCGATCGCATTGTGCTCATTAGCTTTTCTAACGTTACCTTTTCTTTTGGTTTGACTGCAAATGGTAGCGCAGTTGGATCAAAATCCCTTCCAGTAGTTAGATACACCGCAAGCCATCTTCTATATATGTTTGATTCGCTTATCTGGGCTTCTGGTTTTCCATAAGCCTCTGCGAAATCAAATGGTTCTTCACCATCCCACCATCCACGCTCTCTTGCATAGCTCATTATGTCTTTTGAGCCAAGAAAGTTTTTGCTATCCCTAAGATCTATCTCATTTATCACATAGGAGTTGGATATAACTGTTACAGAGTCATCCGGTACCCTCTCAGCTACCCAGTGCTTTCCATAGACGGCGTGCAGAATCCACGCCTCAGAGGGATCTGCAATTATGTACGTTCTGCCAGAATCTCCATAACCATAGCTCTCTATTAAACTTCCCATAAGGCTTACGCCCTCTCTTGCGTTTCCAGCCTGCTCAGCAACCCATCTTCTAAGGTAATATCTTATGCCCCCATAGGCTAGATCGGGCTTATCCTCTCTTGATGGGCAAGCATCGCTAAATATCACAACCCCATTTTCGTTTATATAAGAATCGCTAAAATCCTGCCCTTCCATGTGCGACCATGCATAAGCATAACTCTTTTCAGGCAACGGGAGAGTTAGCATGGCGCGCTCTTCTCTATAAACCCTGGTGCCATCTGTGAGATTCACGCTTCCAGGAAAAGCATTTCTTTTCTCAATTTCGAGGTTTATCTCTATGTTACCGCTATCATCCTCATTGTGGGCTACCAGTATAGAGCCCGTTGCCGATGCATCTTTTCCGACAACGATAGTAGTACAATCTTCGCTAAGCATGTCTCCTATCTCCGTGCTTTGGACGTTTATACTCTGGACAAATGGAGCACTCACAACAAGGAAAGCGATAGCGATAAAGAAAGCAATAGCTTTATCCATAGGTATAGCATAGATCATATAATCTATTAAAAGATTTGCTCTTCATACTATGAAAAGGTGAAACATAGGTAATTATCGTATCAATAGCAACTGTTGCGACACCTCCGCAAAAATCTAAATATCGATGAACCCTTTTCATTTAGGGCCCATAGCTTAGCTTGGTTGGAGCACCCGGCTGATAACCGGGAGGTCGAGAGTTCAAATCTCTCTGGGCCCACTTTTATGAGATCTATAGAACCGAAGTTTACACCGCTACCTTTGTGTGTCTCCATCTACCTGAGACAAACCAGGAGAAATCGAGAGAGCCCATGAGAAAATTCGAGAGGGAAAGAGCCATCCAAACACCTATCTCATCATAAACATCAACCAGAGGAAACGCAATGCCTATACGAAAAACAACGAGAGCTAAAACCGTAAAGATCAGAGGGTGCAGAGTGTCGCCGCTCCCGTTTATCGCCTGGGTGAGGCAGTTACCTATAGCAAGATAAGGCATGCTTAGATACCTAACCTGCATAATAATGATGCCAGCTTCTATTGTTGCCACATCCGCGGTAAAGATCTCGAAGAGTTCGTTGGGACAAGCGTAGAATATGAATGCGATAGGAAGGGAGATGAGCACACTAAGGCCTAAGGTGAGATAACCTCCATGCATCGCTCTCTCATATTTCTCTGCTCCGAGGCTCTGTCCTATGATTACCCCTGCCGCAAATCCAAAACCCATGGCAGGTAATGTCACCAGGGAGTTCAATCTTGTGGCAACGCCATATGCTGCCTCAATTGGTGTTTCATACCTGGCAACAAGGCTCATCATGAGGACCATGGATAGAGGAATGAGTATTCCTGAAAGAGCACTTGGAGATCCTACTCTGGATATGCTCTTTATAGTCTCTGCGCGTGGGGTAAAATGGCTTTTTTTAAGGCTTAAAACAGTTTTGTGGCCCAAAATTGCATAGAGCATTATCAGAACTGCAATAACTCTGGTAATAACTGTTGCAAGAGCTGAGCCGACAACTCCCAGTGCTGGAAAGCCAAAATAGCCGTGTATGAAAATTGGATCAAGAAAGATATTTACGATTGCACCGATGCCTAGCCCAATCATGGGTGTTGTTGCATCACCAGCGCCCCTTAGAGCTGCGGACATGAAAGCTGTGAGAAAGATCGAGGCTGAACCGAGGAATATTACCTCTAAGTATCCTGCCCCTTCTTCAAGAACTGCTGGCTCTACTTCGAATATCCCCATTATCTGTTCTGAGAGAAAAAAACATGGTATACCTATAGCTAAAGCCAGCATTATTCCGAATATTACGGATTGCATCGCCACATGATCTGCTTTTTTTGCATTACCTTCTCCCACTGCCCTTGCAACAAGAGCGAGCGTCCCTGCAGATAGCCCGCCTGCACCGCTTATTATGAAGGTAGTGATTATTCCTCCTATGGAAACAGCAGATATGGCCTCTGGACCTAAAAAACCAACGAAATACATGTCTGTAAAGTTGAAGAGATCCTCTACCAATAGTCCCAGAACTGTGGGCAGAGCAAGGATCCATACAGCTTTCCAAATGCTGCCCTCAGTTATAACATTGCCTATGATCTCCTCATTATCCACAGAGCATATGTAAGGGCTTATTCTTTATTTAAGATGATCTGATTTATGCATGAATGGCTCAAAAAGTTTTAAATTCAGTGCCTCTATTTCACCATATGCTTAACTTCATTCCAAAGAAGTTCTTCATAACATCTGGTGGGGCACAGGATAAGGAGTCTGTGCTCAACGCATTTGATAAAGCCTTAAGGAAGGGAAAGGTAACACAGTGCAATCTAGTTTCGGTGTCCTCTATTATACCAACAGATGCTGTAGAGGTAGAACCTGTTGATATTGCTCCGGGCACTATAGCATTCTGTGTCCTTGCGAGGATGGATGGGCAGAGCGGGGATAGAATAGGTGCGGGTATAGGATATGGGATGCTTGAAGGAAAAAGAGAGAGGTATGGTATAGTAGCTGAGCAGCACGGGTACTCTTCAGCAAAATATATGCGTGAGAAGCTTGCATTGAAGCTGCAGCGCATGGCCAAGACAAGGAATATGAAACTTGTATCATACAAAACAAAGGTTGAATCTCTGGAGGTGGATGAAGACTACTTTGGCAGCGTCATAGTTGCCTTAGTCTATCTGTTCGAATGAAAACCAATGGCAAATTTTCAAGTATAGAGATAGTACCCCTTGCCCGAAGATACATCGTTATGAACAGCTTTGATGGTGTTCTTACAGCTTTAGCTATTATCATATCACAGATAACAACAAGAAATGGTAGCATCGTCTTTCATGCAGGCATCGCTTCCGGTCTAGGTCTTGCAATCTCCGGCATAACTAGCGCATATATGGCTGAGAAAGCTGAGAGGGATATAGAGATAGAGAAGCTTGAAAAAGCTATGCTATCTGAGCTGAAAAGCAGGAGAGAGATATCCAGGTTAGCAACTCTTCTTCTAGCCATAGTCAACGGCATATCACCGATGCTTGCTGTTCTTCTGGTTATCTCCCCATTTGCTTTTTTATCATTCGAGCTGGCACTCTATGTTTCTGTGTTTCTGTGCGGTATGCTGCTGTTTTGTCTGGGAGCATATCTAGCCAAGATAAGCGACAGGAGTATGATCATATATGGTCTCCAGATGCTGGTTGCAGGGGTTATAACAGCAATGCTTGTTATAGGGATAAATTCGCTGGCATAGAAAATGAAATGTGATAAGTGTGATAATAGAGCAATAGAGCACATAAGATACAGTGGCGCCCATCTCTGCGCTGAACATTTTACTGAGTTCTTTGAAGAGAGAGCCAAAAAGGAGATAAGAGGCATAAAAGGGAGAGTAGCGGTGGCTTTAAGCGGGGGTAAGGACAGTACAGCCCTCCTTCATTTTGCCTGCGATAACATTGAAGAGGTCATAGCAATAACACTCGACGAAGGCATAAAAGATTACAGAGATGACAGCATAAAGATCGCAGCGGATAACTGCAGAGCTCTTGGTGTTGAGCATGTAATTGTGGATCTGAAGAAAGAGATTGGCTTTTCTATCGATGACATATTTTCTCTGTATGAGGAAAGGGGAATAAAGCACGCAGAGTGCTCCTTCTGCGGTGTGATGCGGAGATATTATATAAACAAGGTGGCGAAAGAGATGAATGTTGATTACCTTCTGTTCGCCCATAACCTGGATGATATGGCACAGACAGCGCTGATGAACGTAACCCACAACGATTTAGCAAGAGGCCTGCCGCCCTATTCTGGAAGAGTATTTGTAAAGAGGATTGCTCCCTTCAAATGGATACCCGAGAGAGAGGTGGCTATATATTGCTTTGTTAAAGGGATAAATTGTCACATAGGGGAATGTCCCTATGCTAAGGTAGCTGAGAGGAACAGGTATAGAGACGCTGTTAATATCCTTGAGAAAGGATCTCCAGGAGCAAGACATGGAATGGTAAAAAGCTATGACAGGATATCAAAGCTGTTCCGTAGAGGGGGGGAGATAAAGAAGTGCAGGAAATGCGGTGAGCCAACAAGCAGAGAGATCTGCAAAAGATGCGAGATGGTTAATAAGCTTCAGGATTTAAAGAACTCTCCTAACTTTAGCTTTTCGGAAGAGGTATGATATCATATTATGGCGCTTAGCACTCAAGTGCATACATTTATAATATGCTGATGCTGGATAAGATGATCTCCGATGTTAAAGAAAGTAACCGGGTTAGATCTGACGTCAGATGAGGGACGCCAGGCATTGAAAAATGGTTTTACCAGGGTTTTCGATGCAGATCCGCCGAAAACGAAGTTACGAGCGATGAGAGATTACTGGCAGAGGAAAAGGCCAAGCGCTATGCCTCTGAAGAATGGATTGATCGAATTTGAGAATTATCTGTGATTCACTCCCGTTTATCTTTTCATTCAGGTTGAAAACGCAATCAAAACTTTTATATAATATAAAAATCATATTCATAGAGGAGGAGAAAAGTATGGACGATATCGTTGAGGGAGGGACCATTGAGAAGGCGAGCGTCGGTAAGAGATTTGTATCATTCCTGATAGATGCGATAATAATGGGGGTCGTTGGAGGCGTCTTAATTCTGAGCGATGAGACCGTTGGCAATGTTATGGGCATCGCAATATCCGCAGCCTACTTTACTTATCTATTCGGCAGGGGACAGACATTGGGCATGATGGCGATGAAGATAAAACTCATAAGAACGGACGGCACCTATCCAATAGGATATACACAAGGACTTTTAAGGTGGGTGGGAATGATGATTTCGGGTTTGGTGATATATATAGGCTACCTTTGGATCGTGATCGATAAAGATAAGCAGGGATGGCACGATAAGATAGCGGATACGTACGTGGTTCCAGCCTGATCTTTTTCTCTTTTATAGTACAAGGAGTAATCCCTGATCATCAAAAAGTTTAATCAGAAATGGCCATCAGGTGCTTAACAGCCTATGCACTATTTAGAACTCTTTATGGAAATATTTTAAATAGAAGCTTATCATTTATCTCATGTGGTAAGTGCTAACATAAGAGCTACCCGGATGGAGCTTCTC
>JAXHST010000095.1:0-14814 GCA_034190325.1 Thermoplasmatota archaeon
TTAAGCTCTCTAAACTATAAAGGCAAACGTGAAAATAAAGCCCGTGCTCGATGAACCCGCACTTATAGTTGGAGATTTCCTCGTGGTCAGTGACCTACATATAGGGATAGAGAACGAATTCAATGAGAAGGGGATATCTATCCCAGACCAGACAGAGAAGCTTCTAGCAAGACTCATCTCTCTGAGCAGGAGAGAGAAGGTAAAAAAGCTAATAATTCTTGGGGATGTGAAGCACCTTGTGCCCAGGACAGTTTTTCATGAGCGCGTAGCTCTGATAAATTTTTTTGGAGGACTGAAGCAGAGCTTTAAAAGAATAATATTAACGCAGGGAAATCATGACGTTCTTCTGCCCGAGCTCGGTATAGAGATGTATCCATCAACAGGAGTAAGGATAGAGGATTGCGGATTTTTTCATGGCCATGCATACCCCGGCGCAGAGGTTATGAAAGCTAGCAGGTGGTTCATGGGGCACGAGCATGCATCCATAGAGCTAAGAGATTCGTATGGCGTCAGGAGTGTTGAGCCGTGCTGGTTGAGAATAACAAAAGAGGTTAAAGATGAAAGAGAAGAGAAAAAGACAATAACGGTTATGCCTCCCTTCAATCCCCTCCTTTCCGGGGGGATAGGCGAGAGATTTCTCAGCCCGGTGCTGAGAGATGTAAAAGATAGCGATGTCGAAGTGTATCTCTTAGATGGCACTTATCTCGGAAGTTTGCAGATAATAAGGAGAAGGTATGCTAGAACTGCTTGATGAAAGGGTTGTAGAGGCTGCTGGAGCTATAGGGATTGAGGAAGAGACAGAACCACAAAGACTTGCTATACCTCTTATTCTATCAGGAAAGAATGTGCTTACCATAGCCCCTACAGGATATGGCAAAACCGAGGCTGCTATGCTTCCAGTTTTTAGCAAAGCTCTGGAAGATAAAGAAGAAGGGGTTTTTGCTCTCTATGTTACTCCTCTACGTGCTCTAAACAGAGATATGTTGAAGAGGCTGCTAAAGCTTGCTGTAAGACTTGATGTGAGTATAGCTGTGCGCCATGGGGATACCCCTGCCAGTGAGAGAGCAAAGCAGACAAGGAAACCCCCGAAAATAATGATAACAACACCCGAAACGCTACAGATCCTGCTTACGGCAAAGCGTATGAAAAACAACTTCAAGAATCTAAGGTTTGTGATAATCGACGAGATACATGAGCTCGTAGATAACAAGAGGGGAGCACAGCTGGCTGTTGCTCTTGAAAGGTTGCAGGATCTGAGTAAGAGAGAAATCCAGCGTATAGGACTCAGCGCTACCGTGGGAAACCCGGAGGAGGTTTCAGAGTTTCTGTGCGGTAAAGACAGGTTTGGGAATAAAAGGGATTGCGCTATTGTGGATGTCAGCGGTATTAAAAGGATGAGGGTTGAGGTTATCAAAGCATTCGAGGACCCTATAAAAGTTTGCAGGGAGCTTATAGAAAAGCACAATGCTACCCTTCTATTCACAAATACAAGAGAGACGGCAGAATACATCGCATCCGAGATGGATGATGAAAGCATAGGGGTGCACCACGGATCTCTCTCAAAAGAGGTTCGCATAGAGGCTGAGGATGCCTTTAAAGAGGGAAGGTTAAAGGCGCTCATATGCACTTCGTCTTTAGAGCTTGGCATAGATGTTGGCAGAGTCGATTTTGTGATACAGTACAATAGCCCCAGGCAGGTGACAAGGCTGCTGCAGCGCGTAGGTAGAAGCATGCACCGCAGGGATCTAATATCAGAGGGTGCAATAATAGCAACAAACTTCGATGAGTATGCTGAATCTCTAGCTATAAAGAAACTCGCTGAAGAGGGAAGGATAGAAAGAGCAAGGATGATTCGCAATCCTTTAGATGTTCTGGCCAATCAGATAGTTGGTATCCTTCTATCCGAAGGAGGAAGCGAGAAAGAAAGCATATTTGCAACCATAAAAAGGGCTTATCCTTTCTATGGTATGGAAGCTTTTGACTCTGTGGTTGAGCAGTTAGCATACGAACGGATTGTTGGTTTGAGCGGGGATAGGATCTTTTTAAAGAGGAAGGGCTTTGAGTACTACTTCACAAACCTCTCCATGATACCCGATGAGCGTGTTTTCTCTGTAATACAATACTCTACAAGGAAGAGAATAGGAAACCTTGACGAATCTTTTGTCTCTTCATATGTAAAGCCACAGAGCACCTTCATATTCAAGGGAGAAACATGGGAGGTTGTTAAGATAGAGGAGGATAGGATCATAGTTGAGAAGAAAAAAAGCACTGCCGCGATACCTTCATGGATAGGTGAAGAGATACCTGTGCCATTTGAGGTAGCGCAGGAGGTGGGAAGAAAAAGGAAAGGAATGCTCGAAGGGCAGAGTGATGATAAAACGGTGACAGTGGAGAGTGATGAGAATGTGATAGTTATAAACTGCTGTTTCGGGACTTTAGTCAACGAATCCTTATCCAGATACCTGTCTTCAATGCTTCTGAGAGAGTTCGGCGAGAGCTTCAGCATGGGGGTAGATCCCTGCAGAATAGTGATAAAGCCGCCCAGAAAGATAGCATCTCTTGAGCAGAAGATAATAGAATACCTGCTGAGCAATAACGACCTCAGAAAAGCCACAGAGTCAGTAATAAATGGAACTTATCAACTTCGCTATGTTCTCTTCCACGTTGCAAGGCGCTTCGGAGCAATAAAGAAGAGTACGAGCTTCAGGGATCTGAGCGGTAGAGTCTTTTCGGCATTTGATAGAACGCCCATATATGATGAGGCTTTAAGAGAGATGTTCGAAGAGAGGCTAGACGTCAGCATGTGCGAGGATCTTTTGCGGAGAATGAGAGAAGGAGAGATAAATGTAAAGCAGGCCTCATTCTCTGAGATAAGCAGAATAGGGCTAACAAAGGAACAGATAGTATCTCCACTGCGCTCTGAGCATGAGATCCTCTCTCTACTGAAGGAAAGGCTCGAGAACAGCGATATAATGCTATTCTGTATGAATTGCAAAAAGTACCAGCAGGTGACAAAGGTAAGGCGAGTAAGCTCAACAAAATGCCCCCTCTGTGGCTCCATAAGGATTACTGTTCTCAGGCCATGGGAGAAAGAGAAACTCGCAGCTCTCAGAAAGAAGAACAGCGAGGAGGAAAAAGTAATAAAAGATCTCTATGTTGTTTCTAATCTATTCAATTCTTACGGTAAATCCCTGCTTCTGGCTATAGCAGCAAATGGCGTAGGTGCAACAACGGCTATGCGTGTCCTGAGATCCACAAGAAGGGGGGATGAAGAAACACTGCTGCGCAAAATACTGGAGGCGGAGCTCACCTATGCAAGGACAAAAGATTTCTGGGATTGATCTCCAGTGACCAAGGCTTCCTATGCAGAGCTGGGATGAATAGGGTTGTCTGATGAACGCTCATGGTTTGTGCTCTAAAATCTGCGTCTTAAAAATTTGCTAAGGCTCCAATTGACTTTTTGCCACTTCTTAAATATTCTACAAAAAACTGTAGGGAATAGAGTCCTGTAGTTCAGTGAAGGATTCATACCCTGGGAAAGCTCCCGTACCTCTAATTATAAAGAATCTCTAAGTTTAAATAGAAACAAAACTTTTATCCTCCGGTGTGAAAAATGGCAAAGTACGCATATTACTTTGGGAAAGATGGAGCTGAAGGTAGAAGAGATATGAAGGATTTATTAGGAGGAAAAGGAGCAGGGCTTGCTGAGATGACAAACATTGGGCTCCCTGTGCCTCCTGGCTTTACAATAACAACAGAGGTCTGCGTTTATTACTACAGAAATAAAGAGTACCCTGAAGGGGTAAAAGAGCAGGTTGAGGCAGCTTTGCAAAAACTTGAAAATGAGATGGGACTCAACTTTGGGGATAGAGATAGACCTCTTCTGGTTTCTGTCCGCTCTGGCGCAAGGACAAGCATGCCGGGTATGATGGACACAATATTGAACGTTGGTCTAAATGATGAGAGTGTAAATGGCCTCTCAAAGATGACTGGCAATGAACGCTTTGCATGGGACTCTTATAGAAGATTAATACAGATGTTTGGAGATGTTGTTCTCGGTATAAAACATGCAAAGTTCGAAGAGATCCTTCAGAGCGTAAAAGAGAAGAAAGGGCTGAAGTATGATTATGAGCTGAGCACAGAGGACCTGAAGGAGATTGTAAAACAGTACAAAGAACTGGTGAAGAAAGAGACAGGTAGAGATTTTCCACAGGATCCGAGGGAGCAGCTGTGGCTCGCTATAGACGCAGTTTTTAAGTCGTGGGATAATCAGAGAGCAATAACCTACAGGAAGATAAACAGCATACCTGACGATTGGGGTACAGCAGCAAATGTTCAAACCATGGTCTTCGGGAACATGGGTGAGAATAGTGCTACTGGCGTCGGCTTCACAAGGAATCCTGCAACAGGGGAGAAAAATATGTATGGAGAATTCCTGTCAAACGCTCAGGGTGAAGACGTCGTGGCTGGCATAAGAACTCCTCTACCTATCTCCGAGCTCGAGAGAACAATACCAGATGCGTACAGACAGTTGCTTAACGTGGCTGAGACGCTCGAGAAGCACTATAAGGATGTTCAGGACTTCGAGTTCACAATACAGCAGGGCAAACTCTATATGCTGCAGACAAGAACAGGAAAAAGGACGGCTCTGGCAGCTGTGAAGATAGCTGTAGATATGGTCAAAGAAGGGCTCATAAGTGAGGAGGAAGCCGTCATAAGAATAGAGCCGGAACAGGTGGAGACGCTCCTGCATCCTATGATAGATCCTGAAGCTGAGGTAAATGAGATAGCCAGAGGGCTGCCCGCTTCTCCGGGGGCTGTAACAGGTAAGGTTATATTTGATTCGGCAGAGGCTGCTGAGATAAAGGAGAAGGATCCAAAAGCAAAGATGATCCTTGTGAGAGCTGAGACCTCTCCCGAGGACATTGCCGGGATGGATGCATGTGAAGGGATATTAACACAGCATGGTGGTATGACCAGCCATGCGGCAGTGGTCTCGAGGGCGATGGGTAAAGTATGCATCGTTGGCTGTGAAGCAATATCTGTGGCAAGGGAAGAATTCAGGGCTAAAGACGTGGTGGTGAAGAAGGGGGATGTAATAACCCTTGATGGAACAAATGGTAGAGTGATATTGGGCGATGCCCCAAAGGTTGAAGCCTCAGTTATGGGCGAGTTTGCCGAGCTCCTCAGCTATGCTGATAAATTTAGAAGACTCGGCGTTCGTGCTAATGCAGATACACCAGAGCAGGCAAGAGTAGCGCATAATTTTGGTGCAGAGGGTGTAGGTCTCTGCAGAACAGAGCATATGTTCTTCGGAGGAGAGCGTATAAAAGCCATGAGGGAGATGATACTATCCGATACAGAGGATCAGCGCAAGAAAGCTCTCAGCAAGCTTCTGCCAATGCAGAGAAGTGACTTCATAGAGTTCTTCAGGGAGATGGTCGGTAAGCCCGTTATAATAAGAACCATAGATCCCCCGCTCCACGAGTTTTTGCCAAAAACTGAGGAGCAGATAAAGGATCTGGCAGAGGCTATGGGTATAAGCGAAAAAGAGCTCAAGCGCAAGGCAGAATCACTCCATGAGATCAATCCGATGCTTGGTCACAGAGGTTGCAGATTGGGCATAACTTACCCGGAAATAACTGAGATGCAGACCAGAGCGATATTTGAGGCTGCATGTCAGGTGAAGAGAGAGGGAAAGGAGGTTATAGCAGAGGTTATGATCCCTGTTGTCAACGATGTCAGAGAGTTCATAAACCAGAAAGAGATCGTTGATAGAGTTGCTAAAAAGGTGATGCAGGAACAGGAGACAGATATAAGGTATAAGGTGGGAATAATGGTGGAATTGCCAAGGGCCTGCGTTACTGCGGACAGAATAGCAAAACATGCAGAATTTTTCTCCTTTGGAACGAATGATCTCACGCAGACAACCTTTGGTTTCTCCAGAGATGATGTGGGTAAGTTTGTGCCAGAGTTCATAAAGAGAGGTATTCTGGATTTTGACCCATTCCAGAGGCTGGATGAAGAGGGCGTTGGAGAGCTCATGAAGATAGCTGTTACAAAGGGTAAAAGCGCAAACGCAGAGATAGAGTTAGGCATATGCGGAGAGCACGGAGGAGATCCAAGTTCGATAGATTTCTGTCATAGAGCTGGATTGGACTATGTGAGCTGTTCTGCATATAGAGTGCCTGTGGCCAGGCTTGCTGCAGCCCATGCATCTTTGAGGAAAAGATGAAGGTAGAGGGGGACAAGTAACCTCTTTTCTTTTTATTTTTATTTTTTTGGTTCTGTGTCAACATTGGTTAGAATACGAACGTGCTTGCACGTTCTATAGACCGAGCTTAAGCTCGGTCGTATTCAAACTCACTATATGCAGATTCCCCCGTAGAACCTTAGCGACCTCTCTAAATTTTATTTATTTTTATGTTGAAGTTTGCCGTCAATACATCTATTGCCTGTGAATTAAAGAAATGGTGGATAGGAATTAGAGATTTAAAGGCCTAGCATTTGTGAGCCTTAAGCGAAATCTATAATATCTTTGAGAGCGCTTAGGGGTGGTGATAGAATGGTAGGGGAAAACATGAAAAGAAGAGTGCTGCTATTGGGGGCTGCTGGAAGAGACTTCCACAACTTTAACGTTTTTTTCAGGGATGGTCCCTTTGCGGACAAATATGAGGTTGTTGCCTTCACAGCAACACAGATACCGAACATAGAAGGAAGAATGTATCCCAGAGAGCTTGCTGGTGAACGTTATCCGGCTGGGATCCCTATACTTCCGGAGAGTGATCTTCCCAGAATAATAAGGGAGAAGAATATAGACGAAGTGATTCTTGCATACAGCGATCTCCCATACGATTATGTCATGGAGAAAGCTTCTGTAGTTCTTGCAAATGGTGCTGATTTCAAGCTAATGGGTCCAGAAAGCACCCAGATAAGCTCAAAAAAGCCTGTAATCTCTATATGCGCGGTGCGCACAGGTTGCGGTAAGAGCCAGACAACGCGTAAGGTTGCTTTAGAGCTCAAAAATAGGGGCTATAAGGTTGTGGTTATAAGACACCCTATGCCCTATGGTGATCTGAGAGAGCAGATATGCCAGAGATTTGAGACGTATGCGGATCTTGACAAGCACAAGTGCACAATAGAGGAGCGTGAGGAGTATGAACCCCACATAGATAACGGAATAATAGTCTATGCTGGTGTTGATTACGGTGAGATCCTCAGAAATGCAGAGAAAGAGGCTGATGTGATATTATGGGATGGAGGCAACAATGACTTTTCATTTTATAGATCAGACCTTCAGATAGTTGTTGCAGATCCCCTGCGTGCAGGGCATGAGAGGAGCTATTACCCAGGATCGACAAACATAAGGATGGCAGATTATGTGGTAATAAACAAGGTGGATTCAGCTTCTCCAGAGAGTGTGGAGCTTGTAAGGAAGAATATAACAGAGATGAATCCAGATGCCATCATAATCGAGGCAGCCTCTCCTCTGTTCATCAACGATCTTAAGAGCGTAAAAGGTAAAAAGGTTCTTGTTGTCGAAGATGGACCAACGCTAACCCATGGTGGTATGAGCATAGGTGCAGCCTACGTTGCTGCAAAGAAGTTCGGGGCTAAAGAGATAGTTAACGTTGTGCCATATGTAAAGGGCAGCATTAAAGGAGCCTTTGAGAAATATCAGCAACTTGGTAGCGGGTATGTTCTACCTGCTCTTGGCTATGGAGAAAAGCAGCTAGAAGAGCTCAAGGAAGTTATAGATGCTGTTGAGTGTGATATAGTGCTCTCCGGCACACCCATAGATCTAAACAGAGTCATAAAGGTGAACAAGCCTATAGTCAGGGTCAGGTATGAGCTGCAGGAGATAGGAAAGCCAGACATAAGAGATGCTCTGGATGAGTTTGAGGAAAAATTCCTGAAGCGTTGAAGGGTTGCAGAGGCAGATACTGCACAGCCGAGCATATAGAAAGAGATAAAACACTAGAGAGCGAATACCATGTATGCAGCGCAGAGTGATAACTGCTGTAGTGGCGATCGCTGTGGTGATAGGAGCTCTCTCTCTGTTTTTCATTTTTTACCCGACTGAGAAAAGAATAACAATAGTTTCCATAAACGATCTGCACGGGGCTTTATTAACGGAAGATAAGGGCGGTATCGTGCAGATAGCAGGTTATGTAGAAGAGCTCAGGAAGCAGAACCCCAACACCATTGTTATAGATGTTGGTGATGCTTTCCAGGGCAGGCCCATATCAAATCTTTTTTACGGCGAATCTGTGATAGAATGTTATAACGCGATGGGCGTAGATTGTCTTGCTGTGGGTAACCATGAGTTTGATTGGGGTGTGGATGTGCTCAAAGATCTGATGGATGGGGCAGATTTTCCATTCCTATCAGCCAATGTAGTTTATGATGATCTCTTTGAGCCCTACATTATTAAGAACGTGGATGGCGTAAACATCCAGATAATCGGTCTCACAACCGAGCTCACACCGGGGATAACAGAGAAGAAGAGAATAGAGGGCTTCCAATTCACAGATGCGGGTGAAGCTATAAAGAATAATTACAACGAAAGCTGTGATGTTGTGGTGATCGCCGGGCACATGGGTGCGGAGGATGAAAGCTCAGAGGGCTTTATTGCCCTGAAGGCTTCAGGCGTTACCGCGGATATTTTCCTCGGGGGCCACACGCATGAAGGGGCGAATTGGAGGTACGATAACTGCACATTCATGGAAGCTTATGCATACGGCACTGCTATAGGCGTTGTCAATCTAACTATGGACAGAAATTCAGAGATCGTAGACGTTAGCTCAGAGGTTATAAACGTTACCCCAGATTATGAAAGTGAAACGGTATCTGATATAGTAAATGAATACTACAGCATGGTTGAGGGAGAGATGGAGAGGGTTATAGCTTATTCTCCTTCTCAGCTCAGGCGCAACAGCGATGGCGAGAGCGCTCTGGGTAACTGGGTGTGCGATATCATGCGCCAGGCTTTTGATGCAGATGTGGCTCTAACGAATAGCGGGGGTATAAGAGCCGATCTCGAACCTGGTGACGTTACCGTAGGTGACGTATTCTCAATAATGCCCTTTGATAACACTGTTGCTCTTGTGGAGCTCACAGGATCACAGCTCAGAGAGGCTTTAGAAATTGGGATAGCCACTGATGAGAGTGGAGAGCTATTACATGGCATAGTTCAGGTTTCCGGGCTGAACTTTACATATGATGATGAAGTAATGGATGTTTACGTAGAAGGCAGACCTCTAAAAAATGATGAAAAATACCTTGTAGCTACAAATTCATTCATGGCTGGTGGCGGAGATGGATACTATATCTTTGAAGAGGGCAACAACCTTATTGACACAGGGGTTCTGGTCAGGGATCTCCTTCTACAATACGCAGAGTCCAGTGGAAAGATTGAAGCCAGGGTTGAAGGAAGAATAAGGATGATTTGATCTTCATTCTTCATAAAATCTGTTTGATATAAGCTCCTCAATAGCCTGCATGGCAGCCTCCTCATCATTACCCTCTACGCTAACCTTTATCTTTGCGCCATGCTCAGCACCCAGGGCAAGAATGTTTAAAATAGACTTTGCATTTGCAGTTCTGCCATTATAATCTACCGTTATTTTTGATTCAAACCTATTTGACGTTTCAACAAGTTTCGCTGCAGGCCTTGCATGCAGACCTACCCTATTTTCAAGGATTAGCTCTTTCTCTATCATTGAATGCCTCCAGTATTTTTGCTATTATCTTCCTGGTTGCATCAGTGCCACCATTCATCTTCGGTAGCCTTACAACCCTCATATCCAGCTTATGCTCCTTCGCATCCCTTTCCAGCAATTTTTCATCAAATTCCTGGTCAAAGCCAAGTGCTATAATGTCTGGCTTTATTTCTTTGACTGTATCAAAGATATCGCCAGTCTCTTTTCCTATGACAACGCCATCAACAGGCTTTAATGCGCTTACAACCAAAGCTCTCTCTTCCTGGTGCATTATCGGCTTCCTCTTTTTTCTCTCAGTTGTTTTATCGTTTGCTATAACAACGAAAAGCTCATCACCGAGCTCTTTTGCTTTCTGCAGATAGAATATGTGACCCGGGTGAATTATGTCAAAGACACCAGAGGCCATAACCCTTACCATAAGGTTAATGCACTTATCTGCTTATATTTGTGATGTTTCATATCACACAAAGATTGAATCCCGCTCTGTGGTGCTGAGCCCTACCGTGTGCTGTTCAAGGGAGCCCAGGAATAAGACGCCTAGGGCTTTTTATCTAAAAGTCACAGTTCTATTTAGCTTTCCACTCTGAAAGCCCTCTAGGTCTAGAGCAACAAAGGAAAAACCAAAGGACCTCAAAGCGGAAACTATCTCCGCTCTGAAAAGCAGAGCCTTTTCCAGGTCTTCGGTCTCTATCGAAGCAAAATTGAAGGGAAAATATCTAACCCTGACAGATTTAAAACCCATCTCAATCAAAAAATTTTCAGATTTTCTGACCAGATCTACCTTTTCTTTGTTCAATTCAAAGTTGTATGGAAATCGCGATGCAAAACAAGCGTTACCTGGCTTATTCCAGTTTTTGAGCCCCAGCGCCTTTGCCCTCTCTCTTATCTCTTCTTTGCCCATGCAGAGCTCTATAAAAGGATGCCATATATCTGCTGATGCTCTTATACCTGGCCTGTAGTCCTTTAGATCATCATAATTCAATCCATCCGCTATCGTTCTGATGCCTCTCTCTTCAGCCCATTCCTTCACTCTTCCGTTTCTTAGGATCCTGCATCTATAACACCTATCTGGCGGGTTGCTCGTAAAATATGGATCATCCAATTCGTTCATCTCTATCAATGCCTGCTCTATCCCGATGTTCTCCGCAATCTCCTTTGCTTCTTCTATCTCCCTAGGATCAATCAAAGGGGAGACCACTGTTAATGCGATTGCATCTTTGCCCAGAGCATCATGGGCTAGCTTTGCTAGCAGAGTGCTGTCAACACCTCCAGAGAACATCACAGCAACGCTTCTTTTATCTTTGATCTCTTGCTCAATGCTTCTCATTTTTGCCAAGGATCCTCAAAGCTCCCGCAGCCGCTCCTATGCTGTTGCCTATGTTAACCACTAAAATTCCTGGAACACAACTCTGAAGCATGGTTATCAAAGCACCTTTCCCATCCCCACCCATTCCGTAACCTGTTGGTATGGGAACTGCTATGATCGGTTTGCTGGTCAAAGAAGCAATCAACCCGGGAAGGACCCCATCCATCCCAGCAAAAACAATAAGCAGATCAGCATCCTTTGCTTTTTCTATGGCCATGTATGGTCTGTGCGCTCCTGCTATGCCCGCATCATAAAATTTTATAATGCCTATTCCAAAACCCTCGAGGATGAGAGAGCACTCCTCAGCATAATCTATGTCCGATGCACCGGCTGTTATTAAACACACCTTTCCTTCTAACCTGTTTTCCCTTTCCTCTCTCTCTACCATGAGGATGGTGCCCGCTTCTTTGATCCTTTCCTTGCTGAATTTTTCTTTTACTGCGTCTCTTTTTTCTTTTCCGGCTCTTGAGATGAACACACGTTTGCTTTTTTCAAGGAATTTCTCTGTTATATTTAAAAGGTCTTCTACAGATTTTCCTTCCGCAAACACGATCTCTGGAAATCCTGTCTTATTCTCCCTGTTAAAGTCAAGAAAGAACTTCTCATCTCTGTAATATAAAAGATCTGCAATCCTTTTTCTCGCTTCCTCCTCACTGATTTTGCCTTCTTTGTATCTCTCAAGAATTTCAAACATTATTTTCTCTCCATGCTCTCTTTGCATCTTCGTACACCTCGACATATGGTCTCCCAGTCTTCTCTGCGATCTCTCTGCAATATTCATACTCAGGCGCTATTTTTGTCCTATTTCCGTATTGTGCTACCTTTACTTTGACTTTCCCGTATCCGATATCTACCACTTCTACCTCTCTCTTGATTTCAAGCCTTTCACAGGAGTATGCTCTCACTCCAAGCGTTGTAGTTTCATTCAATAGCACTTCAATCAAGCCTTCTTTATCTTTGGACCTGCATAAAACCGAAACAACCACTCCAGGCCTATTCTTTTTCATATAGGTTGGTGTGTAGAAAACATCTAATGCGCCCATTTTGAAAAGCCTATCCATGAGATAGCCATAGATCTCAGGGTTCATGTTGTCTACATTGGTCTCCAAGACTTCAATATCTTCTACCTCACTCTCCTCAGTAAGGATTCCCCGAAGCACATTTGGTATCTCCAGATCCATTTTGCCTGCTCCATAGCCTGTTTTTTCTGGTCTTATGCTTACATCTCCAAATTGTTCAACGAAACCCTTTAACAGCAGAGCTCCTGTGGGTGTGACAGTCTCTTTATCAACGTTTGAATCAAAGATCAAAGGTGTGTTTTTCAGGATCTCAAGAGTCGCAGGAGCGGGTACAGGATATTTCCCGTGCTGAGTTTCAACAAAGCCCCTGCCTGTCCTGGGCAGTGCGGATAAAACCCGGTTTATTCTCATAAGCTTCAGCCCATAGATAGCTCCAACAATATCTATCAAAGAATCGCCCAATTCGTGCAGATGGATCTTTTCTTTTGGTAGCCCGTGGACGTTTCCCTCTGCATTAACCAGTATATCAAACATCATTTTGGCTTTATTCCTTACATCTTCATCTTTGATTTTCTCCAGAACGTTATTGATCTCGTTTATATTTTTTTCACTCTTTTCTTCAATTATCTGCACATTAGCTTTTGTTGCTTCTATTCCTTTTTTATTAACTTTTTCAATACTGATATTGTAATTAATCTGGAGTTCATTCAGCTTTTCTTTTAGCTTTTCTATATCCAAGCCCAGGTCCACCAATAGCCCTAAAAACATATCTCCTGAAATCCCAGAGAAGGGATCAATATACAATAGCATCAGATTTCTAAATAGTTTTTTCGCTTATATTCTTTATCTCCTTGTAAATGAGACCTTGTGACGCCGTATGCACTTTAAAGTGTGGTAAGAGGGACTGAATGAAGCTACTCAATCCTTGATCTCTTACGACCTGTGCTCTAAAGATCCATGTCTGCAAGATTTGCCAGAACTAAAAAAGTAAAAAAGGGACAGGCTCAGAAGCCTATAGTCAAACCAGCAATACCGTGCCCCAGAAGCTCAACTGTTGTTGTAAGCTCTCTCGGGACATCTATGGCTGCAGACAGATCTGAGACCCCCAGCATACTTGTTATCCCTATTCCTAAGGGTATTGCTCCACTCTGCGCTGTTGCCCATGTTAGTACTGCTAGAAAGCCCACCAGCACAACCAGCAGTAGCGGTAGCAGCACTGTCATCTCGTACATCATTATTCTTACCGCACTCCATATGCTTCTTGTCATCAATGCACCTCCATAAAATCATATGTACTATATAGTATTTATATGTTTCGATTAGTTTAAGTAAACATAACGAACTTATTTATAATAGTAGTTGTATACTATTTTTATGGTGGCAGGTAAACCAACCGAAAAAATGATAATTGTAGATCAGGAGAAGTGCAGCGGTTGCGGGCTCTGCGCAATTGTATGCTCTTTTGACAAGCAGAGAATCTTCAACCCATTCAAAGGATGGGTGAGGGTTTACAGATACCTTGAAAAGAATCTTGCTCTCCCTGCGGTGTGTGAAGTGTGTGAGAACTCTCCCTGTATAGATGCATGTCCAACAAAGGCAATAGAGAGAGTGGATGGCATCGTAAAAATAAATGAGAATAAATGCATAGGTTGCAGGCTCTGCTTTGTTTCCTGTCCCCACGGCGCTATATTTATGGACAAAACAAGGAGGGTTGCAACAAAGTGCACACTGTGTGATGGAAAGCCGCTGTGCGCTCGTGTCTGCCCAAGGGATGTTTTCACCTATGTTGAGAGAACTCCAGAGAACATGAGAAAGAGAGACAAGATCATAGAAAAGAACTACAGGCATAGAGAGAGGTTCCCTGACTTTTATAAAGTTCAGGAAGCCCCTGAGCTGGAGGTAAAACAATGAGGGTAGTTGTAATAGGCGGAGGAGTTGGTGGTCTACATGCAGCAATAGCTGCCAGAGAAAGAGGAGCTGAGGTCACTCTCATAACAGATGATACAAAGGGAACTTACAGGAGATCGGGATTGCCAGATATAGTAGCTGGCTATGCCACCTTAGAAAACATAACTGTACCATACGGAAAAGAGACAGAGGGCATAGAGTTTTTGAGAGGAGAAACAGTAACGGATGTGGATATAGTATCCCAAAGCGTTTTGCTCAAAAATGGAGGAAAAGTAAACTATGATGCTCTCATATTCGCTACAGGATCAAGAGCTTCTATGCCAAGGATAGAGGGAGCGGATAGCCCTTATGTGTGCACTCTTAAGAGTGCTGACGATCTGCCGAAGCTTCTTGACGTTAAGGATAGCGCTGTAGTTGTGGGCGCAGGCTTTGTTGCTCTGATGACTGCAGAAGGATATGCAAAACGCAGAGTAAAGACAACCCTTATTGTCCGCTCAAGGATACTCAGGACTACTGTTGAGCCAGAGATAGCTGAGGTTATAGAGGCAAAGCTGAGGGAGCACGGTATAAATGTTGTGAGGGGAATACAACCAGATCGCATAGTTGGCAATAGAATTATTGCAGGTGGTAAAGAGTTTGAAGCATCAAAGATAGTCCTTGCTACAGGGATAACGCTGAACACTGAGCTTGCAAAGAAGGCGGGACTCAAGGTTGATAGGACAGGCATCATAGTTGATGAGCACATGCGCACCAGCGTATCAAACATGTATGCATGTGGGGACTGCGCTGCAGTTGTTGA
>JAXHST010000096.1:0-5781 GCA_034190325.1 Thermoplasmatota archaeon
TGTTCACAGGAAACGCTGGAAAGGCGCCCCTTTTTCGCATGTGCTCCTCCATCTCCTCTGCCAGTGATAGGAGAGAGAAGCCCTCGGTGGCTTTTTCTTTTGCGATCTCCAGGGCTTCTGCTGTGATACGCCCCGCTATTCTGTATTTTTTGATTAGCTCTTCATCCACATGAGGCTAAGGGATAGAGCTTACAAATATCTTTCTGTTTACTCTATGGTTACTGATCCCTGTCTTATCACTCTTCTTGAAACGCAATCGTAAACTGTTGATGGTTTTCCATCCCTTTTGCCCCCGTCTAAATATAGATCTACTTCATCCCCGAGCCACGCTCTTGCCTCTTCAACAGTTCTGGCAGGAGGCTTACCGTGCCTGTTTGCGCTGGTTGCTGTTACAGGCCTTCCAAACTTTCTTATTAACCTCAGAGCTATATCTTCATTCGGCATCCTTATGCCTATCCTATCTGTACCTCCGGTAAGGATCTCCGGAAACTTCCTGTTCTTCACTATCAGCGTAAGCGCTCCAGGCATGTATTTAGTAAACAGTTTTTCCGCATAGTCGTCAAACTCAGCGTATTCCCTTGCCATGCTTAGAGAGCAAACAGCAACGCTTATTGCCATATTTTTTTCTCTTCCTTTTATTTCAAATATCCTGTTGATAGCTCTATCGTTCAGCGCATCGGCACCAAGGCCGTAAACTGTGTCGGTCGGATAGAATATGACCTTGCCTTCTTTCAGCAATAGCACAGCTTCATCGATCATAAGTTTACTGCATTTCTCCCTATTTTAACCTTGATATTCTGTCTGGAATTTAAGATTGTTTATGTTTCTTTTTGATAGTATTACGCCTATGCTCAAGGTTTGCAGGCAAAAAGATCTTTTGTTAACCACACCAATGAGGGATCTTTACAGCGAATAACGCCTAACTGAAATGGATACATAGGAGCTATATTGTGTTCAGTGGTAGCTTTGCGCATTCTACAGCTCCAGACAGCATTACCTCAATTTTTCTCGGTGCTGAGCGATTTTGTGAGGTGCCTGTTCATAGTTATATAACTTAGAGACTCATAAAAATGGAGCGCCCCCTCATTTGCCTCCCAGACTGTGAGCTCTATGCTTTTAGCCCCCCTTTCTGCACCCCAGCTCTCAGCCGCTTTCATCAGAGATCTACCAATACCCTGCCCCCTTTTTTCTTTCCTGACACAGATGTTATGAACCCATGTATAGCACCTATCTTCGAACATCGGATTGCTCTTCACCTGCTCTACAGTGATATGGGCAAAGCCCAGGATCTCTTCTTCCTCAGCTACAAAGATTATGGAATTGAAGTTACCGAATATTGAAAAGATGTGCCATTCTATACTGGCTCTGGCTGCTTTTCTGAAGATCTCCGGAAGGAGCGCATTGTGCTCGCTGTTGAGCTCTTCATAAAGATCAGCAATGCTTTTTATATCGCTCTGCTTAGCTTCTCTTACTTGCATAAGGGTAACAGCCCTCAAAGAATAAATCCGTTGTTCTTCTCCTCTATTCTTTTACTTATCTATTCTTTCTTTACCCATAAACTGCTGGAGCGCTTTCGGCACAAGGACGCTGCCATCTCCCTGCTGGTAGTTCTCAAGGATCGCAACCATGGTGCGCTCTATCGCTATAGCGGTTGAGTTGAGGGTGTGCACGAACTTTATATCCCCCTCTTTGCTCCTGTACCTTATCATGAGCCTTCTTGCCTGATAGTCCAGACAGTTACTGCAGGAGACAACTTCTCTGTACTCTTTTTGACCCGGCAAAAATGCTTCTATGTCGTATTTTTTTGCCGCACTTGCACCCAGCTCACCGGAACAGACCTCAACGACTCTGTACGGGATCCCCAGACCCTGGTATATGCGCTCAGCGGTCTGCAGGAGCTTTTCATGCTCGCTCTCAGATTCTTCAGGCAAACAATATTTGAACATCTCTATCTTATCAAACTGATGAACTCTGAAGATGCCTTTTGTGTCCTTTCCGTGAGCCCCAGCCTCTGTTCTAAAGCATGTAGAGAAACCAGCATAGTATTTTGGTAGCTCTTTGTGAGAGAATATCTCATTTGAGTGCATCGCACCCAAGGGCACCTCTGCCGTTCCTACGAGGCAGAGATCCTCACCCTTTATTCTGTATATGTTCTCCTCACCAAAGGGTAAAAAGCCCGTGCCAAAAAGTGCGAATTCTCTGGTCAAAACAGGGGGTATCACAGGAACGAAACCCTCTTTTAATAGCGCATCAAAAGCGTATCTCACCAGGGCAAGCTCCAGGAAAACAGCATCTCCCTTGAGATAGAAGAATCTTGCGCCGCTCACCTTTGCAGCCCGCTCGATATCGAAGAGATCAAGAGCAAGGCCTATATCGACGTGATCTTTTGGTTCAAAATCAAGGGCCTTTACAGTGCCCCGGCGCTTTATCTCCACATTATCATCATCACTCTTTCCATAGGGCACTGAAGGCAAAATGATGTTCGGGATCCTTGAGAGAAGAGAGAAGCGTTTTTCCTCTATTGCTTTGAGATCGCTCTCTTTTTTAGCTATGCCCTCTGCTATCTCTTTTGTCCCCAGGATCAATCTCTCTCTGTCCTCGCTATTAGCTATCTCTCTTGCAAGCTCATTCCTCTCTTTCCGCATCTGATTTATCTCTGTTAGGGTTTTTCTCCATCCTTCATCAGCTGCTATAACCTCATCCAGGACACTCTCACCCATATTCCTCTTTCTCAGGCTCTCCCTTACGATATCTGGCGTTTTCCTTATGAGCTCTATATCGATCATATTTATATCTCCTTCCCCACAAGATATATCCTGTTTGCATCAATAATCTTAGCTCTTATAAACTTTCCCAGTTTGGTAGCCGGAATGACTATTGGTTTATAAAAATTACTCCTAGCCATAACAGTGTTATCCTTACCATATTCGCATGTAAGCGCCTCAAGGGTCATTCCTACAAAGCTCCTGTTGATCTCTGTTGTTATGTCTCTTGAAATCTTGGTTAGCATTCTTGATCTGGTTTTCACCTCCCTGCTTATAGGCCTGGGCCAGGAGTACGCTTCAGTCCCCTCCCTTGGTGAGAAGCGCGTTATGTTCACTATATCCGGTTTCAATAGCTGCAATGCTCTGTACGATTTCATAAAGCTCTGCCAGCTCTCGCCAGGAAAACCAGCAATTATGTCAGTTGCAATAGTGCTCTCTTTATATTCTTCCTTTATCCTTTTTATGGCCTCGCTGTACTCATCAAAGGTATAACCTCTCCGCATCGCCTTAAGAATCTCATCATCCGCGCTCTGTAGTGGTAAATGGAAGAACCTGTACACCTTTTTGCTTACGAAAGAGGAAAGAAGATCTTTTTCTATCCGCAAATAATTGTTGGGGGTCATCATACCAACGCGCACTCTGAATCTGCCCTCTATGGAAGTTATACCCCTTATAAGCTCTGGCAGATGGAGCGCCTTCTTATCAAAGCCATAGCATGCAGCATCCTGCGCTGTTATTCTTATTTCCCTTGTTCCATCTCTTATAAGATCCTTCGCTTTTTCGATGATGAGCTCTGGTTCATAGCTCCTCAGTTTTCCTCTTATAGTCCTTGTCACGCAGTAAGAGCACTTTCCGAGGCAACCGGTGCTTATTGGTATGGTTGATATGACCCTGTTAGTTCTGTCCGCAGAGCTCTCGTTCAGGAGATCCTCAAAATCGAGCTTTCTCAGAGGTGTGGCGCCGAGCTCCTCTATCTCTCTATCTCTCCATGCAGCCAGGCAGCCGGTCACATAAACATTCTTTTTTAGCGCAGATAGCTCCTTTATGCGCTTCAGCATATGCCTCTCCGTTGCCTCTATTACTGCGCATGTGGCTATGAATATTGCATCGGCTTTTTCCGGTTTTTCTACAAACTCAAAGCCCTTCCTGGACAGGCTATCCTCTATAAGAGAGGCTTCACCCTTGTTCAGTGTGCAACCATAGCTCTCTATATACGCCTTCATGCCATGCTTTCAAGCATCTTGTTTATGTCCTCGGCCTGAACGTGATCCTTGAGCTTTACATCCACACCATCTATGCCCTCCATGCTCATCGCAACTTTTTTTATATTTCTCCCGATATGCAGGGCAAAAACCGGGGGGCAGAAGGGAGCTGTGAGGTGATAGGTGATGTAAGCTTTGTTATTTTCAATCCTCACTTCATCGACAAGATGCATCTCCATTATGCTCACTCCTATTTCCGGATCAACAACGTCCTTCAGCTTCTCTCTTAGCTCTTCCTCTCTTTTTTCCATAGAGCTTTAGAGCATTTTATGCTTAAATCGTTTTTCGCTGCCCTTTTTTCTGGATGGTAAGGATCTCAACCACAATCGGCGTTGCCAGGGATGTAACTATAGCCATGCATGCCACAGCCACAACCGCAACATTATCAAATAGCCCTGCATTAAATGCTACAGCGGTAGCTGCCAGAGTGGCGCTTAATTGCGGCCAGAATATAGAGCCTATAAGAAAACTCTCCTTTCTGCCATATCTTTTTATCTTTCCAAATATAATGCCTGCTGCTACCTTTGAGATCATAAGGGTAAGGATGAGCGAAGCGGTAAAAGCAAAGTTGCTCAGACTCTCAGCAAAGACAGAAAAGTCAAGCCCCATGCCGAGCACTATAAAAAAGATGGGCATGAGAAAATCCTCCCCAATCGCTTTTATCTCATCATACACAGCTCTTGTGGTTATGATCCTACCGAGTGCTATCCCTGAAAGGAATGCTATCAATATATTTGGCAGCCCGATGAGCTCTGCTATAGCCACAAAGCTGGCAAGGCACATAAACACAAATGGGAGCTCGTATGCGCTTCTGGTGTTTCTCACAAAGAATTTATTAGCAAGCTTCGGGAGCAGTAATAGAAGAAGGGCAATAAACATAGCTGAATAAACAAGAAAATTTATGATGCTGCGGCCCTTGCTCATCTCTATAATAAATGCCAGCAAAAAGAGGCTTAAGCCGTCGAGGATAACAACTGAAGACGTAAGAAAGCCAAATCTGCTCTTGAGATCCTCCTTTCCCGCTATCAACGGGATTATTATACCAACCGAAGAGGATATAAGTATAGAGCCTATGAGCATGCTCGTATATATATTATAGTCAAAAATATACCCTATGAAAACACCAGCAGAGAATGAGATAATGGTGTTGAGAAAGCAGAAGAGCACAGTGTCGCTAACTGAAGCAATCTCTTCTTTATAAACTTCCAGGCCAGCTATGAAAACTACCATAAGTAAGCCTATATCCCCTATGAAACTCAAACCTTCATAGTTCTCTATGCCTATCCCGAAAGGACCGAGGACTATACCCAGGATCATAAAGATAGGGACAGCGGTTATATGAAATCTTTTGGATAAGTAGGATACACTCGTTCCTATGAAGAGTATAAGGGCAAAAAGCGTCATAGGACTGAGATCCATAGACGGAAAAGCCATTTATATATTTAAGACATCTCTAAGGTAAATTTATTTAAAGGAAGAAGAAGACTTCCTGTATGGATGATTCGGTCTCTGCTATCCTTGAAACGCTCAGAGAGCTCGAGAGATGGAAAAAAAGGAAGGGGCTTTTAGAAAGAGAGCTGAAGGAGGCAGAGAGACAGATTGCGTATTACGAAAGCGTTGTTACGGAGATGAAGTCAAAGATCGCCCCTGAGAAGCTCACAGATATTTTTAAGCACATCTAAACTAAGACCGTGCTTCTACCCTGAGCTTCTATAAGATGGACAAGATCTTTGGGCTCTTTTTCATTGCCCTGA
>JAXHST010000097.1:0-5571 GCA_034190325.1 Thermoplasmatota archaeon
AAAGGAGCTCTTTATGCGGTGGACGGAAATGGCAGCTTTTACTCCTGTTATGCGAACACATGAGGGGAACCGTCCTGCAGAAAACTGGCAATTCGACAGCGATAATGAGACACTGGAGCATCTCGCAAGGATGACAGGGATACACAGAATGCTGAAGCCATATCTAAAAGAGCTCGTTGAAGAGAACTCTGCGAGAGGAGCTCCTGCGATGAGGCCTCTGTTCCTGCACTATGATAGCGATCCGCGCGCATATGAAGAGCAGTATGAGTACCTGCTTGGTGCTGACATGCTGATAGCTCCGGTTTATGAAGAGAATGCAAAGGATTGGCCTGTATACCTGCCACCTGATGAATGGGTCGATATATTCACTGGTGAGGTCTTCTCTGGTGGTACCTCGGTGATAGTAAATGCTCCCATAGGCTTTCCACCAGTTTTTTATAGAAAGGGCTCTGAATACAGAGAACTCTTCGAGCGTATAACAGGTACTTATGGGGTGTGAAAGCATAAAAGCTCGTGGCTGAAAGGAAAGATTTACAGATCCGCTATCAGCTCAGTAACAACAGCTGCTGCATGCTCTGCTGCAAGATCGCTGTGGCGCCTGTACTGTAAGAGCATGAGAGGGGCCAAGGGGGATCTGATCAGAGATCCCTCTAACAGAAAGAAATGGTATCCCTTTTTCTGCAGCCACTCTAGCCATTGGAAAGTTCTCCATTTCCACACAACTTACATCCCTTAACCTGAGATAGGGATACAGTATAAATTCATCAATAATCAGAGGAGTGGTTGTGTAGAACCTCCCATAGTGAACATCGAAATCAAAGGAGTTGTTCATAGCCAGTGAAGCCAGACGAGCATCCGAACTATAGATCTCAAAGGGGTTTATAGACAGAAAATCGCTTGCAACAACGACGTCCCCAACATCTATCCCCAGCTCAGTAGATCCCCCTACACCACTGAATATCAGTGCTTCAATCCTGTAGTTGTTCACAAGAAATGAAGCGCTTTCCTGCCCGACACCACATTCAACTAAAATAACATCCTTTCCGTTGAGAATCCCTTCCCATAAGGTGAGGTCTTCATAGGTATAGCTTCTAGTTACATTCATCCTGAGCAAAAAGGGCTCTATTTCCTTTTCCATTGCTCCTACTATCGCTATCGTGCTCCCCTCGTCAGCCAGACTACTATGAGCGATGAGAGGGAAAAAGCTCAGAAACAAAAAAATGAGCACAGTAACCTTTCTGTTCATAATATATATCATTTTTTTACATTTAATTCTTTTTCTCATATCCTATTTTTACATTCATTCGAGACTTAACGATTTTCATAAAAAAGGGTGCTATGATATTTATCTATCTTACAGGAGGGACAGAATACATAGCATTTGAACTTACTTCTCCAAAAAAGAGGAAGAGAACAACCATAGACGATATTGATGCTTTCCGCATTCTCAAAAGCTTTTCAGGATTTGTAGATCTTTCTTGCTTAGGTTGACGATCTCGCCGTCCCTGGATAACTTTTTGCTTGCGCAAAACTATCACTTTTGATAATAATTAATTACCAAAAAGTTGATAAAAAGGAACTATGTTACCTTCATTGATGAACGAGCGGGAATTCCTCAGTAAAATAAAAGATTTGGGCGTATTGACAATTCCAGATGTATCGCGTATCATAGGGAAAGATAGAAGATATGCCGCTCTTTACATGAAACGATTGAATGATAAGGGAGTGGTAAGTAGAGTAGAAAGGGGAAAATATGCGTTACCAGATACCGACCTTCTTGTAGTAGCCACAAATCTGGTTATTCCCTCTTACATCTCATTTTTATCTGGATTGGCATACCATCATAAAACGACGCAAATACCAATAACCATCCAGGTGGCAACAACCGTATCCAGGAAAGCCATTAATTATGAAAGTAGAATAACATTTGTAAGGTTTGATAGTAAAAGAATATTTGGTTATAGAAGGGAAAAAATAGGCAATGGATATGCCTTTATCGGCGAGATCGAGAAGGTTATAGTGGATAGCCTGTTTATGCCAGAATATTGTCCAATAAGTGAAACTATCGATGCTTTTGATGGCATCGATACTGAAAAAATATTGAATTATGCCCTAAAAATGGATTCCATCGTTACTCTGAAAAGGCTGGGATATCTGCTCGAGTTAAACGGTGTCGACGCATACGAGAAAATAAAAAGCCATATCAATGAAAGATACGATCTGTTGAATCCCCTGTTGCCACCTGCTGGAAAAAATAACCAAAAATGGAGGATAAAAGTGAATGAGGTGCTATAATCAATGTTAACAAGAAATGATCTCATGGCTTACAGAGATGCAACTGGATTTAACCAGGGACAGATCGAGAAAGACTATGTTCAGCATCTATTTCTGATGAACCTTTATAGAAGAATAGGTGATGAGCTAACATTTAAAGGAGGGACTGCGCTTCAAAAAATGTACGGCTTAAATAGATTTAGCGAAGATCTCGATTTCACCCTGACAAAAAATATCAAACTTGCACCAATAGTCGACAAAGTGCTCACCGGAATGAGCCTTTTTGGATGCGAAGCAGCCCAAAAGAAAATAAAAGAGGACAAGCTGAGCATAACGTTCAAGGTTAAAGCAAAGGGGCCGCTTTATGAGGGATCAGATAAGAGCCTTACCTGTATAAACCTGGAAGTGAGCAAAAGGGAAGAGGTTCTATTGCCGCCGGTGATGAACACTGTTATACCGATTTATAAAGATCTCCCTCCCTATACATTGTATACTATGAATCCATCAGAGATAATGGCAGAAAAGATAAGAGCGATACTTGTGAGAGAAAAATCCAGAGACATTTACGATACTTACTTTCTCATAAAGAAAGGAGTTAAGACATCTATTGATACCATCAACAGGAAGTTATCCTATTATAACAGAGATTTCGATGAAGAAGAGCTGTTCAAAGCGTTAAAAAGAAAGGAAAAAATATGGAAAAGCGAACTCAAACAACTTGTAACTACAATCCCGGAATTTTACGAAATAGAGAGAACGATAGCCGCTCTTGATTTCTTGAACTGATCGGGAAGCGTCGGGTAGACTGGTTAATTAACCCGCAGGGAAAGAATCCGGCGAACCTGATAGAAAGCATAAAAAATTGGGGCAGAAGCTGTAGATCTTTTTTTACATTCCTTCAGTCGCTACATATTTATATAAAAAATCGGTTACTCTCTATGGATCGTTTTGATCTGGTTGTCATAGGTGGGGGCATAGGAGGATACACCTGCGCTATAAGAGCATCCCAGCTCGGAAAAAGGGTTGCGCTCATTGAGCAGAGGGAGATAGGAGGGACATGTCTCAACAGAGGGTGCATACCAACAAAGGCTTTGCTCAGAAGCGCAGAGCTATATGATCTCTTCAAAAGCTCTGAGAACTTCGGCGTGAGTGCGGACAATGTAAGAATAGACCTGGATAGAATGATGCAGAGAAAGAGTGAAGTGGTCTCAAAGTTGCGTGGTGGTGTAGAATATCTCCTGAAAAAAGCAGATGTTAAGGTGATAAAGGGCAAAGGGGAGATCGCAGAAAAAAATAGGGTCAAGGTGAATGGGGATACAATAGAAACAGAGAATATAGTCATAGCAACAGGCTCAGAGCCTGCGCAGTTGCTTGGAACCGATGGGGATAAAGTTATGACGAGCGATGAGGCTTTGAGCATGCATGAGCTGCCCGGGAGTATGGTGATTGTTGGCGCTGGAGCTATAGGCATAGAGTTCGCTGTTTTTCTATCCTCTCTTGGCACCAAGGTAAAGATCATAGAGATGATGGATCATGTGCTTCCAGCGCTTAATGACGATAAAACAACAAAACTGCTCTCATCAGCGCTGCGTAGAAAAGGGATAGAGATAAAAACGGGCTCAAAGATAGAGCGGATGGAAAAGGAGCAGGAGGTTACAGCCATCCTCGAGGGGGGCGAGAGGATAAGCGCTGAGAGAGCTTTAGTGTCTATAGGTAGAAAGCTCAATTCGCCTGAGGGCATGGTAAAAACTGAAAGAGGGAGGATAATCGTGAATGAGAGGATGGAAACAAGTGTAGAAAGCATATATGCTATAGGCGATGTTACCGGCGGGCTGATGTTAGCTCATAAAGCAATGCATGAAGGAATAGTTGCTGCGGAGAACGTAGCTGGTGCGAAAAAGATTATGGATTATTCTGTCATACCCTCCGTTGTTTACTCAAAGCCGGAGGTAGCATGGGTTGGTTTGACTGAGAAGGAGGTTAAAGAGCCTTTGATCGGGGAGTGCCCATTCTCTGCTAATAGCAAAGCGCTATGTGATGGAGAGAGCTACGGGAATGCAAAGATTGTGGCTGAAAAAAGTGGAAAGATAGCTGGAGCGCAGATCATAGGGCCCCAGGCCTCCATGCTGATAGAGGAGATTGCTCTGGCGATAAAGGCTAAAGCATCCTTGGAGGACATATCAGAGCTCGTGCACCCTCATCCCTCGCTCAATGAGGTCATATTCGAGGCTTGCTCAAGAACTCTGGGAAGATCTACCTCTCTTCTATAACCTTTAGAGCTCTGTCAGAATATGTTCCTGAAGCCTTCTCAGACTGATAGATCGCTCTCAAATGCCCCCGCCGCTGAGAAACTATAATCAGAGACATTCTAAGGATAGGGAGAAAAGTTGTACCCTGTGCTCACAGAACGTCTGGGGCACTGTACCACAGCTCTGTAGATCGGGCTTCAAAAATTATGTTCCACTATTACCAGGGACTCAGCTTGAGATGAAGAGATCAGAATAGTAACAGGCTCAAGTGAAAAAAATTATAATATAATGGTAAAACTCTTCTCTCTATGGAGAAAGTATTGGTAACCGGGGGCATGGGCTTTATTGGAAGGCATCTTGTTGAAAGGCTCAGAAAAGAAAATGAGGTCATCGTTCTTGACAGAAGAGGTGGGGACATAAAAAAGGATCTCATGCACATAAGCGAGAAGGATCTGGAGGGAGTAAGAAAGGTTTATCACCTGGCAGCAGATGCAGACGTAAAATCAAGCGCTGAAGAGCTCTTTGATGGTAACATACTCTCTACATTTGTGCTTCTTCAGAGAATGAAGGAATGCAATGTAAAAGAGATCATATTCACATCCTCATCAACGGTCTATGGTGAGCCGCCTGTAATTCCAACTCCTGAAAGCTATGGTCCTCTAAAGCCCATATCCTTTTATGGAGCATCAAAGCTTTCATGTGAAGCTATGATATCCTCTTTCTGCTCTTCCTATGGCATGGAAGCTTCCATATTCAGGCTTGCAAATGTCATAGGTGAGGGATGCCACGGAGTCATAAAGGATTTCATAGAGAAGCTGAGAAAAGATCCTAAGGCGCTGGAGATCCTTGGTGATGGGAAGCAAAAAAAATCATATCTTTATATAGATGACGCCATAGATGGAATCCTTTCAGGACATGCAGGGAGAGAGAGCAGGGTTGAGATCTATAACCTGGGCTCTGATGACTGGACAGAGGTAACAGAGATAGCTCGTATCGTAGCAGAAGCTATGAAAATAAAACCTGAGCTCATCTTTAAATCTGAACTCAG
>JAXHST010000098.1:0-2434 GCA_034190325.1 Thermoplasmatota archaeon
CATAATCCTCTCTCCTTTTATCGGTATATTCCTTGTATTAATGATGCCTGTGAACCTTCTTTTCATATTTTTCCTGATGTTTCTTCCTGTTATCCTTGCATCCTTTGCTGATGTCTCAAGCTTTGAGCTACCAGAGTCAATCCAGACAATACTTAACGATATAGGTTCTAGAGGAACGCTAACAGAGATAACATTTGCCTACTTCAAGAACCTATGGTCCATAGTGCGCAACTTGCCTGAAATAGCACGCCTGATTGGTGACCTTAACACTGAAGATTATGCAAATCTCATAAAGAGCTTTGGCTCACTTTTCCTTGATTATCCTTCAAATCTCAGAGCGCTGCCAGACAAAATATTGAGGAATCTATTTCCAGTTATAAATGCGCTCCCTGCATGGCTGAGACAGTCCCCTGTTCTACTGCAGGTCTTTCCACTGCTACCAATTCCTATAGGCCCACAGGCTGTTAAATCCTATCCTGCAGTATTCAGATTGTTCCTGTCTTTAGCAGAGAACTCAATAGCAATACCTTTGGGAATAATAGCTCTGCCTCTATCTGCTCTCCTATCTGTATTTAGAGGGCTTCCTAACTCGCTCAGGGCTGTCTTTTATCACCTAATTGACTTCGTCCTAACCCTACCCATCTTTCCAATGAGAGCTCTACCTCTCACAGGGACCTTCGTTGTTCTGCTGGTTCTCTGGACTCTTGGCTTTGGACTGGCTCTGCTATTCTCGCCATTCCTTCTCATAGCTCCTGTCTTCATAGTCATTGCTCTCTTTGTTGGGGGCATAAGCACAGATACTATAAGAGATGCTATAGAAAATCTGCCAGAAAATGTTGGCAAGGTTGATGAAGTCATAATGAGGATAGCAGAGATGTGTAGCAACGTTTGCACAACAGACATAAGCGGTCTTCTTGATGCTCTAACTGGTGTTGAGTGGCTCATAGCAACCCAGAATCTGCCAGATGTTCTACCTGAGGCAGTGCAGGAAGTTGGCAGCGCTATACCTGCAATAATAAATAGCGGCCCAGAGATCATAAAGACCCTGATAAATTCTGGCACTAATATTCTCGTAATTTTTGCATATGACATATTAGGTGCCTTCACCACTCTGATAAGAGATATATTTGCCATCATATGGGCTATGCCAGAGCTTGCTATCCTTATCCCACAGCTCCTTGAGATACTCTCTGTGATTACAATAAACCTGCCAGCGCTCATAAGAGGCTTTATACCCGCAGCAGTTGATGCTGTGGAGCAGACTACCATAAGTCTTCCAGAGCTTTTACCGAGCATAGTTCTATCAACCATGGGACTCAATGTCATAGTTTTGCAGTTTGCCAGAGCCATATGGGATGTGATCCTTGACATTGTAGAAATGACCAGAAAATTCCTCTGGTCCCTTATACTCTTCCTTCCCGCATCAGTTTTCGACTTCGATGAATTTGTGACGCCGTGGTTCGGTCCAAGGCTCCTATCAGTTATAGGGCTTGCATGCGGAGCCATACCCTCCTCATGCATAGGTGGTATAGCCGCAATTGTCTCTCTCCTTATCTCAGGATGCCTTATCTTAGGTATGATCATTTACCTACCGTTAATGGTCATACTGGCAATCCTCACATTTACAGTGTCTGTGTTGCAGATGATTACTTCAATTGCTTCACTCATTGTATCTTGGGTTCCTGAACTTGGATCAATTGTTAATGCACTTATTGGTCTTGTTGATTCTATAAATGCTATAATAACCTCAATACAATTGCTTACAGATATTTTACTGCCCTTATTCTTCTTCATCCTTGTTATAATTGCCCTCTTCCCGCTGATAGGTTTAGCGGCAGCGCTCTTAATTCTTGCTATCATCTACTTTATAATCTATATAATCCAGATAATGTTTGGATTTATGCTGATGGCATGCTCCGGTGTCTTTAACTCAATTGTATTTGTTCCTCTCATGAGCTTGTGCGAGCCTGTGCCCGTGGTATCAACGCTCTTAGGGTATATGAGAACTCTCACCTCTTTCTATGCCTTCTTCATACCGCCAAATGTCATAGAGATCATAACCCAGATGATACCTCTCTGTGTCAACATTCTTGCTTCTTTGCCTGCCTTAATATTCATGCCCATATCTCTGCTCCAGACACTCTTTGGAACTGCATCAGCAGCTGTTGAGGCACTACCATCTGTACCTGCTTACCTCGGCAGGCTCACAGACAGGATAATATTCTCTATATTAGCAGAGTGCTTTGCTGTAATTTCTTTAATCATAGACATTATTGTTGCTCTCTTACTGATATGCTTTGCTTGCGCAACAGGATGGATTTCTCATTGTCTCACTCTGGACATACTCACAGCTGCACCGACAATAGCGGTACTTGTCTTTGCCCTGATATGTGTAACATTTGCATGGCTCATAGACCTCTGCGGTGTGATGTGC
>JAXHST010000099.1:0-5490 GCA_034190325.1 Thermoplasmatota archaeon
TTTATCACAAGCGGGGATTTTTCTGATATTTTGTGCGCAAGCTCCATGGCTTTCTCCATCAGCTCTTCATTGCTCTCAAAAACATCATCCACAAGGCCTATGCGCAAAGCCTCTTCGGTGCTTATTCTCTCTCCGGTTAACATAAGTTTCAGCGCTCTGTGCTTTCCTATTCTCTCTGGTAAATTTTTGGTTCCGCCCCATCCAGGTATTATACCGAGATTTGATTCACTCTGCGCAAATGTGGTGCTCTTTGAAGCAAGGATTATATCACAGGCAAGCGCCAGCTCCAACCCTCCACCGAAGGCATAGCCATTCACCGCAGCGATGTAAACGACCCTGCTTTCATGCAACTTTCCTACAAGTCTATGCCCCAGAGCTGAGAAGCTCTCTGCTTCTTCCGGGTTCATCTCCTGCATCTCTTTTATATCAGCCCCGGCAACAAAAGAGCTTCCGCTACCGGTTATGATGGCGCTCCTTATTTCTCCATCTTTATCCTCTATGCTATGGACCTTTGCTATCATATCCTTCATGAGCTTCCCATCCATGATGTTCAGCTTTCCTTCACTTTTTATCCTGATCACTGCAACGGGTGGTATAAGCTCAAGCTCTATCATTTTTCTTTCCCCTCCTCAGCTCTTCAATCATCGCGGGCACAATCTCATACAGATCCCCAACCAGAGCATAATCTGCTATATCAAATATGGGAGCGCTAGAATCGCTGTTTATAGCAACTATTTTCTTTGCGCTCTTTACCCCTGCTTGATGTTGAACAGAGCCAGAAACGCCTATAGCAATGTAGAGATCCGGAGATATAGTTTTTCCGCTCTGCCCTACCTGCGCAGACTTTGGCATCCAGCCTTTCTCAACCATAGGTCTGGAGCACCCCACGGCACCACCGAGGGATGACGCCAGCATTTCAAGCATCTCAAAGTCCTCTTTTCTTTTAAGTCCTCTACCACCTGATATTACTATCCTTGCGTCCTCTATACTTTTGTGCTCACCCTGCGCTTTTATCTCCTCTATAACTTCAAAGATGCTTTGGGGCGCATTTACTTTTTCTCTGATGATCTCCGGTTCTCCATCAAACTCTTTAGCGCTGAAAACGTTGGGCCTAACTGTGGCCATCTGCGGGAAGGTCTTGCATGATATATCTGCTATTATGTTACCACCAAAAGCAGGCCTTGTCTGTATAAGATTGTCCCCCTGCATAGAGAGATCCGTGCAGTCCGCTGTGAGCCCCATGTGTAGAGAGGAAGCTACGGATGGCGCAAGCTCTCTGCCTATATGAGTTGCCCCGAAGAGGACTATGTGCGGGTTGTATTTTTTTACACACTCAGCAACTACTTCTGTATATGTATCAATTTTGTATTCATCGAGCCCTTCTATAACATATATCTTCTCAGCTCCGTGCTTTGACAGCTCTTTTAACACATCTTCGTTCCCTCCAGGAACCAGAGCTGCAACCCTGCTATTGATCTCCAGATCTCTTGCTTTTGCAAGGAGTTGAAGAGAAACCCGTCTTATGCCCTTGCTTGTAAGCTCCACAAAGACCCAGATCTCTTTCGCATCAGTCATATTATCCCTCTCAGCGCACTGATTAGCTCCTTCACCCCTTCCTTGCCCTCAAATCTTATGCCTTTTCGTTTTATATCTGGCGTGTAGGTCTTTGTGACCCTGGTGAGGGATCCCCTGAGCCCATATTCATCCTTAGAGCCCCCGAGATCCTCAAGGTTCCACACCTCCAGCTTTTTCCTCCTTGCAGCCATGATCTCTCTAACGCCAGGAAGCTTTGGCTCAAAGCTTGAAGTTGTCATGCATGTTATGAGCGCAGGCACGGGGCTCTTTAACAATTCATAGCCCTCCTCACTCTCCCTTTTGCATGTTATCTTTCCACCATCTAAAGCTTCAACTCTCTCAACATAACAGATCGCAGGTAAACCCAGCAATCTGGCAGTTTCAGGCCCAACCTGGGCCGTGTTGCCATCTAAAGCTTCATACCCGCATAGTATGAGCGATGCAGGGCCCAGCTTCTTTATAGCCTTCGCTAATGTATAGGAGGTTGCATAGGTATCTGCTCCAGCAAAAGCTCTATCACTTAAAAGAACAGCATAATCCGCACCTATAGCGAGGCACTTTTTGAGCGCTTCGGCTGCCTGGGAAGGCCCCATAGAGAGAGCTACTATCTCACTATCCTCCATAAACCTGTCTCTTATCTCAATGGCAAGGTTGAGTGCATACTCATCAAATGGGTTGAGAATACTTGGAACCCCCTCTCTTATGAGCGTTCCTGTTTCAGGGTCTATTCTTATCTCCTGTGTGTCAGGCACCTGCTTGATGCATACGATTATCTTAGCATTCTTTTGCTCAACAGACTGGCGTTCAATAGGGTTTTGCGACATCGCCAAGACTCTCTCTCGCTATCACCATTTTCTGTATATTCTCCCCACCTTCTGCCCCAACGCAATAGCTCATCACTCCGCGCCAGGCTGTTTCTAAAATATATTCATCCGTGTAGCCAGCCGCTCCCAACCAGTGCATAGCTCTATCTGCAGCATCCTTGGCAAGGTGAGGTGCCTTCCATTTCAGTATAGCGATCCATTTTGCTATCTCCTGAGGTTTATATGTCTTTGCCCTTCCAGTTTTTACCGGCATCCCTTCTTCCTTATATCTTATATCCTGCATATCCGCTACATGCTGGTAGGTACACCTGAGAATTTCTAAATTAGCATAAAAATCGGCAAACTCAAAACTTATGCCCTCATACTGTGCAAGCTTGTGACCAAAAAGTTCTCTCTCGCTTACATACTTTCCAGCCTCTTCAAGGACTCTTCTTGTTACTCCACATGCGCTTGCTCCTATGAGAAGTCTTGCGTTATCAAAGCCCTCCATCGTCTGATAAAAGCCTTTTCCTCTCTCTCCCAGCATGTAGCTCTCTGGCACCCTCACATCATGCATAACAAAACCAGCGGTTGAAAGCGAACCCCTTCCTGCATCCCTGTACGCTTCCGTTATTTCAAGACCTTCCGAGTCTATGGGCACAAAGAAGGATGTGAGCTCTTTGTGAGGCTTATCCGCCTTTTCTGTGCGCGCAACAACCCAGTAACCACCGCCCATCTCCTTGCACTCATACACTCCGCTTATAAATGTCTTCTCTCCATTGAGGATCCATTCATCCCCCTCTTTTCTTCCAGTAGATCTTATGCCAGCAACATCCGAGCCTCCCTGCGGCTCTGTGCTTGCTATCCCTATGATCTTCTTCCCCCCCATCGCTGGTTTCACATATTTTTCTCTCACTTCCTCGGAAGCATATCTATCTATGGTAAAGCCCCATCCAGTTTCTACTGCCTGCAAGCCAGCTGCTGTTGCTATGCTCGGATCTATGTATCCTATTATGTCTGCTATAAGCGCCTGATCCCTCCATGAGAGCCCTGCACCATCGTGCTCAGGGGGCACAACACCCATTATTATGCCCAGATCTGCAAGCCCTTTTATAACATCTCCTGGAAAAGGGTAACCCTGCTGATTCATCTTTATCACTCTCTCTGCGTTAAGGTTTTTTTCAGCCCATGAGAGAAGGCTCTCTTTGAGCAACTTTTGCTCTTCACTCATCTCTCTGTCATACTCGCCCCATACATTTACCATAGTCTCACTTTACAAAATTGGTTTAAGTGTTGATATATTTTTGCGTAATTTGCAATTCAGAAAGCATAGTACTCATAGACCAGCTGTTTTGCAAGAGCGTCGTATGCATTTAAAGCTTCGTTTGCACACTTATATGAATATCTCTCAAGAAGATCATCTCCCGCTTTAGGTGTCAGAGCTGTGTTCTCTATGGCTCTTTGCTGTGTCAGAAACCTGCCTTCTATGGAACTCTGCACTTTTCGTATATCCTGTATGGCATACTGATATCTGGATTGAAATGCGAGATTATTTACCAGGTTAAAGATCCACCATGCAGAATCATCGAATGTCTCATCGTTACACCTCAGCCACCTTTCAGGCATTCTTTTTATTCCAGCATAGACAGGCACATAAATAGAGGTACCCGGGCAGTCATCAGCGAACCACATAACGCTGAGCCCATTGCCTCTAAGCTGATTTATGAAGCTAAAACCTGTTCTGCTCTGAGATATCGTGCGCTCGCTCTCTATGCCAAGCAAATCCCATAGATCATCCTTTGTGTTCCTGCGTCCGTACGGGCTAGCTATCGGGCTCTTTGTGCCATTTATATAAAATGCCTCTGCCTCTGTTATGTCAAACTGTGTGCCCTCATAGGTATCCCTGTATATGTTCATGAGGTCTTTAACTCCGATCTTTTCATCCGGCTCTATTTTTATTGAGAAGGGGTATATCTCTCCTTCCGGGCTCAGATGCTCTGACGGAGCTAAAAGCGAGAAGACTCTCCATTCTCTGAGACTTGAGTACCTTCCTTGATCTATACCATAGACATCATACCAGAGAAATTCTTCTTTCCCATCCCATAGCTTAAGATTCTTTGCTAAAGAGTATATGTTTGACGAGGTTATGTCCTCTCCCTCTATCTCTCCTATCCTGGCTCTGTTAGCGGAAACAAACACTTCATCATCCTTTATCCTCCTTGCCACCCATACAGCCCCGGGTTCTCCATGCTCCCATTCCTTTCCGGGTCCAAACACCTCAAAGATCCATGCTTCTTGCGGATCTGCGACCGTTATGCATTCCCCGCCATATTCCATATAGAACCCATAAGCGTCTACCAGGGCAGACATAACATCTATTGCTTCTCTGGCGCTCTTTGAACGCTGAAGGGCAAGAAACATGAGGTTAGGGTAGTCCATGACACAGTTCTCTGAGAAGAGCACGTCCTTACCAGGTATGCTTGTTTCAGCTATGGACACACCATATTCATTTAAGCCTCCTGATGGTAGATCATGGTCTGCTCCGTCCATAGTAGACCATACTGCATATGTCTCATTTACCTGAGGTATCTCGCCGAGCTTTTTTCCTTCAAATGAGAATACAGCATAACTCTCGTTTTCATGCTTTTCTCTAGGAGTGTATTTGAGATAACAATATTTAGCCCCATCACAGGAATAGGTGTGCATGACAGAGCCGTCAAGAGTTGTTTCTTTGCCTGCGAGTATCGAGGTGCATTCTTTAATTTCTCTCTCTACCTTTGTTTCTATCAGCCCATCTGATGCCCAGGGCACTGAAGCAATGGTAAGGAGCATAGCGCCCATCAAGAGAGCAAAGATTCTTTCCATGATCTCTTAGAGATCTTCTTTTATAAATTGTTTCCTATCCATCGCTCTGCAAATCTTGTATAACATTGCAGAAAAAGGATTGCTAACCGTAAAGGTACCTCAGCTATCCTATCCTGCATCAAATATTTAAGCTCTCTAAACTATAAAGGCAAACGTGAAAATAAAGCCCGTGCTCGATGAACCCGCACTTATAGTTGGAGATTTCCTCGTGGTCAGTGACCTACATATAGGGATAGAGAACGAATTC